>JAPLOD010000072.1 GCA_026692735.1 Planctomycetota bacterium | reverse complement strand
CCGAGGGCCAGGCTGAGACAGGCGCCCCGTCCTGGAACTGCCGCGCCAACCCGGCGGACGGGCAGAACCCGGACGAGAAGCACTGGTGGGCGTGGCCAGCGAGCGGGTTTTACTCGGTGACCTGGCTGCATCCGGCGCTGCGATACTCCCACGCAGGTCCCAACCAGATTGTGCGTTACACCGACGCGCAAGGCGTCCGATGGGTGAAGTTCCCGATCGCTCCGGCACTGGTCCACGCCATCGCCGTCGGCGCCTCCTACGGCCTGATACTCACCGACGACAAGGGCCAGGTTGCGGAAGCGTACATGTTGGAGAAGAACCCGAAGCCGTATGTCTACGATCCCAGCTTCGAGATTCAGGTCTACTCGCGCCACGCCAAAGACGGCGCATTGGCCCCAAGGCTCGAAGTCACCGGCGAGGCGGAAGACCATGTGCCGCCCGCCGCGCCCGCACCGACGCCGGCCGAACCTCTCGCCGAGAAGGCCAGCGGCACGATTGCCGTTGAGTTCATCGCCCCCGGCGATGACGGCATGCAGGGGTGTGCTCAAGCATACCGTGTCAGGTATTCCGAGAAGAAGATCACCGCGGCAAACTGGGACGAGGGCCTGGAACTGCCGCGCTACGCGTTGCCCTTGCCTGGACTGGCGGGTGATAAACAGGTCCTGCGCCTGATGACGTTGAAACCAGGCACATGGCACGTAGCCATCCGCGCAGTGGATAAGGCCGGCAACCAGGGCCCACTGCTTGATTTCAAGGTCAAAGTGCCCAAGCCTGCGCAGCGGCATTTCGTGGAGATCACGCAGAAGGCCGGCGCAGAGGTGAACTGCTGGAACTTCGATCAGGTGCTGGCGGTCTGGGCAGTTGACGACCAGCGGAAGATCAGCCCGCTCACGCCGGCGCAGAGCAAAGAGGCTCCATGGACGTGGCGTGAGGTTGATGGAAGGAGAGGCAAGCGCGCCGTGGAACTGAAGGCAGCGCGGAACGAAGTCGCCGCCTTCCAGTTGGTCCTGGGGCGCTTGGCCGGCGCTGTCAGCGACGTGAGACTTGTCATCAGCGACCTGAAAGGACCAGAGGGCCACGTGATCACCGCCGCGAAACACGTCGAGTTGTTCCGGGAGTGGTATCTGAATCCCGGCGGCGCGGCGAACTGGGTGGCGGATGCCTGCGTGCCGCTGAGCGCGCCGTTTGCCGAAAGCTTCGATATTCCCGCGAAGGACAATGTCGGCGAGGCGCAGCAGAACCAGGCCGTATGGGTAGACGTGTATGTGCCGAAGACGGCGGCGCCCGGCGAGTACCGCGGGACAATCACGATCAGCACGCTGGCATTGAAGGAGCCGGCCAAAGTCAGTCTCGCGCTGACGGTGCGGCCGTTTGCGCTGCCGGATGAGATCACCTGGCCAGTCGAGCTGAACACCTACGGCGGCATCGGCCGCTTCGCCGGCGTGGATATCGGCAGGCAACCGGATCGCTATCTGAAGGTTGAACGCTCTTATTATCAACTGGCGCAGAGGCATCGCTGTACGCTTAACATCCTGCGTTATACGCATTCGGGCAACACGTGCGAAGATGCGGCGCCTCCGGTGGCCGGCGAAGGCGCTGAACGCCATATCACAGACTGGTCGGCCTGGGATGCGCGCTTCGGCCCGTACCTGGACGGCTCGGCCTTCACTGAAGCCAACGGCTACTACGGCCCCTGCATGAATGCGCCGCTGACGCATTTCTACCTTCCGTGCCACGAGAACTGGCCGATGAACCTGGATCAGTACTATGCGGATCATGCCGAGTTCCCCGATCGCAAGACGTTCGCGGAATGGGCCAAGAAGAGCCGGCGGTTGGATGAGACCGTGGCACCGGAGTACATCGCCGGCTACAAGAAGGTCGTCGCCGAGATGATGCGGCATTTTGAACAGCAGCGGTGGACCTCGACGGCGTTCCAGTTCTTCCTTAACAACAAGTACTACTACAAGTGCCCGTTCTTCCTCGAACCGGGACTGGGCATGTCCGGCCGCTCTAACGGCAGATGCTACTGGCTGCTCGATGAGCCCGCGGACTACGACGACGTGGACGCCAACCGGTTTTTCCTGTCGCTGGGACAGCAGGGGGTGAAGGAGTCGGGAGTCAAGGCGGTCAAGGTGCATTATCGCGTGGATGTATCGAATCCGCACATGGCGCGCGGACTATGGGACGGCCTCTGCAATCTGTGGTGCTGCAGCGTTCTACCTGAGATCGCTGCGACAGCCCGCGTCAGGCAGAAGTGGGTGGCGGGGGAACACTGGGCCACCTATGGCGGCGGAATCGGCGTTTCCGAGCCCAGTGTCAAGCAACTGCAGGATTTCCTGCATCGCGGCGGGGGCAGCAGGACATCGAGTACCTTAACCTGCTCGCCAGCCGTCAAGGCTGGGACCGCGATCAAGTCGTCCGGGCGCTCTCCGCCTGGGCGGACACGCCGGACGCTCCCGATGGCCTGACCTTCTGGAAGCTTTCTGAGCAGAGGGCGGTGCAGCTTCGAGACGCCATCGCGGCAACGATCGAGGCGGAAGAAGAGTAGGCGGCAGTCGTCCCCCCGAAAAGCTCCGTCGGGGTGGTGATGGATGGTGTGGGAGGACCAATGAGCGCGCACCTGAGACCAGCCTTGATGATTCTGTGCACGCTGGGCCTGTCGGCCTTGGCTTCCTCGGCCGCTCCGGCGGCCAGGGTCACGTTGCGTCCCCCGCCCGGGCAGCCGGCCAAGAGCGTGGTGGTGACTTTCGGCCAGGTCTTCAAGAAGGGCGACATCAAGCAGGGCGTGCTCGTCAGCGCCCCCAAGGCGTCGGTCCAGGCCGACGTCAAATGCAAGTATGACGATGGCTCGGTCCGGTTCGCGGTTGTTTCGGCGATTATCCCGGAACTGACCGGGGAGACAACGGTAGCGCTTGGCGATGGCATCGAGGATCAACTGGCAAAGCCGTTGCCGGTGCAGGCCGCAGACCTGCTCAGGACTGACTTCGACGCGACGGTCACGCTGAAGTTTCCCGATGGTGCAGAGCGGTCGGCCAGTGCCCGCAAGTTGCTCGATCCCGCCGGGGCGGGCGCCAGGACCTGGCTGGCCGGGCCGGTGGCCACCGAGTGGCTGCTCGACGGCATGCTGGGCGACAAGGACGGCAAGGCCGACCCCGACCTGCGGGCCCAGTTCCAGGTGCGGGCCTACACAGGCTGCAAGGCGGTCCGCGTCTCCGTCGTGGTCGAGAACTGCCTGGACACCTGGGCGGGTAACATCGGCTACGACGTGGCCATCACGCTCGGCAAGGAGGGCAAGGTCCTCTATGAGAAGAAAGACGTGAACCACCGCCGTCTCAGCCGGTGGCGGAGGGACTTCTGGTGGCCGGACGCCCCGCCACAGGTCGCCGTGATACACGACCTGGCCTATCTCAGCGCGAGCGGGGCATTGCCCAACTACGACCGGTCGGTCGTCATCCCGGAGAAGACCCTGGCAGCCATGGTCGGCCAGTGGGCCATGAGCACTGAGACCAACATCATGGGCTCCGGCTCGCTGACCAAGTACATGCCAACGACTGGCGGCCGGCCGGAGATTGGCCCGTACCCAAACTGGACCGTCCAGTACCTGCTGAGCATGGACCCGCGGGCGAAAGCGATCGTGCTTGGCAACGGCGACCTGGCCGGCTCCTGGCCGATCCACGTCCGCAACGCCAGGACCGGGCGGATCCTGACCCTGGACGAGCGACCGAAGTTCTGGATCAGCGGCTACCGGGAAGGCGAGAAGGAGCGTCCGCTGTGGCAGCCGGACCGCAAAGCCCCGCCGCCGCAGCGAATGGCCGATGGCAAGGAGGACCCTTATTACCTCAGCCCGGACGTGGCCCACATGGGATCGTTCGCCTACGTGCCCTACCTGGTCACCGGCGATTTCTACTGCCTGGAAGAGGCGTACTTCTGGGGGAACTACGCCCTGCTGGCCCAGTGGCCGGTGCTGCGGCAGGACGGCAAGGGCATCATGTCCGACCAGATCCGGGGCAACGCCTGGGGCCTGCGGAACATCGCCGACGCCGCTTTCATCGCACCAGACGGCGACCCGGAAGCCAAGTACTTCGAGGAGAGGATCCACAACAACCTCGCCGAGATGGCCGCCACGATGTACGGCCCCCCGGAATACAACAAGATGGGCTTCTGGGGCATCCGCACGGTGACTGACGCCCGCATCCAGGGAGCCGCAAACCCGCAGTGGATGATTACCGCCCCGTGGGAGCACGACTACCTGATCTGGAGCCTCCACCATCTGACCGAGCTGGGCTACGCCGACGCGGCCAAGCCGCGCGACTTCGAGCTCCGCTGGCAGGTCGGCGTCTTCACCCACCCTGGCGAGTACGACCCGCTCCTGGGAGCACCGTACAGGATGGTCGTCGGCGAGATGGGCCCCGACAAGAAGGTCATCTTCTACGAGGACTGGAAGAAGCTCGGCGAGGAGAATGCGAGGCTGACCAAGGCTCCAAAGCAGGAGAAGCCCAGGCTGTCCTACGACTACTCGGCCTACCTGGGCGTGGTGTGCGGCGTGGACGCAGGGTTCCCCCGAGCCGCCGATGCACTGAAGGTTCTGTTGGGCATCACTGGCGGATTCCACGGGATGCTGGAGGATCCGGCGTGGCGGGTCGTGCCACGCAACACGCCCCTGCGGGTCAATGACCTGTCCCCCGAAAAACGCAGTCGTGGCGATGAGAAGGGCGGAGGGGAAAGACGGCGGGAGTGACGGACAGCGGGCACGTGGGTTCCGGCGGGGTGATGGATGGTGCACGGACGTTCAGGGAGAACACGCGATGAAGCAGGTCCTCGTCTTCTGCGACAACCACATGGACGTTATCTGGCGGCGGGGTTGCCGGGGACACTATCGTTCGGTGGACGGGATCATCCGGCCATACTCGGACATTGAGGAGGAGCAGATTCGGCGAGCCGTGCGCTGGGCATCCACCTCCGACTACCGGTACACGTTCGAGCAATCTCTCCCGCTGAAGCTCTTCCTGGAACGCAATCCCGATCTCCTGCCCCTCGTCAAACAGATGGTAGCGGCCGGGAAGATCGAACTCCCTGGAGGCGGCGAGACGCTGATTGACCTGAACATGGTCTGCGGCGAGTCGCTCGTCCGCAACCACCTGTACAGCATCCTCTGGTGCGAACGGACCTTCGGGACGCGCTCGCATGTGGCCTGCGGCACGGACCTCTTCGGCTACAGCGCCCAAATGCCGCAGATCCTGAACCAGTTCGACTACCGGACCATGGCCAACACGTCGCGCGTCTTCGACGACGGAACACCGTTCTGGCGCGGACTGGACGGCTCTATTCTGCTTGTGCGGCCCACCTGGGAGAACCTCGGTTTCCCACAGGTCTTCGCGCCCGGCGGCTGTACGCATTCGCCGCCGCTCTGCTGCGGGGGCGAGGGCTGTCCGGCCTGCGGATTCCGCGGCATGGACATCTCGAACGAGAACGTTCGCGACGAGGAGACACGCCGGCGTCTCTTCGACAGGATACTGGCCATCGAGACAGGCCCCATCGTGTTGCGCATTACCGGCGAGGAGAACCTGGAGAACACGGCCGCCCTGACCGAACTCCTTGAGCACGGCCGGCGCGCGGGGCTCGATCTGCGCTTCGTGACCATGACCGAACTGGTCGAGGCCATTGACGGCGAGCGGCTGGCCAGACTCCGCGCTGGCCAGCTCCGCAACGGCGAGGTCTTTCCGGGACCAGAGTCCGCGACGGTCTGCACCGGGTGCTATGTGAGCCGGATTCAGCTCAAATTGTGGAACCGCCGGCTGGAAGAGATACTCCTGGCCGCCGAGAGTTTCGCTGCCTTTGCCGCGCCCCTGGGCATGATCTACCCGCGGCGGAAGCTCGAATCGCTCTGGAACCAGATGGCGCTCGTGCAGTTCCACGACGCCATCACGGGAAGCCACAGTGACGGAGCCTACGAGGAACTCCTTGGTGTCTGCCGGAACATCGCACGCGGCGCGTGGCAGATTTACGAAGAGGGGACGCACGCCCTCGCGGGACACGTTGCCGCCAATGCAACGGCCGGCCGTCGAACCGCCGTGGTCTTCAACCCGTTGCCCTGGCCCGTCGAAGGGGCCCCGGTTGATGTCGTTCTCGACGTCCCGCAGGGAGAAACGGCGCTCGATGTGGAGGTCGCGGACGCCGGCGGCCGGCGCGTCGCCGTCACAGGCGTCGTTCCTGTGCGCAATGCTGTGGGCGGGAAGCTGAACGTCCGCCTGACCGGCCTGCATCTGCCCCCGCTCGGCTACGGTGCGATTCAGTACCGTTTCACCAACACGCCCCCCGTCATCCAGCCCATCGTTGGGAACGCGCTGGAGAACGAGTACTATCGAGTCGTTCTCGACGCCCAGGGCGTCGCCGAGATCATAGACAAGGAAACCGGCGAGACGATCCTGCGCCAAGGCGCTGGCGGGCTGCAGTTCGAAGAAGACTATGGCAGCCCCTGGGAAACCCTGGCCAAGCCGTCGTTCTCCTGTTCGGTGGCGCAGTTCTCGAGTCCCACGCGCACGCTCAGCGGCAACGGGGACGTGCAGACCGCGGTCTTCGAAGGCGAGTTCAACGACCGCCGCATCCAGCACGAACGCCAGATAGGCAAAATCACTTGGCGGCAGGAAATCACCGTCTACGCGGGCGTCAAACGTGTTCATTTCAAGATGACCGTGAACTGGGACACCCACAACGGCCGGTTGATGCTTGTCTTCCCGCTGGCGTTCCGAACGCCCAACGACGAGGCCACCTACGAGATCCCGTTCGGTGTCCTGCCCAGGAAACGCTACGAGGGCGACTTCGGCATCCACACCCGGCCCAACGGCGACTGGCCGGCGCTCAACTTCGTCGCCTGCCGGAACGCCGACAAAGACCTCTGGGTGACGGTCGCCAATAAGGGAACTCCCTGCCATCGGCTGGCGGACGGCGTGCTCCGGATGACGGTGCTGCGCAGCCCGTGCATCTCCATGGCGGCCTGGGACATTGAGGGAGCGCGCGAGGTGGGATCGCATGTGTTCGAGGCCGTCGTCTCGTCGGGCACGGGCGAACTGCGGACGGTCAACCCGGTCCGGCTTGGCCGGGAATTCAATGCGCCATTCATTGCCGTCAGCGCGAACTCAGCGCGCACGCCGTCGCTGCCGCCTGCGCACTCCTTCCTCACGCACGAGAACCAGGCGGTCGCCATCAGCGCGGTCAAGCGCGCGGAGGACGGCGACGACCTGGTAGTCAGACTCCATGAACCGTACGGTGTTGCCGCAAAGGACCAAGTGACGGGCATTGCCCCGGATCGTGTCCGCGCTGCGGACTTGCTTGAGCGCGCGTCGGAAGCTGCTGCGGATCTCCATTTCCGCCCGTACGAGATCAAGACGGTTCGGATACGGTCCGACGCCTGACAGTTCCGGCAGGAGACGCCAGATCTCGCCCCAAAGAGACCGCTCGTTGGCACAGGCTGTCGCGACCTGTCGCGTCGGGGCAATAACCTGGCCGGATGAGCCGTCCGACCAGGAGCCGGAGGACGACGATGAGTAGGTGCCCGCCATCACCGGCCGGTATGGGCTGGGAGCACTGCGGGCCTTCGCCGGGTGCATGACGTTTAAGGCGGCTCGTCTGGGGTAGGCGGGGCGGTTGGACCAGTAGCAGTCCCAGCGACCGTCCTGCGACAACCACAAAGCACGCAGAGCAAGGATGGCCTCTACACCGTTCTCGCTCCAGAACCGCTCTGAGCCTTTCACCCGCTTGTTGAACTGCTTCACGCCGGCCTCCGTGTTCCCCGAGCCGATCGGCCAACCCTTGCGCCGGTACTCCGGGTAATTCATGTGGCCTTGGTTCTTCTCGAAGTATCCCACAGCCTGTGCCAGGATGCGGCGTGGATGGTCCTCTTTGTCCGTGGCGCGTGGACGGCCCAAGCGCTGAGCTTCGACTTGCAGTCGCGCCAGCACGTCGGCTGCCCGGCCAGCCGCCAATAGCGACAACCACTGTTCGACCTGCGCTTTCGCCTGACCCGCGTCCTGGCTGCACGCAGCTCTGGCACAGTCATGCAATTGCTCGTCGACGTGGTACCAGTCTGCGATGCGCGGCACCTCAGGGAACTCCCGCTCTAGCAGCGGATCAATCCAGTTCCCGCAGTCCGCTATCGCGATCACCTGCTGCGCTTGCCGCCACCCCCGCCGTTCCCCTTCCACCCGCGCCAGCCGACCAAACACCTCCGTCTTCTCCATGCTGGCGACATGCGTTGTCACCAGCGGTTCCGGCTTCAGCTCCTGGCCGTCGCCTGGCACATACGAGGTCACCGTGAACACTTTGTCTTCACGCCAGCGACTGCCACTTTCCGGGTCGCGGTCGCGCATCTGTACTCGGCCCCCATCCGGCCCTATGACCAGCAGTGCCGCCGGATTCGCTGGCGGGGCAGGTCGTATGCCGCTCTCTGACGCTCGCACTTCCGCATCACGTTCCCCCGCCAGCCGTTTCCCAAAGGCGTTCGCCCACCGCTGGACCTGCGTGCCATCCAACCGCACACCCCAGTCCCGCCGCAAAGCCTCCGCCACAGCAGCGTCGCTGTGATCTGCCGACTCCCGCGCCAGCCGTTCCGCCGCTCGTGGCGTCAACGCACACTCGCTCGGCAACGCCCAATCTCTGACTTGAGGGGGAAAAAGAGCCATCGCAGGCTCGGCAGCGCGCGTGCTGCTCTTCCAGCAGCACTGGCCCGCTGGGCGACAGGCGTTCGATCCGGGTGATCTGTGCCTCCAGATACGTCCGCTGTGACGCGCAGTAGGGACAGCGACCCGCGCTCTCGACCCGCGCATTGCATTCCAGTTTGGCGCGCTCTTCCATCATAGCGGTCAAAACGTCGTTGCCGACGGCGTAGCTTTGAATCT
>JAPLOD010000071.1 GCA_026692735.1 Planctomycetota bacterium | reverse complement strand
CGATCGCCACGGCGCTGAAGCCGCGCGGCTCCAGTCCGCAGCAACTCGCGGCCATCGCAGGCGCGTTTGCCCTGGGCGGCGGCGACATCATCAAAGACGACCACAACCTGGCGGAAGACAGCTTCGACGCCTTTGCCACGCGCGTGAGGGTCTGCCAGGAGGCGGTCGCCGAGGCCAACGCCAAGACCGGACGCAACACGCTGTATTTCCCGAACATCTCCGTTCCGCTGGAGCAGCTCGACCGCCACGTGGAGATGGTGCTGCGGACCGGCATCCGCGGCATTCTCGTGGCGCCTTTCATCCTCGGCCTGGACGCCGTGCGCACGCTGGCGCAGAGGTACAGTCTGGTGCTCATGTCGCATCCCACCTTCTCGGGCACGTTCTTCCAGGACAAGCGGCACGGCATCGAGCCGGGCATCCTGCTGGGCACGTTCTTCCGCCTGGCGGGGACGGATATCTCCGTCTTCCCGAACTTCGGCGGGCGCTTCACGTTCAGCCAGCAGCAGTGCCGCGAGATCGGAGAGCGTCTGCGCGCCCCGCTGGGCACGCTGCCGCCAAGCTGGCCTGCGCCGGCCGGCGGGATGAAGTTCGACAATATCGGCGGCATGGCCAGGACGTACGGCGCGGATGCGGTGTTCATGTGCGGCGGCGCGCTGCTCAGCCACAGCGCGAACCTGACCGACTCAACCCGCCTGTTCCTGGACAAGGTGCGCCAACACTTCGGCGAGCGCCTGGCGGCGCCGCAGCCGCGGACCGATCCGTTGAAAGCGCAGGAACACCGCGAGACGGCCGGCTACAGGCACGTTCCGTTCGAGCCGTCGTGGAACTGGTTGGGGCGCGCTCGCGTGGAGTACAAAGGCGAGAAACGCATTCCCTTCAAGGACATCTCGCGCGTGGAGCTGTTCGGCAAGAGCGGCGAGGAGTCGGGTTTCGAGGTGCGCTACTTTGAGATCCAGCCGGGCGGTTTCTCCAGCCGGGAGAAGCACCAGCACGTGCACTGCATTGTCGCCGTTCGCGGCCTGGGCCAGCTCACCGTGGACGACCGGCGCTACGTCCTGAAGCCCCACGACCTGGCGTACGTGCCGCCCCTCGCCGTCCACCAACTGCACAACGAGGGGCCGGAGCCGTTCGGCTTCTTCTGCATCGTGGACCGGGAACGGGATCGCCCGCTGGACCCGGGCGCGTAACAGCAAGGGGTTCAGGGTTCAGGGTTTCGGGTACCGGCTGCCAACGCGTGGCGGCGGGGCCTGCGGACGACGAGAGCGTGCCGATCTCGATGAGCACGTGCTCGTCTCCGTAACAGGCGTGGAAATGAGGCGGGTTATGGTCATCATGGAACATCCTGACCACAACGCCGAAGAAGCGCGAGACTTCAGGCACGGGCGTGTTCCCGTCTAAGAGATGGGAAGACCTCCTCCGGCGACTGGTGCGTGGCCCGCAAATAGAGTGCATCGGGGCATAGGTCAACCTGCTCGCCCCAGACCAGCTCCCCAGCCGCGCCAATCCGCACGCCCTTGAAAACGCTGTAGTCCGTCCACGCCGAGAAGACGCCTTTGCCGACGAGATGCGAGAGGCTGACCACACCCCTCTTGCCGTCGTCAAACGTGAGATCCAGGCGGTAGCCCTGCAAGACCTTCACGTCTGCTACCTTATGCACGCTTCCCATAGTCGTCTTCCTCTACCGCAGCATACCACCTGTGGAATGGTCGGGCAACCGGCAACTCCTGCAGTTCGTGGAGTTGCTCCGTGACGGTGGAACCGCAGATCAACGCAGATAGGAAACGTGGGGACAACATCCGCGTTCATCTGCGTCCATCCGCGGCTTCAACTCTCCCGGCTTTCTACTCCCAGCGCGAATCGTCGGCGAATGCCCGGCCCGCGCCGCGCAGGAATTCCGCGCTGCTCATGGGGCGCTTGCCTTCGGGCTGGAGCTGGCGCACGGCGAGGAAGCCGCCGTCGCCGCAGCCCACTACAATGACGGCCTCGTCTCCGGCGCGGCCCACGTGCCCGGCGCCTATCGTCGCCGGCTGGCAGCCCGCGCCGCACACCGCGCCGCCCTGCCCACGGAATGAGGGCCGGACGCCGGCGCCACGCTCGGCGCTTACCACGCGCAGGCGCATGTTCCGAGAGCCGTCGGGCAGCCTGACGGCCGTCCAGGCGCCGGGCCAGGGGTTCATGGCACGGACAAAGCGCAGCAGGAAATCCACGCTGCCGCTCCAGTCAATCCGTCCCGCGTCTTTGCCGAGCTTGGGCGCGTAGGATGCCTGCGTCGCGTCCTGCGGCGTGAAGACGGCAATGCCGGCTTCGAGCAGCGCGACAGCTTCAGCGAAGCATTCCGCCGACAAGCCGGCCAGCTTGTCGTGCAGCGTGCCAGCGTCGTCGTCCGGCTGGATGGGGATGGGGCGCTTGAGCAGCACGGGGCCGGCGTCCAGGGCCAATTCGATCTCCATGATGGAGACGCCGGTCTCGGCGTCGCCCGCCAGCAGGGCGGCCTGGATGGGCGCCGCGCCGCGGTGTCTGGGCAACAGCGAGCCGTGCGCGTTGATGGCGCGGAGCCGCGGCAGGGCGAGGGCGTCGCGTTTGAGCAGGCCACCATAGGCGACGACGCACAGGAGGTCGGGGGAGAGCGCCTTCAGGCGGGCGAGCACATCGGGGGAGTTGATCGAGCGCGGCTGGAAAATGCGGTCCGGCGGGATTCCCAGACTGCGTGCCGCTGCCACGACCGGGGGCGGGGCGGGCGTGTGCGACCGGCCTTTGGGCCTGTCGGGCTGCGAGACCACCGCCACGACTTCGTGCCGGGGCGCGAGCTGGACCAGGCGTCGCAGGGACGGCACGGCGTAGTCGGGCGTTCCACAGAAGACGATGCGCATAGCCAACAATAGCTCTAAGGCCAACGCGGGAAAAGGCAAAGTGGAATCCGTGGCCGTTGCTGCTTTACAATCCGCGGCGGTGTGATACTCTGTTTCACTTCCAAGCAACACCGGCCTGGGAAACCAAGACACCGCGATGTTGTACAAGCACGTTTGCCTGGAAGCCTTTGGCTACGTACTTCCTCCGAATGTCATCACCTCTGCGGCCATAGAGGGGAAGTTGGAGGCACTGTACAAGAAGCTGAAGCTTCCGTTTGGCCGCCTCGAGATGATGAGCGGCATCCGGGAGCGTCGTTTCTGGAACGAGGGCACCAAGCCCAGCGAGGTGAGCACCCGCGCGGGCGCTCTGGCCATGCAGAACGCGGGCGTTGAGCCGGGCGAGGTGGAGTGCCTGCTGCACACGTCGGTGTGCCGGGACTACCTCGAACCGGCCACGGCGGCGCTCGTGCACCAGGCTCTGGGGCTGGCCAAGGACGCCACGATCTACGACATATCCAATGCGTGTCTGGGCTTCCTGAACGGCATGGTCACGCTGGCGAACATGATCGAGCTGGGGCAGATCAACCGCGGGCTGATCGTGGCCGGGGAGAGCAGCCGCCAGCTCGTGGAATCAACCATTGACGATCTGCTCAACCATCCCAACCCGACGCGCGACAACATCAAGGAAGCGTTCGCGTCGCTGACCATCGGGTCCGGCGCCTGCGCGCGGGTGATGACGCATGAGCATGTCTCCAGGTTCGGGCATCGGCTGCTGGGCGGGGCGACGCGGTGCGCGACGGAGTTCCACCATCTGTGTCACGGCAACGCGGGGAACATGGTCACCGATTCCGAGACGCTGCTGCACGAAGGCTGCCGGCTGGCGCGTTACACGTGGGACAGGACGCAGGCGCTCCTGGGCTGGACCAACAGCATGGTGGACCGGATTTTCTGCCACCAGGTCGGGAGCGCTCACAGGCGCATGCTGTACAGTTCGCTGGAGCTTGATCCGCACAAGGACTTCTCGACGGTCGAATTCCTGGGCAACACCGGCTCGGTGGCGCTGCCGATGGCCATGGCGCTGGGCATTGAGAAATCGCCGCCGCCGCCCGATACCAGAATCGCCATGCTCGGCATCGGCTCCGGGCTGAACTGCCTGATGCTGGGCGTGAAGTGGTGAACTGCGGCTCTTAGAGACTGTTTCAAAACCCTAAAGCATGAACCGAGAACTGACGAAACTTAGTACGTGGGGGGCCACTGGAGAGCAGCGCCATGGCCTTCTCGTTAGTTCCCGACGAATTCTGGAAAGAAATCGAACCACTCCTGCCGCCGCCCGTGCCGAAGCCGAAAGGCGGCCGGCCGGCGATCCCAAACCGAGCAGCGCTGACCGGAATTGCGTACGTCCTTCGGACCGGCTCGGCTTGGAATCTATTGCCGAAGGAACTTGGCTGTGGCAGCGGCGTGAGCTGCTGGCGACGGCTGCGCGATTGGACCCTGGCTGGCGTTTGGCCGGAGGTGCATCGACGTCTGTTGAATCGCCTGGGGCGCCAAGGAGAGATCGACCTCAATCGGGCGATCATCGACAGCCAGTCGGTGCGCGCTGTTTTTGGGGGGACCACACAGGCCCCAACCCGACGGACAGAGGGAAGAACGGGTGCAAACGCCACGTAATCGTGGAAGCGGAGGGCCTGCCGCTGATCGTTCGGACCACTCCGGCAAACGTGAATGATGCGATCCCGGCTCTGGCGTTGCTCGACCTGATTCCGTGGATCAAGGGCACGAGCGGACGCCCTTGTCATCGCCCGAATATCTTCCAGGGAGACGCGGCCTACGGCACCCCGACAAATCTCCAGGGCACAAAAGCACGCGGCATCACCGCACTGATGGCTCGCCCCGGACAGCGTAAGGCGGGCCAGCAACACGGAAGCGGTCTGGGCCGTTTCCGTTACGTGATTGAGCGCACGCTGGCTTGGTTCGGACACAACCGCCGCCTGAAGATCTGCTACGAAAAGTCTGGGAAACATTTCCAAGCCTTTCACGATTTGGCTGCCGGCCTGATCTGCGCACGACGATTGGCGTCGTGCGGGTTTTGAAACAGTCTCTTAGCTCTTGGCTATTGGCTATTGGCAACGGCACTGGCCGGCGCAACCGCAAGCTGATAGCCAGTAGGTTTATTGTTACCGATCTGCTGGGCAGTAACCCGCTAACCCCCGGCTTCAGCCGGGGGTGGGAGCAATAACGCAGAACCTGAACCATCGTTCACGATGGTTACGTTGGCAGCGCAAGGGCTTAACCCACGGCGAACAACCCCCGTAAACGGGGGTCTTCGTCTGCCAGCCGCCCTGCCCCCCCGGCTGAAGCCGGGGGTTAGTGGCGCTCCAGTGGTGTACATCGGTGACAGTAGAGGCAGCCCGGGGGCCGCCGTGGCCGAGCTATCCGCGTTCAAGGAACTGTACCCCTTCGAGCCGCATTTCTTCGAACTGGGGGACAGCGGCCTGCGGCTCCACTATCTCGACGAAGGCCCCCGCACGCCGGGCCGGGCCGTCGTCATGCTGCACGGCAACCCCACCTGGAGCTTCTACTACCGCAACCTAGTGCTGGCGCTACGCGACAAGTACCGTTGCGTGGCGCCGGACCACATCGGCTGCGGGCTGTCCGACAAGCCGCAGGACTACGCCTACACTCTGGCCCATCACATCGCCAACATTGACCACCTGTTCGCGCGGCTGGAGCTGCGGGAGGTCACGCTGGTCATGCACGACTGGGGCGGGGCGATCGGGATGGGCGCGGCGGCGATCAGGCCTCAGCGCATCAAGAAGCTCGTGGTGCTGAACACGGCCGCGTTCCCCTCGAAGCACATGCCCTGGCAACTGGCCTTGTGCCGCCTGCCGCTCTTCGGCGCCGTGGCGATCCGCGGCCTCAACGCGTTCGCGCGCGGCGCGCTCTCCATGGCCGTGGCGCACAAGGAGCGGCTCACGCCGCAGGTCCGCGCGGGTTTCCTGGCCCCGTACGACAGTTGGGCCAGCCGGGTGGCCAACCTGCGGTTCGTGCAGGACATTCCGGCCGGTCCGCGGCATCAGTCGTGGGCGCTGCTGAAGGAAATCGAGGCGTCGTTGCGGCAGTTCCAGGACCGGCCCATGCTGCTCTGCTGGGGCATGAAGGACTGGTGCTTCAACGCGAGCTTCCTGAAGGGGTGGCAGGAACGGTTCCCGGCGGCGGAGGTCATGCGGCTGGAAGACGCCGCGCATTACGTGCTCGAAGACGCGCACGAACGCATCGCACCGAAGGTGCGGGAGTTCCTGGACAAGTAGGGGGAGCTGGACTGGCGGCGGACAGTGGCAGCAGCCTTACTCAGGTCGCTCCGCGCGAAGAGCTTCCACAACTTCCCCAAGGAGCCCGGCTCTGGCGTCGTGTAGTCTGCGGTCAACCACGATCCGACACCCCCCGAGCAAATGAGTCACGACTGCCCTGCCTTGTCCCGTCGCCACTATTGTCCGTCCGATACCTTTCTTCGCAGCACACTCGAATCCATGCCGCTGCATGACCGAGCAGATTGCCTCGACGACAAGGTGCCTTGGAACCAGATAACAGTAGCACGTTCTGTCCGCATTCCTGATCGCCCACACCCAAAACACTGATGCCAAGACGAAAACCCCACAGAAAAAAGCCAGCGCCAGATACAAGGCAAATCGAAGCTCTTTCACGGCCCCGCCCAATTCTCCCATCTTGTGGGTGATCTGCACGGCGTACAAAATGAGAGCAGCGCCGATCAGTGCGCCCACCCCGAGCAGCGCGATTGCGCCTGTTGGAATGCCCTTTCGTCCAGGCAGTACTCGTCTGCCAAGGCTTCGGTTATAGAGGTCACAGAGGAACAGCGTTGCGACAAACACACCTGCCATCTGCAGCAGCGTTGACAGTACATCGCTCATACCATGCCTCCGCCCACTTGCCCCAGTTGCGTTGAATAACACTGTGTATTGTACGCGCTCAACTGCGAAGCACAAGGCGACGGCCCGCATCGGTCCGAGACTGCCCAAGCCGATGCCACCCCATGAACAGCACAAACCGCGATCAAGTGTCGCCCGTCAGACCGCGCCCACCCGCCCGCTGCGCACGCCAAGGATGGCGTGGCACCCCGACGAGGGGCGACACGGCTGTGTGGCGGCGCTTCACGTTGCACGCGCCATTCTGCCGGATTGCGGTTGTTGCATCGGGCGGGGAACAGACAATTTGGCAAAATGTCCTACGGCGCGCCGGCACTGTCTGCGGACAGTGGCACCAACAGCCCGGCACAAGCCGCGACCCAAGGCACAGGGCGTGACAGCATCACCAGACCGTCACTTCACGTTCCACCGGCTCCGTCCGGAAGGTGGTCAAAAGGAAACAGTGAGGTGTTGATCAACACGTAAGTCAACACTTTGGCGTTGTAAGTCGTTGTCCTGTATGGTGTGCAAGAATTGTCAGTCAACAGAATGAGCTATAGGTAGAAGGACTGCGGTTTCAAGTTTCAGGTTTCAGGTTTCAGGTTTCACGTTTCAGGTTGTCGCGTATGCGACGGGAGGGATGGTATGGGGTTCGGGATTTCGCATCAGAAGGCGGGGCTGAATTGGCCGGGGCGGTACAGGGCATGGTCGCGGGAACGCGCACTGGCGGAGGCGTGGCGTGCGTGGCTTCACCGAAAGAGGGGACAGGGTTCAGGGGGCAGGGGCCAGGGTTCAGGGAACGGCAACGGCGCACATGCGAAGTGGAGAAGGATCAGCGGAATCACGGAGGCCGTGGAAGCGGTCATGACGGTGAAGGAAAGGCGGGCGGGGTTGAAGCGGCTGGTGGGGTGGATTCAGGATAAAGCCGAAAGGCGAAATCCCAAAGACCAAGCACCAAATCCCAACGCTGAAGCTCGAAATCCGAAATCCGAAGGAAACGAAG
>JAPLOD010000070.1:2299-8993 GCA_026692735.1 Planctomycetota bacterium | reverse complement strand
CCCGCGCTGATCGGCAGGCTTGTAGGGCAGGAGTAGGCTGCAGCGCAGGGGCGCAACACAGTGAGACGACGAGTATCTCCCCCACCGCGGACTATCTGCGGCTCGCCCCAGTCCGAGCCCTCTGCGTCAGCGGCCTACCTGCACCGTGTACTTGAAGAACACGGCATCCGGGTCCCCGAGGGAACCACCGGGTAGCGTAAAACCGGGCGTCAACAGTGGCGTAAACTGGGGCGTCAATCTTTTACGCCTATACGTCGGGTGGCAGGCAGCACCTCGACGATGATGGTGTCGCGTCATCTGGACGGTGCTCTTGGCCTGTTTGTCTAGCCGGCGTCCGTGGAATGGTATCGCGGTATCCTTTCAGGGGTAGGCGTTGGCGTTTAGTGCAGGCTACCCGCGGGTGGCGGTTACCGAGGCCGATTTGGGGCGAGCCGCGTGGTACAGCGCGAACAGCGGCGGCAAAACGCACCCGGTCGGCCAGAAGGAACCGAACGCCTTCGGTCTGTACGACATGCACGGCAACGTTTGGGAATGGTGCCAGAACTGGTTCGACGCTTACAAGCCGGGAGCCGTTGTAGACCCGCAAGGCCCGCCCGAAGGCCAGCTCCGCGTGTTGCGGGGCGGGTCCTGGTACGTCGATCACAGGCACTGCCTATCTGCGCTCCGTTTCAGGCGCCTTCCCGACTTCCGGGACAACCTCATCGGCTCTCGGGTGGCGTTGGCTCCCAGGACTCCGTAGCGGCTGACGAGCGCGCATCACGGAGACCGGGTGTATGCTGTGAGCGTGTAATCAATGCACCTTGCCAAGTGAGGCCGCCGGACAGGGGATTCGCATGCACGCGACAGTCTTAACTCCCGAACAGATCGAGCGCATCCACCAGGCCTCGCTCGCCATCCTCGAACGCACCGGCGTGCACGTCCCGCACGACGACATGCTGCGCCGTTTCGCCGGCGCCGGCGCCAGCGTGGATACGGCCGCCAAACGCGTGCGCATCGCCCCGGCGCTGGTGGAACGCTGCCTGCAATCGGCCGGCAAGCGCTTCACCCTGTACGGACGCGACGTGGACAAGAAGGCACAGTTCGGCGCCGGCAAGCGCAACTACAACAGCATCGCCGGCGAGGCGCTGTGGGTTGATCGGCCGGGCGAACAGCGGCCCTACGCCGCTCTGCGCGATGTCGCGACGGCCGCCGTCCTCGGCGACGCGCTCCCTGGGCTGACGATCGTTGGCGCAATGACCGACCCGCAGGACGCTGCGCCAGAATGGCGCGCGGTCGCGGTCATGGCTGAGTTGCTGCGCCACACCACCAAGCCGATCACGTTCTGGTATCATGACCGCGCTTCGGCGCGGTTCCTCAATGAGATTGCCGTCGCGGTGCGCGGGGACACGCGGCGCGCGGCGGAACGGCCGCTGTGCTATCCGTTTCTTGAGCCGATCAGTCCGCTGCGTTTCCCGTTCGATGGCATTGATCTGCTGTACGAGACGGCCAGGCTGAACCTGCCGGTCCCGATTGGCCCGATGGCGCAGATGGGCGTCTCGGCGCCAATGGGCCTCGCGGGGACGATGGCCGTGGAGAACGCGGAGATCCTGGCCGGCGTCTGCATCACGCAGCTCATCGCCGCCGGCATGCCCGTGTGTTACGGCGGGATCTGCCACGCCTTCGATATGCGCACGACGCAGATGATCTTCTGCGGGCCGGAGCAGGCGATTTTTGGTGTGGCGATGACGCAGATGGGCCGAAGCTACGGCTTGCCCGTCTACATCAACGTGGGGCTGTCCGACTCCAAGCGCCCGGATGCTCAAGCCGGCCTGGAAGCCGGCGTGACGTTGGCGTACGGCGCGGCGGCCGGCGCGGACATTTTCGGCCACATGGGCATCTGCGGAGTGGACCAGGCGACCTCGCTCGACATGCTAGTCCTGCAGCACGAAGTGATCCGCTACGTCGAAAGCTGCCAGCGCGAGTTGGACTTCAGCGACGAGGCGCTGGCGCTCGACCTGGTGGCTCAGCTCGGGCCCGGGGGCACGTTCATAGACACAAACCACACCGCGGCGCGCTTCCGCAAGGAGCTCTGGTTCCCGCAGATTCTCGACCGCCAGTTCTTCCAGGCTTGGCTCGACGGCGGCGCCGTGGCCACCGAAGAGCGCTGCGTCCGGATGAAGCAGCACCTTCTGGAAACGCACCATCCGCAGCCGCTCGCGCCGGAGCTTGATCGCGAGCTGACGCGCATCGTCGAGGCGGCAAAGCGCCACCTGCGGCCGCGATGAGCGCGATAACTTGGTAACCTTCTGCTTCCTCATTTCGTTCAGCAGTCTGAACGCCAAAACCATCGTTGCCGACTCGCGCCGCACCGACTGCCTGTTTACGGCGCTTTCCGTCAGTGCGCTTGGCGCCAGTGACACTGCACCGCCGCGCGTTCCGCCGTGCACGGCAATCCGCCGCCGACATGTCCCGTCCTGCCAACGCACTTGGCGAGCACGGTCGCGGAGACGATACTGTGCGGCGTTATCTAATAGGCGGCGAGCATGGATGTTGTTTGCCGCGAGCCTTCTGTGTCTCACGGGAACTGGACGAGCAACGAGGACGGCTACCAAAGGCGTTGTTTGGAAGGAGACCCCCATGAATATTCCGTTGCCACCCTTCGCCCGTTGTGAACTCCTCACCCAACCGATTGCTGCCGCAGTCTTGGCTAGCATTGCCGTCATGGTTGGATTGGCGTTGGCTCCTGTTGGGGCCTCGGCCGCGGACAACGCATCGGCCCCAGAAACCGTCCACCTCAAGGCGGTGGTGGTCGAAGCACTGCGGTGCGGAACGAATCTCCTTTCTAATCCAAGTTTCGAGAAAACCACGCCCAGTGGCATCCCGACCGACTGGCAATGGGACAAGCGCAACACGGATGCCGCGTGCGTGATTGATCGCACCAACGCGCATCGCGGCGGACAATCGCTCCTGATCACCAATGGCAGCGCCTTCGGGGCGAATGTCTATGGCATGCTCTGGCGCACGCAACCGGCTAGGCTGGTCGAGGGCAAGCCCTACACCATGAGCGCATGGGTGAAGTCGGACGCGCCTGGCATCGTGAGCTTGATTGGAGGCGGCGATTGGCAGTTCCGAGTTCAGGCCCGAGCCACGGGCGGGCAGTGGCATCGCATCGCGAAGACCTTCACGCCTGGCCAGAAGGACTGTGATTTCACGCTGCGCATCAACACCGAGAGCGTGACTCCCGGCGTATGGATTGATGATGTGAAGCTGGAGGAGGGCACGGTCCCCACTGTTGATCCGATCGGAGAAGGTCTCCAGGCCGGGCTGTTTTTGGAAGCCGACGAGGCGGAAACGGTGATCCAGGGCGATGGGCCGTTTGTCGTGGCGTTTACGCTGAACAATTCACGTGCTGTGGCAGGCACGTTTTCGGCGGCATTGAATGTCGGCGAATCGTTTCGGCAGCCTGTAAACCTTGCTGCAGGTGTGTGGCGCGTCTTGGTTAAAGGGGAAACCTCGTCAAGCAGCGATGCGCCTTGCACGCTGTTGGTGCGTCTGGAAGAGGAGAACAAGGAAGGTATTGCGGCCCGTGCGCCAGTCCGATTCTTCTCCGCCAATAATGCTCTCAACCGGCTGGCGGTCTTAAGAAGTCGTTTGCCCGTGCTTCAAGCGGACCTGAAGGCGGTACAGGCGCAGGGGCAGGATACATCCTATCCGCGAGTGACGGCTACAGTCCTGGAGAACTTTGTTGGTTATGCCGAGGAAGACGCGCGTCGCGGTGAAGTCCGGCGGGCATTGGAACAAGTCGCTGACATGGAGTCGATGGCCGTGCGGCTGAGTCGGGAGCTCAAAGAGGCGCTTGCCGGGCAGCGGCAATTTGCTGTCGTGCCGCGCTGGACGGGCGACAAGCGTCCCATTGTGAAGAGTAGTTCCTTTCTCACGCCAGTCCGGATGCCCGGTAGTGCGATCGTGGAGCGGCCCGTATATTTCAATGGTTACGGACACTTCGGCCAGGTCGTGAACGACATGGAGAAGTGGCCTGGTTACGGGGCGAACATCATCCAGATCGAAGTCGGCCCCAGCGCGGTGCTTCCCCGTGAAAGCCAGGCCAACGACGCTCCGGTGCGTTCTCTGATACAAACGCTGGACCGTGCACAGAAGTCCGGCGTCGCCGTCTGCCTGCTCATCAGCCCGCACTACTTCCCGGATTGGGCGCTGGTGAAATGGCCACACCTGCGCAAGCATCGTGAGGGATTCCTGCAATACTGTCTCCACGCGCCCGAAGGGCGGGACCTCTTGCGCCGCTTCATTGCCACACTGATTCCACCTATCAAGGACCATCCTGCTTTGCACAGCATCTGTCTCTCAAACGAGCCGGTGAATGAAGAAGAGCCGTGCGAGCCAGCGCAGCGGCAGTGGCAGGTCTGGCTCGAAAAGCGCCACGAGAATGTTGCGAGTCTCAATGCGCTCTGCGGCTCCAACTTCACATCCTTTGCCGGAGTGCCGCTCCCGAATCCGTTCGGCCTGCGCCCAACGCCGGTGCTTTGGATGGATTACATCCGGTTCAACCAGGAGTTCTTTGCGGACTGGCACAAGATGCTGGCTGACGCGATCCACGAAGTTGCGCCTGGCTTGCCGGTCCACGCCAAAGCCATGACCTGGACAATGCTCAATGAGGGCGAAATCAAGTACGGCGTCGATGCCACTCTGTTCGGCGGTTTCAGCAACATCAACGGCAACGACTCGGTGAACTTTTACGGCGTCAGTGACGGCGAAGTCGTGCAAGGCTGGCAATTGAACGCGATGGCGTGTGACTTGCAGCGCTCGGTGCTGGATGCGCCCGTTTTCAACACAGAGAATCATCTCATTGCCGACCGTGACACAGGTTTCGTGCCCGCCACGCACATCCGCGCCGCGCTTTGGCAGGCGGCTGCGCATGGCCAAAGCGCCACGACCATCTGGGTGTGGGAACGCACCTTTGATCCCCAGAGCGATTTTGCCGGCAGCATCATGCACCGGCCGGCCTGCGCGGAAGCAGTGGGCGTTGTGAACCATGACCTTAACCGTGCTGCGCTCGAAATCACGGCGATCCAACAGGCGCGTCCGCGAACGGTTCTGTTGCAGAGCGTAACCGCCTCCGTGTGGGACGCTGGGCGCTACGGTGACTGCATGGGCAAGCTCTACACCGCGCTGTCTTTCACCGGGCTGAAGATTGGTTTCGTCACGGAGCGACAATTGGAGGCCGGACTCATCCCTGATGTGCCGGTCGTGTTCGTTCCAGACATCACGCATTTCTCCGATGTTGCCCTGGCTTCGCTTCGCCAGTTCAAGGGCCGACTTGTCTTTGTCGGCGAGGGTGACTTGCTGACGTGCGATGAATTCGGGCGACCAAGGGCTTCAAACTTGGTCGCAGAGAGAATCACATTTCGCCACGGCGCGACCACAGCCCGCGAGATGCACACGCAACTCATGGCCCGGTTACCCGCTTGGAACATTCGCCCGGCATTGGAACTGCGCGGGACCGATCAGCAACCCGTTTGGGGCGTGGAATGGCGGAGCGCCGAAGCCCGCGATAGCCTGTTGGTGAACCTGTGCAATTACCGTAAAGAGCCGACGACGGTGACGTTGAACCACAGCGGACGGATTGCCTCCGTGTATGATCTTCTGACCGGCGGCCGGGTGGATACCTTGCTGACGTTGTCCACCACCTGACGGAGATGTTCAAGCTGGACCTCGCCGACGACGACATTGAGTATCGCGACTCCGCGGGGCAATACTTTGACTTTCACTCGTTGCGCTGCTGCACGGCGACGTTTCTGCTCGATGCTGGCGTCAGTCCCAAGGTGGTGCAGGAGATCATGCGCCACGCGAACCTGCAAACGACAATGAGATACGCGAAGGCCACGAGGATAGAGAAGCGCGCGGAGGCATTGGCCAGCATGCCGGACCTGGAGACCCGGGCCGAGGCTGTCCGGGAGGCGACTTCGGGCGGTGTGATCCAGGCGGTGGGAGCATGCACAGCGGACAGCAAGCAAAACGGCAAGACAGAGAATGGGCGAACGCTAAGTGCTTCTGCCAGAACAACTTCGACACAAAGCGGGGCAGACATCGCTGTCTGTTCCCCCCGATTGTGAATCCGTGTGTGCACAAGCACTTGAAGTAATCGCCCCCTCTGTCTTGGCGTCTTGCTTGGCGTTTTCGGTATGGAAACCGACCGCCAGCGCCTTGTCGTTGGTCGCTTCCATGACGAGCCGCTCGACGGCATCCAGGCTCGGCATCTGCGTTAGCGCCTGAGCCCGCGACTGTATCACGTTCGTCTTGACGTACCGCATGGTGGTCTGGATATCAGCGTGCCGCATGATGTCGCGGATAACCGGCACGGGCACCCCGGCATCCCCGAGGAACGACGCTGTGCAGGCTCGCAGGCAGTGGAAATCGAAGAACAACCGGGCGGCGTCCACGTAGGGGATGCCAGCGGGCAGCAGATCGGTCCGGAACATCTCGGCAACGTGACGGCTATCCGGCATCGAGAACAGCCGCGCTCCGGGCAGCATGTCGCGACAGTGGACCCGCAGCCGCTCCACGGCGGACGGCAGCAGCGGCACGTCAACGCCCTTGGCGTTCTTGTCGGTTCCGTTCCAGATGGTGACGACGGGCACCTTCTCGTCCAGTTTGAGATTGCTGCGGCACAGACAGGCCAACTCATTCGCCCGAAGGC
>JAPLOD010000070.1:0-2261 GCA_026692735.1 Planctomycetota bacterium | reverse complement strand
GTTTCCACCGCGAGCCTGTAGACCAGCGCCCGCTCTGGCCCCGTCATGCCGTAGCGTACCGGTTCCTGGCCCGTCTTGACCAGTAGGTGTGCGATCTCGGCTGGCGTCACCACGCGCCGGGGGTGTCGATTGATGCCCTTGGCCTTCAACGCCCCTTCCCATGACTCAATCAGTTCGGCAAGCGGTCGGGCAGCACTCAGGCGGGACGGCGACAGCAGCCCGATTTCCGCGAGCTTGCCTACGAGACGGCCTTCCAGCGATTCCACCCACCTCGTCAGCTCCGTGTCAGGCTCGCAACCTGCCATGCGTAGTGCCACGAGCCGCTCGATTTTCCGGCCCGCTTCCGCGCTCGCCTTCTGGTCGGTGTACAGCGGCAGCCGGCGCACGATTTCCAGATGGTCGCGGAATTCGCAGTACCACTTGGCGGACTCCTGAACCTTTCCACGCCGGTCCTTGTACGTTGCTTTGAACAGTCTCATCGCTTCCCTCGCTTCCGCACCACGATCTCCAGATCCAGTAGATCGGCCAACTTCTCAAGCACTTCCATGCTTAGTCCGCGTTCGCCGTGCATGAACTTCGACATGCTCCCTTGGTCGAGGCCAATCGTTTTACAGATTTGGTAACGCGACATACCGCTATCCAGAATCGCCCGCCGCTTTCCATTGGTGGAAGTGTCTTCGGGAAGGGGCGGACCGTTGTTGCGCCGCCGTTCTTCCACCTTCATGATGAAGGTCTTGTGCTCCTTCTCGCGCTCCAGCTCCCCGGCGAGCGGCTCGTACGCCAGCAGAGCGACGACGACGTACCAGGGCATGCCCATTTGCTCCGCCCTGCAGGCCATGTCCCGGGTCCAGCACGTCGCCAAGCGGCAATGCTGGTAGATGCTCTCTTCGGACGAAAAGCCGCTTTCACCTTTCTGCGCCCAGTCGGCGATTGCGCGTTCCGGGCCGACGTCCAGGATTCGCCTTCCAAAATCCCAGCGTTCCAAAATCGGAATCTCCCTGGGCGGTGTGTACGTCCTGTCCATCACGTTCTTCTCCATCACCGTGTCCCTTTCACATGATCTGTGCCAGTCAGCGCACTTAGGCGCCGCCAGCGAGTCTCGTTCCACCATCGGGTTGATGGAGCGGCGCGAACTTCACCCGCCACTCCACCGCCCGCCAATCGGGCTTCCTGTCTCCGTAAGGTTCGATGAATGCCAACGGCGCGGGCACGAGGTCGGCGCCGTCGGCGATGTGGTGCGGCACCATCTGCCGGATGGTGTTGTTTGCATGCGCGTCGCGCTGCGGAAGACCGACGAGACGATCCATGATGGGAGGGAGAGGAGCACCGAAGCGAGACTGCCAGTGTCCCCGCGCTCTGTCGTGGAGATCGTTGAGGTCCGCCGTGTTGGGACAGTTCGCGGGAAGCGCGTCGGAGCCGACCAAGTCGAAGATCGGGGGACGGGAGCCGAGAAATAGGCTCTTGATGTCCCTTCTGACCCCGGGCCAATCGTTCGGTTCTATCGCCCCGGCGTAAGCTTCCAGCCAACTGCCGATGATGAAGAGGATCTGGTTGGACAGGAATCCACGATAGCCATCCCAATTGACGTTTGGGTGTTGCCCGGCCACGTCCATCTGTAGCTGGGCGAGGAGGCGCCCGTAGGCGTCCTTCCCCAACGTCAATTGCATCCGGCCATCGTTATCCAATCCCACCATGTAGCCCAGGAACTCAATCAGCTCGCCAGCTCCCAGGTCCGCCGTGGCGTCCGGGCGGTACGTCTTCTCCCGGTTCACGGCCAAACCCGCATCGTTCAATAGTTCCTCGATGATCGCCCGGTGTTCGCGCAGTTGCTCCAGGCTTCCACAGATGAGCAGGATATCGTCCGCCCATCGGATGAACATGATCCCGGGGTACTTCGTCTTCAGGACCCGGTCCAGGAACCAGTCCAGGTACAGGTTGAACAGGATCGGGCTGAGGGGGCCGCCCTGGGGCAGGCCGACGTTCGCCTTGCCCTGCTTGTTCCGCCAGCAACTCCTGTTGACGATGCTGGCGATAAGCCTGACGAGGCGTTCATCCCTGACCATGACTCGCACGATGTCCAGCAGCCTCTCGTGCGGAACCCGGTCAAAAGCGTTTTTTAGGGAGACTGTAGCATCGAAATCGGGCACATTCTACCCCGCCCTCGCGTAGTGCAGGGCGGCCAGGGTGGGCCAACGCTCGGCGCATTGCCTGTCGCGGAGCAGGTCGAGCGCCATGCGGTGAATCATGGCCTGATGGGTGCG
>JAPLOD010000069.1 GCA_026692735.1 Planctomycetota bacterium | reverse complement strand
TGCGGCAGTTTGCTTGGATCAACCACCCCAACCGTTACATCGGGAACGTACACTCCAGGTCTTGCCATGCGCCCCTCCCATTCCCCCTGGGAGAGTATCGTCACCATAGCTTGCCAAACTTACGCAATTCCCGACTTCGTTGCTACAGTCTCCAACATTGTCGGTTTTCGCCGGCGCCGCTCTTGTTCGGTTTGAGACGCGTGTCAAATTCTTAACGTCTGCCCAGACAAAACAGTAGCCCGGCGGTGCGTATGAAGATTTGCGTTCCCAGGAACGCCGGGGACGCGGTAACGCCCTGCGGCAGCTTGACCGTAGAGAGAACTTGGCCGTCGGCTCCCTGCACCACGGACAGTTCTCCCCCTGTACTGACGACGTATAGCCGCTCTCGCGCCAGGACTGGCGAAGCCCAGTGCGGGCCATTGAGTTGCTTTTGCCACAGTGCCTTGCCCGTTGCCGCATCGAGGCAGCGCAGTTCGCCACTGGAACTGATGAAGAAGTGCCGCTTGCCATCGCAGAGGAGGCTTGCGGCGTCTGGCACCGGCGCTTCGCTTGACCACGCCAGAGCGGAAGTGGTCACATCGCCCTTGCCGCCAACTTTGAGCGCCAGCAGTTCGCTGCCGCCCTGGCCGGACGACGTGTATGCCACGCCATTTGCGCCGACGGGTGAGGCGGCCACGTCGCCGTTGACGCCGCCGGCTCGCCACAGCTCAGTGCCGTTGGAAGGCTGATAGGCAATAACCCACGGCTGTGCCGCTGTGATCAGTTCATCGCCTTTGGCGCCGCGGCAAAGAAGCGGCGTGCTCCACGCTGAGCGAACTGGCCGCTCTTGACCCCACACCACAATGCCGTCCCTTGCGCGCACGGCGACGATGAACGAAAGCTTGTCCTCGGGCGTCGAGCCTAGATCAACCACTTGGATGACAAGGTTGCCATAGAGGACGGGGCTGGCCGCGAGACCGTAGATGTTCCGGGGCTTGCCCTGCACGAGGCGCTCCGACCAGACCTGCTGGCCCTCGAAATCCACGCAGCCCAGGATCCCGTCGCCGAAGAACGCGTAGACGCGTTTGCCGTCCGTGCAGGGCGTGGGCGCCGCTATACCGGTGTCCTTGGTCTGTGGCTTGAAGCTGTCGTCGTCCTGGACATTTGACGGCGGGGTCTTCAGGCTGGTGTTCCACAACAGCTTGCCGCTGGCGCGGTCGAAGGCCATCACGCGATCGCCCTCGCCGGTGAGGAAGACGCGGTCGCCCCAGACGATCGGCGAACTCTGCCCCTTAGCCGGAACGTCCACACGGAAGGCTACGTCTCTAGCAAGGTCGAGTTTGATCGGCGGGTCCGCGTCCGCAGCGGCGATTCCGTTACCGGCCGGCCCTCTGAACTGCGGCCAGTTCTTCTGCCACTCCGCGGGCTCCTCCGGCGCGACCGTGCCGGTGGCCGCCTGCGCGCCCGGCTGAGGGAACGCGATCCGCAGATCCGACGGCTTGAGAGGTGCGGTCTCGGCAGTCTTGGGCTGGCTTGTCGGAGCGGTTGGCGCATCCGTAACCAGTTTCATGCCCGCGTATGCCGCGGCGGTTACGTCGTAGCAGGCGATCAGGTTCTTCAGCCGCAGAAACATTTTCCCATCGGCGATGGCAGGCGAAGCGTTGAGACACAGCACCCCGGCCATCGGAGACGTGCTGCCCAGTTCGGCGAATCTCTCCGGCGTGGCTTTGTACAGGATCGTCCTGAGCGGGAACTTCTCCCCGTAACCCTCGATGGTCGCGAAGACTTTGCCGTCGGCTATGGTGGGCGAATGGACCTCGCTATGATCCAGGCTCTTCTCCCAATTGACCTCGCCGGTCTTCAGGTCCAGGCACCGCGCCGACGGCTTGCCGTAAGCACCCCCCACGATGTACACGTGGTCCTGGTAGATGACGGGGCTTGCGCCGCGGTCGCCGCCGAACTTCCCCTCCCACAGCATCTCCGCCTTCTGCGGCGTGAGCCTGTATCCATAGATGTTGCCGTAACCGTAAACCACGGCTAGGTCACCACAGACTGCGGGCGTCGAATAGCACGATCCGCCTCCACAGCGTATACGCCACAACACCTTCCCGCTTTCCGGCTCCGCGCACACGAGGTCCGAATGGTGCCCTTTGACCGTCGCGTTGACCAGCAGGCACCCCTTGCCGCCACTGTTCCACAGGATGGCTGAACTGGAACTGTTCCTCACCTCAGGCTGGCTCCACAGCGCCTCGCCTCTCTCGGCCTTGAACGCGCACAGCGCGTCAGTCGTCGCGATGAAGACCGCACCGCTGGTCACGAGCGGCGATGCGTTGCTGAAACTGCTCTTGGCCTGCCAGACTGTCGCGCCGTCCTTGACGGCCAGGCAGTACACGCCGGCACTGCCGGCGACGTAGCACTTGCCATTGCAGATCGTGGGTGTGCTGGAAGAGCCATAGCTGCAATTCAATGCGTCTGCCCCGGCGCTTCCCGGGAACTCCTTGCGCCACAGTTCCTGTCCGGTGGCGGCGTCGAGGCAGAAGGCCGTATCCATGTACCTGCTGCCTCTCGCGTTGAGCTCATTGCGAATCTGTCCGGCGTGCTCGCCATGCCCGTGCAGCAGGTCGGCGCCTGTGGCGTGGTTCCAGGCCTCGACCGAGTCGAACTCGCGATCGCGCATCTTCGAGAGCTTGAAGAGGAGTCCGCAGGAGTAGCGGTCCTCCCAGTTCATTGCGAGATTGGCGCGGATCATGCCGCCGAATTTTGAGGCGTCTGCGGGATCGAGCGTGGCAAGAAAATCACCGATGTGTTTCTCCAACGCAGCGCCCTTCAGGTTGAAATTGTAGGCTTTGTCAATCTTCTTCGCCAACTCCTCGGTCAGGCCTTCGACCCAGCCGAGGTCCTTGAGGACCTGGGTTGTGAAGGCGACTTTGTCCTTCGTGTACTTGCAGTTGGCGAAGAAGAATGCCCTGCCGCCCGTAACCGAGACACTTCCGCATCCGCCGACACATCCGCGGTTGCCAACCGAGCCGCCGTCCGCCTCGCCGCTGATGGCCTCGCTCTTCCACAGGAGTTTCGGCCCATCCTTCGGCCAAGCGTCCGCAAGCTTCGGCGAGGACGGCGCAACTCCATCGCGATTTGGGCCACGCCATTGAGGCCAGTCACTGGCAGAGACTTCGCCGGCCGGCGCTCGTCCGGGCACGACCATGAGAACCATGGTCAAGGCTATGTGGCCCAACTGTCGCGCGGTCATTGTGGCCTCCTTGCGTCCCGCCTTGGCGGCATGAGTGGAACAGCGTGCCCGGAATTCCATGGCACCTGCGTTGATTGCGCGGTGCTCACGGCCTCCCGGTTGGAGGCGCGTTGTAGTCAACCGTGGTGCCATTGATCATCAACATCTTCCCCTTGCGTTCGGCCTTGCCATTTACTGGCGCCACCACGATGACAACAGCTTGGTCGGGCGCGAGTGTCAGGCGATGAGTGTTCGCCGCATTGCGCGCAACAAACTCTCCAACGACGAGATCGTAGAGGTCGGCTGGCCCGGCCAGCGTGACATTCACCGTTTTCGGTGCGTCGAACGGGTTGTAGTACAAGCAGGTGGGGTAAGCCGGCGCATGGAACCAGTCCGTGGCAAGGCAGTCCCAGCGCAGAACGCCGGGCACATCCGTGAGCGACACAATGCCCCCGAGGAAGCCCACGTGGTTCCCCATGTACAGCGAAAGGTTGTTGCACGACTTCGAGAACCACTCCTTTTTCTTGGCATAGTACACCTTCGGCTCTGCCTTCGGACACCCCCAGCCGAGCCGAACAGGGTCGCCGGTGGCATACGGCCGGAAGGTGCGCGTGTCGCTCCAGTCCCATGACGTGACTGCTTCATAGAAGAGCAGGTTCTTCGGGTCCCAGCGATCCTTCCAGTCCTTGTGATCCTGATGATCCCAATCGAGGTCCACGCCTTGAAACAGGCGCGAGGAATTCGCTGCATGCAGTGCATAACGGGCGATGGCTCGAGCGTAACGCTGATCGTATCGCGCCACCGGCACCAGCCAGGCCGGTCCCTGCAGCGTGCCCATGGCGAAGGCGTGGAACGAGTGGTCCTTCTCGTCCCACTTGGCGGCGTCCAGGCCGTCGGAGGTCATGCCGCCAAAGCGCGTGCCCGCGGTGACATGCCAAGAGTGCCGCTTGCGGTCACCGGCACCGAACCAGATGGCCATGATCCGCCCAAGGTCGAGATCGCCACCGAACTCGGCGTTCAGTCGCGCCGCGGCCAGCGGGCCCATGACGTGGCTGACCTCGTACCGTCCGGGGTGCTCGATGTGCCAGCGCAAAGCCGCTCGCGCGCACGCGATCAGGTCCGGGTCAGGCTTAGTGTCCAGACTTGCTCCGACCACCAGCGGCCAAGCGACACTCGGCGCATGGCCCAAGCGATTCATCGGTTCATTGCGTCCGTCCGGCTTGCCTGTGTCAAAGTTGAAGCCCAGCACATCGAAGTTCGGCTGATCGGGACAGCCCATGCCGTGAGCAATCTTGAGGAACGCCGCAACAGATGTCCGAAGTTGCTTCTGCAGGTCGGCATCATCCGGATACTGCGCGGCAAGTATCATTCCCTGAATCGCGGCCCAATAGCCATAGATATCGGCGTGAACGACGGGGTTGTTGTCTCCACGGTTGTGTCGGTAAATGCCCAGCTTGGGACTATACCATGCTTTGGCCGCTTGTACCCAGTCAACACCGTTGAGCCCCCGTGGGTCGAGACCTGCCAGTCGCGCGCCAACGACAGCAGAGAGGCATGTCATCGCTTCGTCCGCCAGTTTCGGCCCGACGAAGGACGGCATACGAAAGCCCGGCTCGCCAGGCTTGACGGCTGCCAGATGATGCCCGCCAACGACGGTATCGGGATTCAGCACCAGCGCGTAATAATCGCGCGCTATGGTTGGCCAGTCGCGGATGTTCAGCGGTTCGGGCAGGCGCGGCATGCGCTCGACAGCGGCGATCAAATACTGACCGCACACGGCGACGGCGATCTTCGAATCGGCGGTGCCATAGTAGAGAAACCACGAGCCCTTGAAGAAGACCATGCCTTCGAGGAAGCAGACATTCGCCACCTGTCCCGTCTGCTCGTATGGCCGGTCCGGCTGGATGAAGCACTTTTCGCTGCGCTGCAGGACGCGCGTCGGGTCCTGCACATCGAAGAGAATCTGCCCGCCAGAGAACGTCCCTGGCGCAAGCACTGCGTCTCCGCCCTCCTTCGCGTTCACGCCGTTGTAGATGGACCAGATTCCATCGTGGCGCAGGAGCGGCGGCGGTCCGGGCTCGACGAGTTCGCTGTCGAAGTATCCCTTGCGCCCGCAGAAGATCACTCGTGGTTTTCCCTGCTCGTCTTCGAGGATCTTCCAGTGAATCAGATCGTCGGACGTGGCCGCGAGCAGCTTTGAGTCGCGCAGGTACATCCAGTACTTTCCGCCAACTTTCGTGGAAACGATGTGTTCGCCGTCCTGACGGCACACAATCGCCGCGCTCTTGGTCCATTCGTCCTGATACTTGCCGCCAAAGGCCAAGCCGCGCTTCTCCCAATGCACCAAGTCCTTCGAAGTCGCGATGGCCAGCCGCGCAACCTTGCCGTCGTATGCCGTATAGGTCATGACATACTGGCCTTCCTCGTTCTCGACGATTCGCGGGTCCTCGACGCCGCCCGGCCATTCGTACTGCTTCATGCCGTCGTTATCAGGAAAGAGGATCGGCGTTTCGCGGCGCGTGAAGTGCAGTCCGTCCTCGCTCCACGCGAGACCGAGACGCGACGTCTTGGCGAGCTGTCCGGGTTTGTTTTCGGCGCGGTACACCAGGTGCACCCTTTCGTCACGCACCACCGCGGCCGGGTTGAAGACGTCCTTCTCCTCCCACCTCACCTCGCCGCTCATGGGACAGCGGAAGACAGCGTTGGCGTTCGGCGTCAGACATGGATTGGCATCATCGACCTTCACGAACGGCCCCATCTGCCAGTCTTCGGCAGCCAAGACCGCGGTGGCCAACCGGATCGCAACCACGGAGCAAACGAGGCGATATCGGCACACGGCACGCCCTCCAGCGCTGCCTGCTAACCGACTAACGGTCTTCCACGTACTTCGGCACGAGCCGATCCGGCGGGCCCTCCCACCGAAAACCTGTGGGCACCGTGATCGGCGTAGTGTTCGCCGGCTGTTCGCCGCCGGCGATTTCGAACTCGAAATTCGGTTGCTCGGGTACCTTCCCTGCGAACATCCGGGCGTCCAGCACCACACCGGCAGACTGGCCCGCAGCGGAGCAGACCACAAGCAGGCTGGCAGCGTCGGCCCTGACGCCGCCGGCGTCCAGCGTTGAGGGCGCGACCGCGGCGCGGTAGAAGATGCTCGTGCCATCGGCAAGGACGGCGTCGAAGCCTGCGGCGTCTCCCACGGTCTTGTCAGCAACGGATCTGAGCTGCGCATCAGTTCCACGATGCGGGCGGAGCAGAGTGACCAGCAGTTGTCCCCCCTTGCCCCGCCAATTGACGTGGACGCATGGCGCAGGCGTGTATAACCACTTCTCCTTGTCCTTCAGAATGCCCACCCAGCCCAAGATGTGATCGTCATCGTACACGCCGTAGTAACGCTGGTACTCGATTGGCGGAGCGCCAAACTGGAAGAGGGACAGATTGGGCGCATCGGGCTGGCATGTCGTCACGGACTTCTTCGCCTTATCCATAGTCACCTGGTTCTCGGTGTACTCCGGCCCAAAGTTCCAGGTCTGGGTGAAATCATGCGCTTCTTTGGCGCTGATGCGGTCGGTAACGATCCAGCATGCGGCCGCCTTCAGGAAATGCACCTGTCTCCGGAACACGACGTCTTTGATGGCAGGCTTGTCCTTCACTAGGCCGTTCTTTATGCGTTCCTGGATAGCGCGGCCGTTGGCGCGGAAATCGCTCCCTTGGAAAGGACCGGTGACCTCGGTCTCCATGAAGTCGAAGCGGGGTGAGGCGTACCACCGCATTGGGTCCAGCTTGTTGAAATCGCCTTTGCGTTCCGCCGCGCTCATGCCGTCCACCAGGATGGTGTTCTGACCCACGCTGGACTCCCAGTAGATGCGCCATCCTTTCTCGCTGTCGCGCGCGTCGTAGAGGTTGCCCACCGGGCTCACCAGCAGATCGCGACCGAAGGCGCTGAGTTGCAAACCGGCCTCAATCGCGCGCCAGTGACCTGTGTTGGGCCGACTCACCTTCATAAAGAGGTACAGGCTGTCAGGCTTCCATCCGTCACGCTGCACTGCGTAACCGCCATACGGGCAGAGAATGGAGGTGAAGGCGGTGGATGGCGGATTCAGAGGCTTCGTCTTGCCGTAGTTGTTCCAGATCGGGTCGGTGCCGGTAGCCGGCGCGAAACCGCTCGGGCGCGCGAGTGACAGAAGCACTCTGTCCTGGTACTTGTTCATCGTTTCAAGTCTCTCGATTAGGGCGGCGTCCTGCTCCTCGGGCGGCATGCCGGTACTCACCTTCTTGATGAGCCCCGGAAAATAGTTGATGAAGTAGTTGAGTGATTGCTCGCGGCTGGTGCCGTCCGGTTGACTGGTGAGGCAGCAGACGGGGATGGACTCCGACCGCCACGCTTTAGAATCCTTGAACTCGGTGAAGGTGAGGCCGCAGTTGAGGATTTCCTCGGCCAGTCCGCGCACCTGATTGGGGACAGCGCGCTCGGCGCCTTTGAGGATACGGCGACCGTTCCCGATTTCTGCGGTGAACGCGCGAACCAGGAGGCCGGCGAGTACGTCCTGGTTGAGCTGCTCCAGGTGCCCGTTGGCGGGAGCAAGCTGCAGCATGGCGATCATCCCGCTGCGCTCGGCGCTCAGGCGCCAGCCGGTGTAGAGCGCCTGGCCGCCCGCCCATTCGATGCCGTTGATTCGGCCTTCCCGCTGCGGGCCCTTGCCCCACATCGCCGGGTTGGCCTTCACCGCCGCCCACTGCGCGTCCCAGTGCGCAAGGTAATCCGCCCAGGTGTCGCACCACGCCTGCAGGTATCTGATGTCCTTGGTCTTCGCGTACGCTTCGCAATGCTTGTTCACCCACTGCATCGTGGAAATGTCGCGGGCGATCTCGCGGTAGTTCGGCAACTCCGTGAAGAAGTTGATGTGGCCTGGTTTGCCGATCGGCACAGTGTAAGTGATGCTGGTGTCGCCGTAGCGAGCGGTAATCAACTCGCCGTTCAGAAGACGATCTGCGTCGGCCGGATTGTGGAGCCAGTAGCTGTGGCCACGCTGAGGGGGCAGCTTTGCCGTGCGCCGAGACAGGAAGGCGCGGTACTCGCGCATCGCCGACGGAAGGTCGCCGCCCTCCACCTGCCTCCGCACCTCGGCAAGGTCGGGGCGCGTCAGGTCAATGAGATCAGACAATTGCTTGATGACTGCGCCTGTCCCTGTCTGCGGCGGCACGGGTTCCGCCGCGAAACCGCGCGCTGCAATGGCAAGACACATGGCGAGCAGGATGGGGTTTGTCATCTTCATCCCGTTTCCTCACCCTTAACGCTGCTTTTCCGACGTAACGGTTTTCAACTCGCTGCCCACACGCACTCGCACCTCGCGCGGTTCGGCAGAGGAAATGCGGTAGTTGGCCACCTTGCCGTCTTTCCATTCGATGTCCACGGTGAAGCCTCCGCGAGCGCGCAGGCCGGTGACTTTGCCGGTGGGCCACGCCTTGGGCAGGGCGGGGAGGAGATGTATCTCGTTCAGATGACTCTGGAGCAGCATTTCGCAGACCCCGGCGGTGTAACCGAAATTCCCGTCAATCTGGAACGGCGGGTGTGTGTCGAACAGGTTGGGTGTGATACACCCGCGCAGCAGGTTCATAATCAGGACGTGGGCTCGGTCGCCGTCGTGCAGGCGCGCCCACATATTGATCTTGTTGGCCGTGCTCCACCCCGTACTGGTGTCTCCGCGGGCGTTGAGCGACACGCGTGCCGCCTCGGCCAGTTCTGGCGTCTTGAGCGGAGCGATCTGCCTGCCTGGAAACAACGCCACCAAGTGTGAGATGTGCCGGTGCGTGTTCTTCGGGTCGTCACGGTCCACCATCCACTCCTGCAATTGTCCCCACTTGCCTATCTTCGGCGGCAGCAGCTTGGCCTTCATGTCGGTGAGCTGCTTACAGAACTCCGCGTCGGTCCCAAGCACCTCCGATGCCTCGATGGTGCTGGTGAAGAGATCCCAGACCAACTGCTGGTCAAACGAGATGCCCTTCTCCTTGGGGCCTTGCTCGGGGCTGAGGCCGACCGGGGTGACGAGCGTCCCGTCAGGTAGTGGCTCCAGGCTGTCCATCCAGAACTCGCATACCTCTTTCATCGCCGGGTAGGCGCGGGTGCGCAGGTAGTCCAGGTTGAGCGTGAAGCGGTAGTGGTCGTAGCTGTTCTGCAGAATCCAGGCGCTGGTGCCTGGCACCCAGTCCCAGGTCGAGCCGCCGAACAGTCCGCTCTCGCCGCGCATCAGCCACCCGCGCTTCTTCCAGTCCCGCTTCGTCGCCTCGATTCGCACGGTGCGGATTGACTGCACCCATTCCGCGAACGGCTGAAAGCACTCCGATAGGTTCGCCACCTCGACCGGCCAGTAGTTCATCTGGATATTGATGTCCGTGTGGTAATCGCAGCGCCACGGCGGATTGTTGGAGTTGTTCCATTTGCCCTGCAGGTTCGCGGGCAGGCTGCCCGGTCTCGACAACGAGATCATGAGGTAGCGACCGAACTGGAAGAGCAGGCGTTCCAATGCAGGGTCGGCTTCCTTGGACTTGTGCGAATTCGCCAGGCGGATGTCTGTGGGCACGGACGTATCGCTGCCAGGGCCGAGGTCCAGTGTCACTCGGTTGAAGAGCGCCTGATAGTCCCGGACGTGCTCGGCGAGCAGTTCATCGTAGGGACGCTTCACTGCCGCGGCGATCTGCGAGGTGATCCGCGCATGCGGCGGTTCGCCGCGCCATCCCTTGCTGCGGTCCTGCGCAAAGTCCGTGCCGGCGCAGAGGAACAAAGTGAGCGCGCTTGCGTTCTTGAATGAGATCCTGTTTTCACTGGCCTCCAGTGTTCCGCCTTCGTTAAGCACGGCAAGTTGCGCTTCATACCGCAGGTGCAGCGCATAGGAATCGCCGGCCTTCTTCGACGAAGAGCCCCCATGGTAGACGTACCCCTGCAGAGAACCCGCCGACGTGATCCGGTCACGCTCCGCCGTGATGGTGCCCTTGTGCGTGTCGGCCATGGTAACGGTTCCGGTCAGCGCGCCGGGCTTGTCGGCAATGAAGCGGAAGACCATGACCTTGGCGGGATAGCTGGCGAACGCCTCGCGACGGTATTTCACGCCGCCATCTTCATAGGTCACCGTGTGGACCGCGCGGGAAATGTCCAGTTCGCGTCGGTATTGACCGCCGGGCTTCGCGGCATCCTTGCCAGCAGCAAGTGGAATGGCCCCCAGCGCGATCTCCGCAATCTGGAAATGCGTCGTGTCATGCACCTCGAGGAATTCAAACCGGAACCACGAGTACACCGTCTGGTTCTTGACCTGAAATGTCTGCGGCGAGTTCCTTTTGGGCCAGATCGGAACGTCTTTTCGTTCGTCAAGCAGAGTCCACTGTTTCCCGTCCTGCGAGCCGAGCAGGCGCCAGGCCTTCGGGTCTCGGGCTGGGACGTCATTGGCCGAGGTCAGCGTGTACTCCGTCAACGGCTCCTTCGGCGGGTTCGGAACGTGGGCCTGCCAGAGGATGGGGAAAGAGCCGTTGTGCTCGAAGCACCACTTCGTCCGCGCATCGCCGTCGCACGACGCCGCCACGCCCTGCCCTTCGGGCGAGACGTGCCCGCTCAAGCACGTGACTTGGGGCCCCTGGGAAGCAGGCGCGTCGCCAACCTGGACGAAGATGTCCCCGAACGCCTGGTAGGCGCCGGTATCCTCCTCGTCGCCTATCCAGAGGCTCTCCTCGTTGAACTGGATCTGCTCGCGTGCGACGCCGCCAAAGATCATCGCCCCGAGGTACGCATTGCCAATAGGCAACGCCTCCTGCTCCCACCGCGTCGCAGGTTTGTCATACCACAGGGTCATATCGCCAGCCGACACGAGGGGCGAAAACAGAAGAACGGGGACGAGGGCAATGCCATTCGTGTTCATGCGTGTCGCTCCTGGTCGCGCAGTAGGCAAAGACTCGGCGAAGTTGGCGCTGCCGTCAAGCACCCATGCGGAACCGGCGTCCGCCAGCAGCGGGTCGTCGGGCCTCCGTTCCCGATGTCTCGTCGTGGGTGCATGTCGTGGTCCACAAAATGGTTCACATCCTGCTGAATCCGGGCAACTACGGCAAGGTGGAGAACAGGCCGGAGCTTGCCGGGCTGCTGCATCCCCTTGCTCCACTGGGTGCCGCCAGGACCGCAGGAAACGGTGTAGTCTGCCAACGACCAATTGGTATGATTCGCAGAGGATGTCACATGGCCGGAGGGCGTTCCGCATGACCGCGGCAAGGCGTGTGGGCAGGGCACTGATGTGGTGTCCGCTCGTTGTGCTCATGATGGCCATCTGCGGCCCGGCGTACGGCGCCGAAGCCGGCGACCTGGGTATTCGTGCCTTCTCGAAAGTTCCCCCGCCAGGCACCCATCCACGCGTCCTGCTGAGTCCCGAGGATGTCGAAGCGTGGCGAAGGAACATCGCCCTCACCGCGAAGGGGAAGGAGTTCCTCGGGAAACGCTACCGCTCCGATCTGGTTGAGGAACTGGCCAAACTTGATGCTGCAGTATCTGAGGAAGCGTTGTCAAAGCAGTTCGAGAAGGTCGGCTGGGAATTCTCCGACCTGCTCTACGCGACCATGGATGTCATGTATCACTCCGATGACAAGGCGACCAAGGAGAAGGTCTGCCGGGCGGTCGCGAATTTCGCGCGCGTCGTTATCGCACGCAGCAAGTTCGACAAGCGCTGGGGCAAGGTGCAGGACAACTGCCAAGGCGTGCCTGGCCTGAAGGGCATCCCCGGCGGCCTCGAACAGATCGGGATCCGCGGGGGCGAGACGTTCGCGCTCTCCTACGACTTCCTCTTCAACGACATGACTGTCGAACAACGCGAGGTGTGCAGAAAGGCCTTGGCGCTTGGTACGAAGGACCTTATCACCTGGGGCATGGGCTACGCCCCGGGCCGGTGCGTCAGTAACTGGGTCTCCTACCACGGCGCCCTGCCGCTCATGTTCTGGGCGATAGAGGGCGAGGAAGGCTTCGACAAGGAACGCCTGCAGATGTTCCTTGCCGCCCTTCAGAACTGGTTCGACGCCTGCCTCTATCCCGGCGGCGGCGGCAATGAGGACGGCTACATGGCCAACACCGGCTTGCGCGAGGGTACCATGGCGATGATCGCATGGGCGCGCCGCGGCAACGACCTGTTCCGCCATCCCGGATACCAGGCGTATTGGCGCTGGATGGTGCAGTCTCTGGTTCCCGCGCCTTCCGGCGCCCAAGGCGTGCCGTATGCCTGCAATTCAGCGTCGCCCTACGAAAGCATGCCTACGCTGTCGCTCTGGGCGATGCCAAACCACCCGCTCGCCAACTACTATTTCTACCGGTTCAAGGGCAGGGACTACAAAGGCGGGAAGAGCTGGCAGTACGGCGACATCTGCACGCTGCTCGCCTGCGACTGGAAAGATGACGCCGCGACGCCGCTTGATCCCGCCAAGCTCGGGCTGCCGCTCACCGACTACTTCCCGCAACTCGGGCTGATGACGATCCGCAGCGACTGGTCCGACGAAGCACTGTCGCTCAACTTCTATGTTCGGCAGGACGCTTGGCAGAACCGGCACGAGAGCGCTGACCGCGGACGCTTCGTCTTGTGCGGCCTTGGCCGCCAGTGGATCGGCGGCTGGTGGAATAACTACCAGGGATCACAAGTGCAGTCCCTGGTGCACATTGACGGCGTCGGCCAGCTTCCCAAGGTGCCGAGCGGCAACATGATCGCGCGGTACGACAGCCCGCTCTTCGCCGCCGGCTGCATGGACATCAAGCGCTGCTACGACTGGCAGTGGGAGAACAGGTTCGGCTCGCCCGGTTCCGGCTGGGAGCCCGAGAATAACTCGTTCGCCGATCTCGGGTGGACGTGGCCGGACCTGGCGACTCCGAAAACCCTGTTCGGCGCGGACGATCCCAAGTTCCCCGCGTATGGTTTCCAGGGCGTCAACTTCTGGCGAAAGCCAGCCAATCCGGTCCAGTTCGCGTTTCGCACCTGCGCGATGACCCGCGGTGCACACCCGTACGTTGTCGTCATTGACGACATCCGAAAGGACGACAAGGAACACCGGTACGCTTCGTATCTGGAGATCACGCCGGATATCGAGCTCGCGAAAGCGCCCGGCGGCGGTTTCCTGTTGAGCTCGCCCGACGCTGGCAGCGCCAGCCCCGCGCCGGGCAGCCTTTTCCTCCGCGTGCTCAGTCCGGCGGACGTGCAGGTAGCGACCGAGGATTACCAGGTCCCCGGATACGGCGGCAAACCAGAGAAGCGCCGACGAGTCGTCGTGCGATCCACCACAGTGCAGCCCGACTTCAGGCTCTTCTTCACAGCGTTACGCAAAGGCGAGACGCCCCCTGTGATCGCCGTCGACGCCCAAGCCGGTTCCGCCTCCATTGAATGGCCGAACCAGAAGGACACGCTCGTGTTCACGCGGGCGAAGGAGGGATTCAGCCAGATAACGCTCAAGCGCGATGGGAAGACGCTCTTCGGCGGCCTTGCCGACGTGACAATCCATCCGTCCGCGCCGGTGAAAGCACCCCGGTAGACCAACGCCCTGGATGAGGGGAGGCAGGCTTTTCAGGAAACACGCCTCAATAGCACCGCCGCCACCATTCTCGCGAAGATGAACGTTCCAGTGATGGAGAACCGGGCGTGTCCGACGCGAGGCCTGTTCGGCGGCTGGCGAGGCGGGCCATGAGGTGCAGCGAGGAGGCCTGGCGCGTGGCAGAACAGATTGTTTTGAGGAGAGGGATGGCCTTACGGAGTGCGTTGCTGTATTGCTTCTGGGAGTGGTGAATGCCTTCGCGGTTTCACAG
>JAPLOD010000068.1 GCA_026692735.1 Planctomycetota bacterium | reverse complement strand
TTCACCGCCACATCAAGGGGAGTCAGACCGTCACGGTCCTTGGTGCTTGTCTCGGCACCCTTGTCCAAGAGCGCGCGTATAACCTCACAGTATCCTCCTGCGGCTGCCAAATGGAGCGCCGTTGACCCCATCCCGTTCACGACGTTCACGTTAGGACTGGCGGACAGGATAACGGACAACGTTGTCTTGTCGCCATTGAAGGCAGCGATGTGCAGCGCCGTTGCCCCTTTGCCGTTCTTGATGTTCACGTCGGCCTTGTGCGCGAGGAGCATCTTCACAACCTTGTCGCGGGACTGGAACGCGGCTTCATGTATTGGTGCGGACTTGAGAGCATTATCAACCGCGTTCACGTCGGCGCCGTGACTGAGCATGCACTCCGCTGCCTCCGCATGCCCACGCCATGACGCCGTGTGAATCGGCATGGCTCCGACTGCGTCCTTGGCCATCAGGTCCGCGCCGTGCTTTAATAGGCATTCCACTGTCTCCTTGTTCGCCGCCGAATGCAGTGGTGTCAGGCCAGAAAGATCTCGCGCGTGGATGTCGGCGCCGTAAGACAGGAGCAACTCCACGACATCGGTATTGCCTTGCCGCGCGGCATCGTGCAGCGGAGCAGCTCCGGCCTTGTTCACCGCCTTTAGGTCGGCGCCACACGCAAGCAGGATTTCGCAGACATCCTTAAGTCCGCGCAAGGCGGCAACATGCAACGGTGTAGCGTCAAGGTTGGACGTGGCATCAATCTGCGCACCGCCACCGATCAGTGATTCCGCGATCCGTTTATTCGATGCCAGATGCAGCGGCGTCAGGCCGCCCTTGGCCTGCACCGTCGTGTCCGCTTTCCTGGAAAGGAGGAAGGCCACGACCTCGCCGCGCCCATTGGCCGCCGCACGATGCAGTGGCGTGCCGCCGTCCTCGTTGCGGGAATTCACCAACTCAGGATTGTCCTGAACGAGACGCTTGACCTGTTCGAGATCACCGGTTGCGGCGGCCAAGTGTATATCGGCGGCAGCAGCGGCGGCACACAACAGAAGCGCTACGGTTGTTGAGAGTGCCGGGCTGCACAGTCCAGACTGCACCCAGCAGTTGAATGCAGGCTTCGCCGCCACAGCCACACCGTCGCCCTCCGTTAGACAAACAGTTACACTGTACCTTCGGCATGAGGCAAGGCAAGAACACGGCGCCGGCGCAGCCCCGCGTCGCCTTGACGGACCTGGGGCGGAACCTATCATCGCGTCTACAGTTCACGGTACGCCTCGTTCTCGGCCTTTCGGGGAAGACGGTATGCGGCTCTCGAAGGCTCCAATGGCGTCGCCGGTCCTTGCCGCTGCCGGGGCACCCCCGTTGGTAGAGCACCACACTGAAAATGTGGGTGTCCCCAGTTCAACTCTGGGCCTTGGCACCACTAAAAGCCCCTTGCATGGAAACGTGCCAGGGGCCTTCTGTTCATGCGAACGAAGGATCGGGTGATCGGGCCATCGAACCATCGGGGCAGCGTCCTGCGGCAACGCCGGAAAGGGCGCTGACGTGGCCTTCGGCGCGAAAAACGTGTACAAGGGTTGTGCGAGAGGAATTGGCCGTGATCCTGGAGCAGTCGTGGAGACCGTTCTGGGTTCATGGAATCCGTGCAGCAGCTCGAACAAGATGCCCGTCAAGACAGGCAGAAGGATCTTCTGCCAGGAATGCCTCTCGGTCCGAGGGACATGGCGTCCCTACGGAGGGAGTCGTAGCAATGCGGTGTTGCGCGATTGCGGTGGTGATGTTGGCCGAGTTGCTGTCTTCCAGCAGCGCGTATGCCGCGTTTACGACTACCCCTCTGCCTCGCATGGTCACGGGCGCGACGGCGGTCGTGAAGGTGAAGGTGCTCAAAATAGAACAGCCTGACCCGAAGCGCACGGATAGACAATTCATAACACTTGAGGTTGAGAAACTCCTGGCGGGAAAATGCGATCAGCGGATCGAATATGTGTATGGTGGTAACACGGCGTACGGTAACAGCCCAGGATACACTGTGGGTGAGGAATGCTACCTGTGCCTTGAGCCGGACGACGAAGAGCAGGGCAAATACCGCGAGGTGAATTTCGGGCATAGCAAGATAGCCATCAGGGACGGCAAAGTCGTGCTGTGGGAGAGAGTAGTCCCGGAGTACCTAAAGAAGCGCGTGGAGAACCTGACGACCCAAGGGTTCGAGGACTTGGCACTATGGCTGCGCGGGCCGACGATTACCTTGAAGCCGGTGAAAGAGAGCTTCTCGTGCGATGAGCCCATCGAATTTGCCCTGACCGTGAAGAACCAGACTGCTGACCCCATGGTGCTGGTTGCGGGGCATGGTTTGGCTTTTGGGGCTCAATGCGACTTGATGCTCTGGGACGCTCATGGTTTCGCGTGCTCCGATAACTGGGTCTATGGAGGCCGCAAGAGTTACGGCGACGAGGAAACTTTCCCGGATGACCAAAAGGACTTCCGCCGCCGCCTGGAGCCAGGGAAGACATTCACGGCGTCGGCGCGGTTCCACGTGCGCCTCGATGATTTCCAACAGGATCCGGCCGAGGTGCGAGTGGCTGTTCTCAGGTACTGGTCCCGGGCGGGCGAGGAAGCGCACAAGGAGGCGGAATATTGGGGAGAATCTTTGCAGACCAGTTGTTCGGTCAGGATAACTTGCCCCTACCCTCGTTGGGCTGCCGACTTGCGCAGACCATCCAAGGCATTAGCTGTGTGCCTGTACCTGTCGAACTACTCAAACGCACAGGTTGTAGTGCCTAAGCAGGGCATCAGGTTGGAGGTAGGGTTCATACGGCCAATGAACCCCGAACTGACAAAGGAGCTCTCAGGCGGGGTGGACCTTCTCACACCAGCGGATGTGAAGAAGGCATTGGCGTCCTGCTTGCGGATTGAACATGACGGCAAAGTTCTGGCCGGGCCAAAGCCAGATAGTGAGCGTGTATTGGCGTGGCTGGCTGCGCAGCGGCCAATTACGCATGGGAAGGGCGCGGAGCTCGACCTCGCCGAGTATTTGGGGGTTGACGCGCCTGGCGTTTACCGCATTCGCTTTGTTCTGCCGGACAAGGACGGCGACGCCCTCAGCAATGTGGTGCAGCTCACGGTGCCCGAAAAGAACGCACCGTGAGGGGCCTTATGCGCCGTATGGTTGAGCTTCTGAACCGCCCCTCCAGGCGCCCGGGACGTTGTGCAGGCTTTCCGCCTTGCCCCGCAATCCGCCGCTGCCGATAATGGCCCCAGCATGTGTCGAGTCCTCGGTCCGCTGGCTCTCGTGTGGCTTGGGGGTGCATCCATGGGTTCGGATCATGGTCGCAAGAGACTTGCCGTCTGGGTGGAGCGGCTAGGGCGGATTGTTTTCGCGATAGCAGGCATACGGATGTTGTTCTTGGGAAACACAGCCGGTGCGGCGTTGTCCCTCGTGGGGGTGTGTTTGTTCCATATCTGCACTCTGTACCGCCGTGTCGGGGAACTAGAAAATGCCGCGAAAGCTGGAGCCCGTCAGGCCGAAAGTTCCTGGGGACATACCGGAAACAGAGACGCATCGCCTGGGAGCAGTGAAGCGGTCCCGCAACCTGAGAGCGGACCAGAATGACGTTCGCGGCGCCCGCTTTCTCACCGTTCGGGCGGTAGCGGGCCAGTGGGCACCTTTACCAGCCGTGCCGGGCGTGCTACGCTGGCGCCGGCATCCCACGGGCGGCGACAATGGACGATGGCGCGACAGGTCGGTCGGTGAGCGGGGCGGCAACAGCGCCAGCGCCCGCGCCCGCCAGGCGCCGCTGGTTCCGCTTCTCTCTGCGCAGCCTCGTTCTCTTCGTCGTAGTGCTCGGTGCCATCGGTGTCCTGTGGCGAAACTGGATGGACCGTGGCCCTTGGGTGTCGCGCAGGACGTTCCCGTTGGACCAAGCGTTTGCCAATGTCTATTTGTCGCCAGACATGCGGACAGTCGCGGCGGTGACGATTCAGTGCGACCTTCGGGTCTGGGATGCCGACACGGGCAAGGAGTTGTTCTGGAAGAGCCATATCGAGGCGGGATTCACACTCGCGGCCTTTTCGCCGGACAGCGCGTACCTCGCAGTTGGCGGCCAACGGCGAGCAGTGTGCTCCGTCTTTGACGCTCGCAGTGGCGAGATTCTGAAGGAACTCCCGGCCCACGACACCAGCGTGAGAACCGTCTGTTTCTCCTCAGACGGCACAATAATCCTCACCGCGAGCCAGGATACAGGCAAGAGGGCACGCCTGTGGGACTGGCGGAACGGCAAGGAACTGCAAACGTTCGTCCACAAGGACCGTCTCTGGAGCGCGTCGTTCTCGCCCGATGGCAAGAGGGTGCTGACGGGAACCATCGGCAAGGAGGCGTGCCTATGGTCCGCCGAAACGGGCTCGCAGTTGGCGGCACTCGGGCCGCACAATGATCTGGTCTGTCGCGGCGGCGACCTGTCACGCGACGGGCGCTTCGCCGTGACGCTGGATGGCAATAGTGCGGTCGGCGTGTGGGATGTTGAGCGACAGGTCCGCTGTCGGTTCCTGGATTTCGGCCCCACGACGAATGTTTGCCGGGCCTGGTTTGCATGCGACGACAAGACAATCTCAGTCTGGCTGTCTGACGGCACAATGCGTACGTACAACCTTGATGCGGTGGAGGTGCGCAAAGAGCCTATGCCGGTCGTGAGCGCGGTGTGCCACGCCGATGTTTCGTCCGACAATCGGCACGTCGTGTCCGTAGATACTGAAGTCCCCCTCATTCGGCTCTGGGACAGAATGTCAGACTACCCGGACGGACGGCCGCTGAGGCACATGCCGGGCTTCTGGCTGACGCTGCTCTTCGGTTTGACGTTCGTCTGGAGCGTCTGGCGGGACAGGAAGACGCTATGAGCGAGCAGCCGCGTGGCCAAATCCCCGCTGACAGCCATGTGAAAACCGACTATACTGTCGCCGCTATGGTGCCCATTGCTGATCCGCGTTCCGCGTCCGGCATCCGCCATTCTCGGCGGCGTTCCCGCACGTCCGACGTGTACGCCGCCGGAAAGTGGCCAGTTGGCACATTCGCGGCGACCACCGTCCCCTCTGCGGCCAGCGAGTCCCAGGCGGGGAACCGTACCAATGACCGCTACTGCGTCGCGGCGTTGAAAAAAGGATCGTCCTGGGTTCCCCAATGCAGAACTACAAACAAGCAGGTGCGTGCGTACTAGTGTTGCTTCTGTTTCTGGCTGATCTAGTAGCCGCAGCAGTGTTTGAGCTCCCTTTATTCGCGAAGGAGATTCTGATCTTTAAGGCCGGTTTTCTATCGGGTGGCCTTACATGTTGTTTGTTTCTGGCTCGTGGCGCTGGCGAGTCAAAGGATGAACGCTGAATGATGAGCGACGGCCCGCCGCGCCGCGTGAAAACCGTGGTACAATGCCGCCATGTACCGAAGCGTAGCCAGCCTCTTCCTCGCCTGCGCGTTGGCCCATGCCGCTGACGCAGCCGCAAACCGCGTTTCCCCTCTGGGACGGACATGAATCCGTCGCCGACTACGCGAAGCGAACGAACCTGCCGCCGACCAAGACGCTGGATCTCGGCGGGGGCGTGACGCTGGAACTCGTGCTGATTCCGGCGGGCAAGTTCGTCATGGGGACGCCGGAGCCGGAGTCGCCCTGGATAGGCGGGACGATCTTTGGAATCGCTGCACTGGTTACATTGATCTTGCTGGCGCGGCTCCTGTGGCGCGCTTTTCGCCAGCATCGCCGACCGCAGTTCTCTCTGCGTTGGCTGATTGTCGTCGTCCTGATCCTGGGGGTGGCGGAGTATGGCGGCTTCCGCTGCTGGCGGGTGGCTCAGGCACGACGCGACTTCAATTGGGGAGAGTCGCCCGGTCATCAAGTCACGCTGACAAGGCTTTTTTACATGGCGAGGTTTTTGACAACGCAGGAGCAGTACCAGCAGGTCATGGGCACGAACCCCAGCGGGTTCAAGGGGGCGAGTCTGCCCATCGATACGATGTCAAGGGATGATGTACAAGAGTTCTGCAAGAAGGTCAGCGAGAAGACTGGCCAGGCGGTTCGTTTGCCCACTGAGGCGGAATGGGAGTTCGCGTGCCGCGCCGGAACAACAACGGCGTACTACAGCGGCGATACTGAGGCGGACTTGGGGAGGGCCGCGTGGTACTACGCAAACAGCGGTGGTAAAGCGCACCCGGTCGGTCAGAAGGAACCGAACGCCTTTGGTCTCTACGACATGCACGGCAACGTTTGGGAATGGTGCGCGGATTGGTACGGTTATTACGAGGCGGCGGCGGCCGTGAATCCGCAAGGCGCGCCCCATGGCCAGTACCGTGTTTTGCGTGGCGGGGCCTGGTACTTCGGTCCGGGGGACTGCCGCTCTGCGTCTCGTGCCGACGACGCGGCGAGCTACCAGTACTTCGGCGTCGGCTTCGGCTTCCGGTTGGTGCTCGCTGGAACTCCTTAACTTTTGTCCTTTTGCTTTTTTACTCTTTGCCGCGAGCGAAGCGCCGGGGCCAGACCTGCGTAGTGACGCCGGGCGGGACTGGTAGGCGCTGCCGCAGGCTCCGCCCAGCGTATGGCTCAGAATGGCGGCTATGCCGTCCGCCTCCTGCGCAGCCCCACGGTCGCCTTCCGGTACTGAAGGATGACGGTTTGAGGCTCGTCCAGTTCGGGGAGCCAAACTGGACGCTTCTGCAAACCAGACATTCCCGCCGTTGGTGCCTTCTAGCCCGTTGTCCTGCGAGCCGTGCCAGAACAGGCGGTTGACGCCACTGGCGGCAGCCAGTGCCCTGTACCTCGGTTTTACGTCTTGCGCGCCACACAGCTAATGTACTCGTGGGCCACCTCATAGGGCGCGCCTTGCTGGTGTTCTTTGCTCAGGCGCTCAAGAAACTCCCGCGTCAGCGGCTGACGCCTTGAGGGATCGAGCGCCTCGTAGAACGCTGTTCCCGCGCCTGACCTGAGCAGATGCTCCAGCACTTGTTCCGGGCTGGCATAGCGGAACACAACCTGCCCCTCCCAGACATCCTCGACTTGCAGCCTTGCTGCCGCTAGTTCCTCACGCACCTGAGCCAGGGACGCCGGGAAATCAAACGAGACCTGCTTGAGCAACACCGTGGGATCGCGCGCGACCAACTGGTTGAAGATGTCGAGCGGTTGGCGCGGTGAGTGGTCCTTGTGGATCACGAAGGCCAGCCGTCCGCCGGGAGCGAGCGCCCGCGCCGTGGCCGCATAGAACGCACGCGGCGCGATGTACCCCAGCACCCAGCTTGTGAAGACGAGATCGGCCGGCCCGCCTCGTTGCAGCATGTCTAGCGCGTCAGCAATGACAAAGCGCACGTTCCCGCAGCCCTCCAGCCGCTTCCGCGCTTCCGCAATCATGCCCGCTGAAAGGTCCGCCGCGGTGATCTCCTGTACCCGCGGGGCCAGCAGCGCCGTGCCGAAGCCGGTTCCACAGCCCGCCTCGAACACACGTTCGCGGCCCGTCAGCGGAACCTTGGCCGCCAAGTCCCTGACAGGCTGCCCGGCTTCCGCCAGCCAGAACTCGTCGTAGTCCCCGTGCACCTGATCGTATGCCGCCCGCAGCTCGGCCGGTCCGACCTGTTCCTTGGAGGTGGACAGAATCTCGAAGAAGCGCGGCTCGGGGTGCTCGCCGGCCAGGCAGCGCCGGCACATTTCCTGCGACTTCTCCAGCGGCAAGGGCAGCGGCCCAGCGGGGATTTGCTGCGCCAGCACGCGCCCGACGCAGGCGGTTCGCGGCCGCCGGAAATGCAGGCCCATGCGCTCAAGTATGCGCCCCAGCGGCTCCGTGGCCGCGTTTCCGAATGACAGCGGCACGAGGTTGCAGGGACACACCTCGCCGCTGCCGTCAACGTAGATGTGCGTCAGACCCGCGCCGCAGCCGAACGCGTCGCCGTCTTCCAGGTAGGTGAACGAGGAGAGGATTGGCAGCGCGGGTTCGTTGGCGACTTCCTTCTGGTACGCGATGATCTGGTGGCGCTCGGACGCGCTCAGTGTGACGTCACTCCGCCCCGCCAGCCTGCCGGTGGCGCTGGGTTCGAGCAGATGGACTTCCCGCGCGCCCGCCCGCGCTGCGAAGTCCAGGAAGCCGTGGAAGCTCGCCGGCGCCAGCAACTCTCGTGTCGCCACCGCGATGGCGTAGGGATACAGCCCCGCCTCAGCCGCGAGGCGCAGAGCGTCGAGCGCCGCGCGGTGAGCACCCAGGCGCCCCCGTTTGCTGTCGTGTTCGGCCTCGTCCGCCGAGTCCAGGCTGATGCCAGCGGCGAAAAGACCCGCTTCCTTCAGGAGCCTGGCGCGCTGCGCGGTCAGGCCCAGGCCAGTGGTGTTCAGGAACAGGCAGGTGCGGTCATCGAAGGCCGCCACGATCTGTTCCAGGTCGCGCCGCTCGAGCGGCTCGCCGCCGGTCAGCGTCACGATGACCGCGCCGAGGTTCTGGAGCTGCCGGGCGATGTGCTTCAAGGCTTCGAGCGACAGGTCCGTCTGCGCCCGGCCAGCATTGTAGCAGTGCCAGCAATGCAGCGGGCAGCGGTTCGTCACTGCCAGGGTCACCGAATAGAGCCGCCGCGTGCCCGCGTCTCCCAGCGCTCCGAACTGTTCGGCCAGCCGGTCGAACGCGCGGCTCGGCCAGGGCGGGAAATGGGTGTTGACCACAGTCTTGCCGTGGAACGCGATGGCCTTTTCGCCGGCCAGGTACTCTTTGAAGAAGACGCCCATGCGCGGATGCAGCTTGGAGAACGGTGGACGCGTGGCCACGCGGACAAACAACTCGTCTCCCCGCATGGCGCCGCCCTGCGTCTCAGTCGGCATAAGGCTCCTTTGCAGGCCGGGCTGTCAATAACTCCATTTGATTCAGTGTAAAAAGGCCCGAGCGAATGGCAAGCGAACGCTCGAATGGAACGAAGCGCGCTCAGGTCTGTTTGCCCATCGGGCCACGCGCGGGACGCCCGTCGTACCACGAACGTCTCGTTCGTGGCGCGGCGCACATCGCCGTTTGCCTCCCATTGCCGCAGTCTGGTATACTCACCGCGCCGTTGGGTACGCTTATCAAGCACGCACGGAGGACGCCATGAAACCGTTGACAATGCCGACGTTCGTCGTCTCCGGACTTGTGCTCGCCGGCGCGCTGCCCGCGCAAGCCGCGGACGTTGGCCGGGCCGACCTCGACAGACTGGCGGGCCAACCGGCGGATATCGCGCCCAGCGCCTACCTGTACCGCGCCGACCGCAAAGCCGATGAGAATCCCCCGGAGAGTTGGGTCCTGCTCATGCAGTACGCAGGGCTGCCGTTCGACAAGCCGGTGGATACGAGCGCGCCGGCAGTCAGGAAGGCGGTGTGCGGCCTCTTATGGGAGGAAGTACGGCCGGTGCGGCGCGTCGAGCTGTCGTGGCCGGCGGATGCCAAGGACCAAACCGGGGGCCGCCCCCGCGTGCCCTCGCCGGACGAGGTCGTGCTGAGCTACTTCGATGCCACGGACAACAGGGCACACACCTGGTGGAACCCTCGGACAATCAGGGAGGCAGGCAAGCCCGAAGTGGCGGCGGACGGCCGCACGTACGTCTACGCGGTTCCCGTGGACACGTGGGGCGTGGTGGCGGCCGTGCGCCGCGAGAAGGATGCTTCCGCCTTTGCCGTCCCCGCCGTCCGCGCGCTTGTACCGGATGTGTGGAAGAAGATGGACGTGGAGATCGAATGGGGCTTCGATGACGCGACGGCACCGCTCGAATACGACGGCCGCATCGAGGCGTATGACGCGATCGTTGCCGACGTGCGGCCGTTTGCCGCCGACTCCGGCACCGCCAT
>JAPLOD010000067.1 GCA_026692735.1 Planctomycetota bacterium | reverse complement strand
GAAGGCAGACGTCCTGCTGTCCGCGGCCTGTGTCCTATCGGGTCTGTGCGCGCTCATCTACGAAACGCTCCGGATCTACAAGTTCAGCCGCATCTTCGGCTCGACTGTGTTCGCGATGAGCTTTGTCGTTCGGGGGCGGTTTCACGTTGCTGACGCTGGTGCGAATGCTCCTGTCGCTCGCGGTGCTCCTACCGCCGACGATACTGATGGGCGGCACGCTGCCGGTGCTGCTGACACACTATGAACAAGGAAGAGATGGAGGCGCTCCTCCTGCAGGGCGGGCCTGGCCTTCCCCTCCGGTTGCGCCCGTCCATCCCGGCCCGGGATGGGCCGGCGGCAGGCACCGTGGTCTTGTAAAAGGCCGTGGTCCGGTTACACCGCTCCGAAAATACCACTCGTGCACGGGGCGCTAGGAGGCAATCTTCGGCGTCAAAGTGACGTCGAAACCAATGGCCTCCAAGCGACGGATTAGACGCTGCGCTGTACGCTTGTTGTCGCGCCGATCGAAATGCGCTGGCCCCAGATCGGTATAGGGGGTCTGGCGCTTGAGCATATGGAAGATCGTCACGAGCATGCTGTGCGCCACGGCCATGAGCGCGCGCTGTTTTCCGCGTTTTCCCACCAGGCGCCGGTACAGTGCGCCGAAGTAGCTCTTCTTCGCGTGCGTCGCGGCCCACGCCGCTTGCGTCAGCGCGCGCCGCAACCAACGCTTTCCTTTTCGGGTCTTACCGCTCTTGTGTTTGCCGGCGCTTTCATTGTTGCCGGGACACACTCCGGCCCAGGACGCCAAATGTGCGTCGGACGGGAACTGGGCCATGTTGGCCCCGATCTCGGCCAGAATGTTTTCCGCACTGACGCGGTCGATGCCGTACATGGCATCGAGCAGTTGGACCGCCGCTAGAAAAGGAAGCGCCTTTAGCGGGGCGACTCCGTTCGCCTTCTGCGCCGGTTGCGCGTCCGTCCGCTCGCTGGCGGGCGCCTGAACCGGACTGAGTTCGGGAAGCGCCATCTGCATCTGAATGCGCGCATCCAAGCGCTCGATCAGCGCCTCGATGGAGAGCAGGTGCTCCCACTCGGTGCGCAGCATGAAGCAATGGTGCTCCGTCATCCGGCCCCGCAGCGCCGCTTCCAACTGCAGCTTCTTCTTCTTGAGCCGCTTGCGCGCGCACTGAGCCAGCTCGCGTGGCTCCGTTTCGCCCGCCATCAGCCTCTTCAAGATCTCGCGCCCGCTCACGCCCAGAATATCTGAGGCAACAGAGCCTAGCTTGATGTTCGCGTCCTCGAGAATCTTGTGGATGCGGTTGCACACACGCGCCTTCTCGTCTTGCAGACCGGCGCGCGTGCGCGTCAGGTCGCGCAGTTCACGTTGGGGCCGGGGCGGTACGAAGCTGGCTCGCAACAACCCGAATTGCAGCAACTGCGCCAGCCAATCGCTGTCCTTCATATCGGTCTTGTGTCCAGGCACGTTCTTGATGTGCTGCGCATTACAGAGCAGCACCTCAAAACGGTCTTCCAGTAGATTGTAAACGGGCTTCCAGAACACGCCCGTGGATTCCATGGCCACATGCGTCACCCCGTGCTGCGCCAGCCAATCGCCGAGCGCCAGCAGTTCGCCAGTCATCGTGCCGAATTGTCGGAACTCCTTCGAGACCTGGCCCCGCTCGTCCAAGCAGCGGATGCAGGCTTGCACCGTCTTCTTGTGTACGTCCAAGCCTGCACACCGAGGGTGAATCATGTCCATGAGGCTTCCTCCTGAACTGGCGTCAAGGAGGACATCGTGAAACGTACATTCTGCTCCGCATGCTCTCCGGTAGAGGAGGCGACGGTTTCGGGTTCGGCAGATGTCCGGACCAGACTGCGGCGCGGGCCTGAACCTTGGCCCCATTGCGCCGAGACCGATCCCGAACTGCGATGTGCTTCCTCTCCGGTAAATCCAGTTGGCGGGGCAAGGCTAAGGCAAGGGTTTGCTCTGAGAGCCATCGCACCTTGCGGGGCGCGCGATGCGGAGAGAGGGAAACGGCACGCGCGAGGACGCGTGCTACCGCGAGCTGATCCAGTTCTCGTGGATGACCGTCTGGTCAGCCTTCGTTATGGTTTCCAGAGGAAGTACAGCCCCTTGGGCATCCAGACCTCTACGGACACAAGGCATATCCCGTCTGCCCGGCGGTGCGTTCGGAAAAGCTGGAAAGATTGTCCTACAACGGCAGCGGCATAGTGCAAAAGAACAAAGGACACAGTATCAAAAGTCCACTGCACAACGGAAGCCGAGGCACGTGTGCCGGTATCCAGGACTGAACGGGTGGCGGTGAGTTGCGCGGCAGAAGTCGGGGGAACCGAACCAGCTACCGCCCCGCACTACGCGGGATCCGCCCGTTGCCGGGCCCTTTGGGTCAACCGCTGGCGACCCCTGGTAATACGTGTCCTTGAAGTAGTCCTGTACCCACTCCCACACATTGCCATGCATGTCGTAAAGGCCCCAAGCGTTTGGCTTCTTCTGGCCCACCGCGTTGGTGTGCGTGCCGGAGTTCTTGTTGTACCACGCTGCCTGCTCCAGGTCCGAATCCATGGCTCCCGTATTGTAGCGAGTCGTGGTCCCGGCGCGGCAAGCATATTCCCATTGCGCCTCAGTCGGCAGATAGATTCTCCGTCCCGTCTCCTTCCCTGCCCATTTGCAGAACTCTTGAGCATCGTTCCACGTGAGGGCACAGGCTGGGTAGTTGTCCTCCGATCGGAAGCCAGGCGTCCGCCAGTTGATCCCGCCAAGTTCGTCCCATCCACCATTCTTGAACGTGTAGCCCTTTCCGAGATTTTCGGCGTCGGTCTGAAATTTCGTCGCGTCGGCGAATGCTCGGAACTGCGCGACAGTCACTTCGTACTTGCCGATGTAGAATGGTTTGCTGATCTTGACTTTGTGGGCGGGCCTCTCGTCGTCGGTACCCTCGTTGTCGTCCCCCATCGTGAACTCGCCAGCCTTCACCAGCACCAGTTCCATCTCCACGCCGACACCGAGTTTTAGAGTCAACAGGGGCGTGCTTAGCGCCTTCTCTATGGTGCCGTACCGCTCCCCCAGGGTCGAGGCTCGGACTTTAGCCGTCTGCGTCTCGCCGTGCTCTCGCGCGAAGGCCTCGTAGGCCGCCTTCGCGCCCTTCATGTCCTTCGCCGCGAACAGCTTCTCAGCCTTCTCCCAGGCTTTCAGCGCCGCGGCTTCGACCTCGCGCAGTTCGAGCGCGGTGATCCGGTCAAGATACCGGTTAGTTCCTGAATTTTGGTCTTTGGTTTCTGGCTCAAGCGCCGCGGCTTGGGTAAAGTATTCCTTCGCCTTGGCAACATTGCCGGCGTAGAGGAAGAGGAGACCGCGACGGCGGAGGCCCTCGTGGGGCTGGTTGGTGACCCGCCCTACGAGCGCCAGGTGGTCAATGTCGTCCACGTGAATCTGCTCGGCAGGAATCACCATCTCCCCCCCGCCAATACTCAGCGTCACGCCTTTACTCTTGGGATCGTCCACCACCTTCCCCGTGATTGTCCCGCTGCCTTTCTTCAGCGTCACTGCCTTGCCCACCATGTTGCGGATGGCCTCGACGGCCTGGCGCCGGAGTTCCACCACCGCCTCCACGTCAGCCTTCTCCTGCTGCAGCAGTGCGGCGGAATCCGCCAACGCCGGGTCTTTCGCCTTGCCTTCCAGCAGCGCAATCGCGTCGGTAAACTTATTCTGGGACAGGAGCGGCGCACATTCTCGGAGGACGGTGGAGAACAACTGCCGGGCTTGTTCCTCTTTTGCCACAACAGAGGGCGCAGAGGGAACGGAAGGCGGGGTTGGTTTCAGGTTCGCGGTTTCAGGTTGCGCCTCCGGCGTCGGCGGCGGAACGGTGCCCGCGAAAGGCACAGCCGTAACCACCACGCGGAATCCGTCAAAGGCATCACGGAGTCCAGGGTCGAACCCGCCGCGACGCGCCGAGCGGCAATGGACCGGCCCACCACTCCAGCAACTGCCGCGCAGCACGCGCCAATTGGCACTTGCCTCGCCCTTCGGGTCCGTCGCCGCGCCCGGCGCGTACTCCCCGCGCGAGTCCTGACACCACTCCCACACGTTCCCGTGCATATCGTACAGACCCCAGGCGTTCGGCTTCTTCTGACCGGCGGGGTGCGTCTTTCCTTCGCTGTTCGAGCCGTACCATGCCACATCCGCAAGGGCGCTGTCGGCGTCGCCAGAGGAGAACCGTGTTGTCGTCCCTGCGCGGCACGCGTATTCCCACTCCGCTTCCGTCGGCAGGCGCACCGTCCGCTGTTGTGGCGCGATTTGGCAAATCGCGTTACGGCTCGCCTTCCCGCAGAAGTCCTGCGCGTCGTCCCACGACACCATCTCTACGGGGTTCTTCGCGTCCTTGAACTTGCTTTGGTCTTTGCCGATGACCGATTGATACTGCTCCTGAGTCACCTCGTACTTCCCCATGTAGAAGGGCTTCGTGATGGTCACTTCATGCTGCGGACCTTCGTCATTGTACCGGTCCTGCTCCGTCTCCGGGCTGCCCATCAGGAACTTGCCGGCGGGGATCAGCACCAGTTCCAGCTTCACACCGTTGCCGAGATCAAGCGTGATCTCTTTCGGCAGCAGCTTCGCCTTCAGCGCCCTGGCCGTGGCCTCGTTTGGCTTCGCTTTGAGCGCGCCCTCAAGCGCCGCCTCGACCTGCAGGCGCCTGGCGTCGCTGAGATCCGTGTAGTTGCCCTGCGCGTCCGTCTTCTCGCCGGCAAGCAATTGGCGCGCTTCGGCAAGGGCGCCCTGGTGTTGCTTGTCCCGCGCCGCATTTACATCGTCCAGCCCCTTCTTCGCTGCCGCATCGTCCTTGCGTCCTTGCACGGCGAGCGCGTGCTTGAACGCGCTCTCCGCGCCGCCATAGTCGCCGGCACCCAACTTCCCACGCCCTTCTTCCATTGCGACGCTGTACTGCTGTTCGCGCGCGCCCTTCTCCGCCTGACTAATCCCCGCCTCCGCCGTCCCAGCGTCAGGCAACGCGGGCCATATCCTCTTCGCCTCCTCGTACGCCGCCTTG
>JAPLOD010000066.1 GCA_026692735.1 Planctomycetota bacterium | reverse complement strand
GCCTTCCGCCAGCGTGAACGGGGGGACGTCAATGGAGAGTTTCGCGCACCCGGCGACGAAGGCGCACGTGCCGATGTGGACGAAATGGTGGACGGCGACGAGGCCGGAGATGCGCGCGTAGTCGTCAATATGCACATGGCCGGCGAGCTGCGTGGCGTTGGCGATGATGATGTTGTTGTTCAGTTCGCAGTCGTGCGCCACGTGGACGTAGGCCATGATCAGGTTGTTCTTGCCGATGACGGTCTTTCCGCCGCCGAGCTCGGTGCCGACGTGCAAGGTGCAGCATTCGCGGACGACAGTGCCGTCTCCGACGCTCAGCGTCGTCCTCTCGCCCTTGTACTTCAGGTCCTGCGGGGTGCCGCCCACCATGGCCCCGGGGAAAACCTGGACGTTCTTGCCCAGCGTGGTGCAGCCCGTGAGCGTGGCGCAGTTGTGGATGACGCAGCCTTCGCCGATCACGACATCGGGGCCGATCACGGAGAACGGTCCCACGGCAACACCGTCGGCCAGTTGGGCCTTGGGGTCAATGATGGCTGTCGGATGAAGATGGCGCATTGTCAGTGGTCAGTAACCCGTTGTCCGCTGTTCTCACGGCTGAGAGCCGCTTCCCGGCTGCCCTTCCTGCTTCTTGTCTGCCCCCGGCATCTGGATCATGAACTTTATCACCGCTTCGCACGCCGTTTCCCCGTCCACGGTCGCCTTGGCCTTCATCCGGCCGAATGGCACTCGCAGCTTCTCCACCTCCGACTCCAGCCGCAACTGGTCGCCGGGAACAACTTTGCGCCGGAACGCTACACTATCGGCACCCGTGAAAAGCGCAATGCTGCCCGGAACGCCCAGGTCGCGCAACACCAGGACGCACGACACCTGTGCCAGGGCTTCAAGAATCAGCACGCCCGGCATGATCGGCTCCCCGGGGAAATGGCCGGCGAAGAAACCCTCGTTGGCAGTGACGTTCTTGATCCCCACCACGCGTTTGCCAGGCTCTAGCTCGATAATCCGGTCCACCAGCAACATGGGGTAGCGATGCGGCAGGATGGTCTTGATGGTGTTGATGTCAATGATCATGAGACGCCGTCCTTGCGGTTGCGCCGGCCTCGCGCGCCGCGATGTCACACGTTGCGGGCTGTCCCGCACACTCCCTCAGCCGCAGCACCAGCGCGCGGTTGGCTCTGTGGCCGGAACAGCGGGCCACCACGTGGGCCTGCAGCGTGCACCCTAACAGGCAGAGGTCGCCGAGCAGGTCGAGAATCTTGTGCCGCACCGGCTCGTTGGCGAAGCGCAGGCTCGTCTCGAGAGCGCGGTCGCCGTCAATCACGACCGTGTTCTGGTAATCCGCGCCCTTTCCCAGGCCGGCCGCGCGCATCGTCTCCGCGTCCTTCTTGAGCACGAAGGTGCGGGCCGGCGCGATCTCCCGGGCATAGCTCTCCGCGTCGAGCTCGATCTCGTAGCTGCCTTGCGCCAAAGGATGGCCGGCGTAATCCAGGGTATACGTGATCTTCAGTCCGCCGTCGTACGGCAGCGCTTCGATGCTGGCCATGCCGTCTTCCACATGAACCGGCTCGCCGACCACCAGCGGCTCCGCTCGTGTCCCCGCGCACTCCCTGATCCCAGCCTGCCGCACTGCGTGGACGAAGTCCAGTGCGCTGCCATCCATGCCCGGCACTTCCGCCTCGTCAATCTCGATGCGGCAGTCCGTGATCGCCAGCCCCACCAGAGCGGAGAGAATGTGCTCCACCGTATGGACCTCGGCCGCGCCTTTCTTGATTGCCGTGCGGAACGGCGCCGCCGCGCCCTCAAAATCGCGGACCGATACCACGGGCCGGCCCGGCAGATCAGTGCGTACGAAGACGATCCCCGTGCCGGCCGCCGCCGGACACAGGCGCACGGTGGACCGCCGCCCGGAATGCAGACCCACGCCGCTCAACACGGCGGGCTGCTGGAGTGTTCTTGCGACGGCTGCCCCGATGCTCACGCTGCGCTCAGTCCTCAGGCTTCGTTTCGAACGCAGCCAATGTAGGGGGTACGCGGGCGATGCGCAACTGTAGGGTTCATGGTTTGCGGGGCGGGGGAGTGTTTCATTTTGGTTCCCAGAATGCCGATTCATTCAAGCGTGAGGGGGCGTTTGGAGGCGAGATGCCATGCCACAACCATCCCCCGCAGCCTTGGCGCGCGCTGAGGCGTTATGGCAGGAGTTGAAACCCCAAGTT
>JAPLOD010000065.1 GCA_026692735.1 Planctomycetota bacterium | reverse complement strand
GGATCGGCCAAGCCCATGAAGAGTTCGTACAAGGACGGAACTGCCGCCGCTGAAGCATGTGCGCTCATGATTCTCAACCTCCTTGAGGTTAAGAATCGGCATTTCACCTATGAAAGAAGACGAGAATTGAAAAGCCCTGGTAGCACACGGCCGTAGACGAGTTGCTCCTTGCCATATTGGCTCGGTTGCACGTCCCCTGGCATGGCCGACCAAGGCAACGGATAGTTGCCGTGGAAGTTCCGGGGATCGCGCCCGTCCGGGAAGCACTGCCAGAAGTGATGGGCCGTGCCCCAGTGGCGGTCTACATAATCCCAGCGGGTATAGACGAGCTTGCCGTCATGGCTCACACTGGGCGCCCACTCGTTGGTCTCGTGGAAACTGAGGCAGACGATGTCAGAACCGTTCGGTTCCATCGAATGTAGCGTGTAGGTCAGGGATTGCGGGGTTAGCACGCAACGACCCACACCGCCACGCCGCGTCGAGGTGAAGACGATCCGGCCAGAAGGAAGCTGGCAGGGATCGAAGTCGTCGTGCGGCCCGTCGGTCAGCTGAGCCAAGTGCGAGGTGGCCAGTTTGAAGCGGAAGAGGTGCCAGACCTCGGCGCCGGTGGTCGCGGCAAAAAGAAGTTCGCCGCCATCGAAGCATAGTTCCAGGCCAGAGAACTTGCCGGTCAGTTCCCTGCCAGTCCACGGCCCGGATGCGACCTTGACGCCCGCCAGCAGCGCCTCGGGGATGGCCTTGTTCCTGAAGTCGCGAATAACGAGCGGCCCGCCACCCCGGCTATGGCCATGCCAGACCGCCCGTGCCTGCTCGATGATGCGCTGGTCGCCAGGCTGTTCGAGCATGCAGACGATGTCGTCGAAGTTGAGCAGGGGATTGGCGAAGGCGATGGCGCGCCGCAGGGCACAGGCCTGGAGGAACAGTGCCTTGCGGTCGCCCAGCGGGGCGGACGCTGACGCGGCGGAGAGCTGGTTTAACCGCCTTTCGTAATCCCCCAGAGACGACGAAAGGACCACGCCCTGGCGCCTGTAATAATGGATGAGCGCCTGCGTTCTTCTCAGGACCACATCCAGAGGGTCAACGTCGGTGGACTGAACCAACGCCTGTGGATCCAGGGCTTCAGCTTTGAGACGATCCCGCAGGGCCCTGGGAGAGCTTCTCAGCCGGTCTAGCTGGCCCGCCAGTTCCCGGTACTCTTGATCCCACGATTGCTCTACCGACACCTGAGCCAGCACCGAAGGGACGAGGCCCGGTAGAGCAAGCACCGCCCAGACTGGCACCAGCCGAAGGATCCGTGCCCATCCTGGGGGCCATCTGAAAATGCTTCTCATGGATGCTCAGCGCCCGTCACGCCCCGTGGCCTTCCAGCTTGCGACCGTCTATTGTCTGCCGACAGTGCTAACGCGTCAAAGGCAACCTGCCATGAACGCTCAAGTTTCAGACCACGCCCACTTGGGCCACGACCCCTGCCGGCCGACAAGCCCACCGACACAACGTAGCTGACCAGCCTTCGTCTCTCCGTGGGCCGCGATCAACAATGGCATAATGCGAGTCCCCCAGCCGAAGGCCTGTTTCCGGGAGTCAGAACACGCGCTGTACGGTCGCGCGCGAAGGTCTGCTTGGACTCGCTCTTCATGCCGGGCGTCACGTCCTGGCTCGATCAGCTGGGCCGGCGGGCACGGCGCCGTTGTTGACCCGCTTGTGCATCAACTACCCGACCTCGATCTACGCGCTTCCCGGACCACCGTGTACGCCATGGGGGCGGCGGCGGGCATCCCCGTCGACCAGATGATGACGTTCGTGGGCCACCGCGACATCAGGACGGCCATGCGGCACTACCGCGACCCCGACGCGACCAGCACGCAGGCGATAACGCCCCTCGCTGGCCGCATTTGACTGGCTGCTGACAGCAGCTTCGATTTCGTCGAACGTGATAAACCCCGCCTGTTGGGCGGCCCGTGCGAACGCTTCGTCAGAGACGCTGCCGGCCATGATTCCCCCCGCATAGGCACGATGCTGGCCGCTGTTATGCGGCGGCGGGAGGCAGAAGGCAACGGCGGCGCGGCGTCACTTGAACACCCCGGCGTTGTACCAGCTTCAGAATCTGGTTGACGTGAGTACAGAGGCATGGCGGACCTCAACGCGTCTTCGTCGGCTCTTCCGCATCCGGTCCAGGCATTACCCACAGCCGCAGGGTACTGTCGTCGCCGCCTGAGACGGCGTAGCGGCCATCGGGAGAGAAGGCCACGCCGCATACGGATCGCGTGTGCCGCTGGAAACGCTTCAGTTGTCTTCCGCTTTCCAAGTCCCATAGGCGCAAGCTCGTGTCTTCGCTGCCGGCCAGCACCCATTTGCCATCGGGCGAGAACGTTGCGCCCCAAACAGGTCTGACCGGACCGGTAAAGCGACGAACTTCCGTCCACGTCTCCAAGTCCAGCAGACGCACCGGACCGTCGTTGCCGACAGGAAACGGCACCTTATTGTGTTTCGCACAAGTAATGTAATTCGGATGCCGATATATGTTAGATGAGACCACACGGAACTCCCGAGCAGTTAGAACGGCGGCGGCAAAGGGCCATTGCGCTTCTGGAGCAAGGCATGAGTATGAAGGCTGTTGCTCAGCGTCTTGGCACTTCCTATGTCTCCGTATTCCGATGGCAGGCAAGCGCAGCGAAAGGAGGCCTGACCGCTTTGCAGGCCAAGCCTGTTCCCGGTCGCCCACGCAAGCTGAGCGAGTGGGAACGGAACAGACTGCTCGAC
>JAPLOD010000064.1 GCA_026692735.1 Planctomycetota bacterium | reverse complement strand
TCATTCTGGTTTGCTCCTATTCTGTATTGTTCCGTTGTCCAGCCTGAACAGTGGCGCCGTCAGCCAGCCCATGATCGTTCTGCATACCATGGGACGCGGGCGCGGAAAGAGCGGAATCCTGTCGTCTGGCCAAGTCGGTGTTCAGCCAGTCGATTAGAGGGGCAAGGGGCGGGCATCGGTGCTGCAGAAGAGGGTGCTGCGCGCAGACTGTCACACCCCTGCCCGTCGTTGCGTGGTTGAGAACCTTGATAGTGCTGTGCGGCAGAACTACAATTGATACCCCTCTCATAAAGAGTTCAATTGGTTTCCACTCGCCCCAAGGTGTTTTCTGCGGTTATTGTTGCGTTTCCCGATTGATTCGCCTCGGTGACGCTCCCGGTCCCCAGCACTCCAACAGTCACTCAGCAACCATTACCCGCACCGGGCCGAGCAGTCCGGCTGGTTGCAGGCCACGACCGGCGGCTTGAGCATGAAGGTTGTGCCCCACGCGCGTCAGCCGCTCCTTTTCCGGCAAGGCATTGTCGGCACACAACCGGTTGTTCCAGTTATTCGCCACAGTAATCACCAGCACGTTGTCGTGGTCCTTGAGCACTCCACTCGGAATTGGGACCCGCCAGGGCGGACACCACGTAACTCCCAGGTCGCGGCCGTTGAGTTCCACGCGTGCCATCTCCTTGACCGCGCCAACGTCGAGGAACATGAGCTGCCCGGGCACGGCTCCGGCCGCGAGATCAAAATGGTTCTTGTACACCGCCACGCCGCTATAGCCCTTGATCCCAGCCTCGGCACGCTTGCTCCAATCTGTCAATGCCTCGAAGGTCACCGTCACTTCCTTGTCGCCCGCCGCCACCGCAGGCGGTGATGGCTTCACCCACGCCGCGTCGAAGACCACTTGCCAGGGCCCCTCGATCGTCAACACCGGCTTGAGTTCTGGTTGGTTCCGCTTGGCGGTCTTTTCGGCTGGCACATCGCGGAAGACCAAGAAGAAAGCCTGTTCCGGTTCAAAATGCAGCGGCACGGTCGTGCGACCGTCTGCTGTGAGGCTTTGCTCAGGCAAGTTATACGCTGAACCATCCAGTGGCTCGAACCTCTGCACCGTCTGCGCCTTGGCGCGGAGGGTCACTGCCAAATCCAGCGGCTGATTGAGCGGATTGGCCAGGAAATAGATATTGCCATCCAGACTCAGGCGATGAATCCAGGCGATGCTGGGCGCCACTACGCTTTCGATCTGGCCCCAGGGGCCGCAGCCAAGAGGTCCCACTATGCCAGCAGGTGCCCAGCGATTCCCGTCAGTGCTCGATTCCCAAGAAGCTGCATCGGTTATGCGACTGATGAGCGCCCCGTTATCCAGCGCGATCAACAGCTTGCCAATGAGTCCTGCCGGATTGGGTGCGTCGCCACCGTTGGTCGCGCGCACCAGGATTTCGTTGCGACCGGAACGAAACAGTGTCTTGGCTGCGTTAGCATCAACTGCCCGGTGAAAATCATCGCCGCGGCAGATTTCTGTGCCGTTGAGCAAAAGAACAAAGCTGTTATCGGCCGTCATGCTGACTCTGGCCAGCGTCGGCGCACGCCCTTCTGGGATCGTGATCGTGGTGCGGAAGAGCCGTTCACAAGGAGGAGGGTTGCCTCCATCTGCCGCGTGCCAAATCCAACTGGCGTCGGCCAGGCCAGCCCGGTTGGGAGTCCGCTGGTCCGTTGCTATTTCAACATCAGGCTTCACACCATCGGCAGCCAAGATGTCTTCCATCGAGCGTCCCCAGATGACACGTCCTTTACCCACCTTGCGCTCACCGTCACGGCCGGGAGGTTCGCCCCACAGTCCCGTTGTCAACGCTTTGATTCTGGCGTCGGCCACCGCGCGGTCCGTCAGTCCCGGAGCGGCCTGCGGAGGCGTCCCCACGATTGTGGCTCCTGCAATGACCAAGTCCCTGAGTTTCTCCAAGACCGCCGGAGACATGGTTCCGCACTGCGGCTGGCAGAGCACCAGATAGCGATACTTCAGGCCCTGTCCGACTTGCGCTCCTGGCGTCGCAGCGCAAGCCGGCAACGTCAGTCGCCCCTCCTCAACCGCAGCTCGGCTGAACAGCACTTCCGCGTTTATGCCATCATAGTCGAAACCTGATGGCAGCGCCGGACGGAGGTATTCCTTGCCTGGCACGAAACGCGAGGCGCCCTCGCCTACAAAGTATGCGGCATCTGCCACGAAGTCGCCCTGCTGAAGCAGATACTGGCAGCGGCCTATGTAGCCGATGAACCCGTCTGCCAACGGCCACCAGGCGAAGTGCCGGTTGAAGATGTCGTAGTCGAGCAAGCCTGGTTTCGCTTCAAGGGGCTGATGCGTGTACTTGTGGATCACTGCCTGGTTGAGTCCGCGGGCCCAGGCCTCATGCAGCGTGCGCCGATACTGGGATGGCGGAGTGAATTGGCCGGCTGTCGGGTTATAAGTCAACGTCTCGGCCTGCACAAAACGATGGCCGTAGATGCGGGCGCCGGACGCCGTCGTCCGCATAATATCAACCCATTTCAGATACTCGGACTGGTATTGCCCGAACGGGTGCCAGAACTCCGCCATGGGGCGGTCCGCGCGGCCAAAGATTCTCAAACCATCCATCTGCGGATGCGGGTAGCTGCCATACCCGGATTCGGGATTGATGCCGCCGTTCATCTGGTGTGCACGTTCCTGTAGGCGTCCGTAGTAGTCCGCCAGCAGATCGGCCACCGTGTCGCGAAAATCCCGGAGAAAGCGGTCAGTTGTCTCACGATCATCAACTATCCGGCGGGCTAGCGCAGGCAGGTAGCGCAACAAATCATAGCCACGCCGCTTTTGGAATTGCTGGCGAAAATCATCCGTCCATGTCGGCTGTTGCCCCTTGCCATCTGCCCCGATCTCCCAACTGTCGGTATGAAAAACAACCGGAGCGCCGCCGGCCTGTTTGACGCTCAATTCCCGCATCCGCTTGGCGGCGTTGTCCATCATCAAGTCGGCGCCTTTGGTGTTGAGCACATCCACTTCGTAACCACCGGACCCCATGCGCGCCGGTTCGGCCAACGGCGTCCAGCAAAACCGCAGTATGGTCCAACGCCCCGCCGGCGCCTCCCAATCAAGCTTACCATCAGGCTGCAGATGTGAAGTTAGCTCCAGGACATCTGCGGAGGAGAGGTCGCTGACATTATCTCCGCTGTATTCCTCCTCTAGAGCCTCGTAGGGATGCGGCGGCCACTGCCACCAGGCGCGGTTGGCAGATTTGAACTCCCACCATTTGATGCCGTGGCGCAACAGCGGTTCATCGCCGGGACGGAGCAACTGGAACTCAGCCAACTGCAGATCGGCTGCATGCGCACGCCGCGCGACCAGGCGGAAAACAGACGCGGTGGCTTCCGCAAAGGTCGCACGCTTGGTCTCGCCTGGTCCCATGGTCAGCCCAGCCACACTACGGAACGTCTTGCCATCGTCGGAAGCCTGGATTTCGCATTGTGCCGGCCCCGCGTGCGGCATGCCGACCACGAGAGCCGCCGCCACCCGAATAGGCTGGGCGTAACGCAACTCGAGCCATGCAGGCGCCTGAGGCGTACATGGTGTCTGGGTACGCCAATATGTCTCTGGATCATTATCCGTGGCGTGAACCGCGGGCCAGTTCTGTTCGCCGCAATACCCGCCGAGAACGTTATTGGCTTTCACTTCCAAGGGCGGCGCCGGCCGCGGGCCTTTTTCCCTGAAAGCGACCACTGCCACGTCGCGGTAAACATCGAGCCGGGTGAAGGGCCGAGGCAACGGCACGGCCAGCACCGCCGGGCCGTCAGTCTGCGTTTCCGAATAAACAAGCTGCTTGGCGCCATCTTCCTTTCCGACCCACCAACCGCCGTGCGACCAGCCGTCCAGAATGCTGGCCGAGAGACTCATGCCGCCCTCATGCGCCACCCGCAGCATCTCTCCGAACCACGCGTCCCACTCCGGGCTGAGCATCTTGGGCTGTTTGGGCAGAGGCAGGCCACCGGCGTTGATCGTCTGCATGTGCATCACGCCGCCAATACCTTTCTCTCTCATGGCGGCGATGTCGCGGGCCATGCCCTCGGGGTTGCCGTAGCCGCCCTCGAACCACCAGTAAACCCATGGCTTCGCTTCGTGGGGCGGCCGAGCAAAGCCTTGTTCAAGGTTCTCGCCCGCGCAGACCAGACCGGCAAGAACACACGCTATCACCAGCAAACCCAGTTTGACTCGGCCAGGCAATGCAGATTGCTCAATCACGGCTCACTCTCCTTAGCGTTCGCAACGACGGTGGAAAGCGTCTACGATCCGTCGCATGTCTTCGGCGTATCAGCTCTTGGCATGCCTTTCCTGGCACAGCAACCGTGCTCAATTGACCGGCGGTTTGCGAGCCGCGACTATCAGGGAGCGCTTGCTTACGCGCGCGGCTCTGTGCGGCTCGGCACGCTGCGCGCGCTGTCGCCAATCCGAGTATATACGCGACTGCCCGTGTACCACGCGCGGCAAGTTGTTCAAGTTAGTGCATTCCGGAATCCGAGACGGTGGTCGCCGTTTCGCCAACGGATGTAGAACCGGGAGATTGGCTATACAAAGCGTGATTCCGCGAACACGTATGCAGGCGTGCCAGCGGAACGTGGGGCCGTGCGGCAGCATTGGTCGCCTACCGGCCCTGCGGCTTGCTGAAACCTTGGCGTCTTGGCGGTTCAAGTCTTCCGCCGGGTGGCCCCGAAAGATGCTTCAGCGTTTTTCGGGGTGCCGCAGCCACACCCAACCGCCAATGAGATTCGGGGACGTGCACGAAACTTTCTTGACGGCAAACCGCAACGGGATTAGGTGATTGACGCTGTGGCATCAAGGGGGCGAAATGTGTGCGAGTCCACGAATCAAAAGGTTTCGTGCACGTCCCCGTTATTCAAAAGGTTTCGTGCACGTCCCCGTTATTCCGTCCCCGTTATTCCCCGTTATTCTGGTGCCGGTTTCCAGGCCCCAGATTCTGGCGCATTCCCCCGCGGTGACAATCCGTCTGCCGTCGGGAAAGAAGGCTGCCGGTCCGGCGTGGCGCGTGTTCCCAATGCTCGCCAACTGAGCACCAGTCGTCCCATCCCAAAGGAGCTGCGGACCGTTGACGTCGCTGCTGTCTTCACCATCGGACGTAACAATCCTTCGGCCATCAGGTGAGAATTGAACAAGGCACTCCAAGCCCATAATACCCCGCGCAACCCACAGCTCCTTCCCGGTGCGCACGTCCCACACGCGCACTGTTTCATCGTCCGACGCACTGACGACCTTCGTGCCGTCCCGTGAGAATGCAGCACACACAACTTTGCCCGTATCCCGGCCTTTTCGCCTGACGGGAAGCGGGTGCTCTCGGGAGGTGACGACAAGACGCTAAAGCTCTGGGACGTGGAGAGCGGGCGGGAAATACGCACCTTCAGCCAGGCTGACGAACGGAGCAGCAATGAGCGCGATCGCGCCGAGGAACACCAGACCGGCGCCGTCGACCTTGTCACTGGTCCTGGTGTCACCCGCGCTTTGCAGAATGGTCCGGCCCAGCGGCCCGCAACTCTCCCCGAAGGACAAGAAGCACGTGAGTGCGCGTGGTGTTCCGCCCCGGCCAAAAACGCGGGGCCTCCAATAGCGTTCTCTACTCGATTCGGAACACAGATGGAACACTGCTTGGACTGGACACTCCGCTCACTTGAACAGGCCCACTCCCCAGGTCTCCGGCTCGAAGCGGGCCTCGCTCGGGAGATCATAGACCATGGCCGCGCCGTTGCGCCCCCAGTGCAGGCGGGCGACGTTCCGCTGGCCGGCCGGATCGCTGAAGGTGATCGAAAGGTCCAAGCCAACACGTTCGACATCCCTGTCGAGGCCGATCTCGGAGCGCGGGATTGCCGCTTCAAGACGATAGCCGCCCTCCGCTAGTTTCACGGCGACCTGCACATTGTTGAGCACCTCGACTTTGTCAATCCATACTTCGCCTGAGGGCGAACGGAAAGGCACGCGCTGCGCGCCCTGAGCCACTTTCGGGCGGAACGCCACAGCCGCGGTCTTGTTGCCATTGGGTGCAAAGAGGATGCGGACGTCTTTCTCTCCGAGCGGACGCTTGCCGGGCGAGAGTCCGAGCCAAACGTCCACGCAGTCGCCGGTCTTGAAGAGCGTGGAGATGTCGCCGCCGACATTCTTCCACGGCGAGTCATCTTTCACATCAAAGCCAACGTAGAGGTACGTGTCGTCATAAAGGAGGCGGGCCGTCCCCTGGGCATTCGCTGTGAGGACCATGGTGGCGGCGGGTGCCTGGGTGAATTCCGACAGGTCGCCGTCAATGCTGACTGGGCCTGCGGCGCGTTTGATTTCCAGGGTCCGCGTTGCCGCCGGCATTTGGGCAGCAACCCGCCTCTGCGCCGCGGCCAGACCTTCGGCTGTCAACTCAAATGTGCCCTCGAAGCGCTCGAGTTTCTGGCCCGTCCCGAGGACCTCGAAGATGTGGATCGCATCGCTCGCCGCCATAAGGTACACCTTGCCGGTCTTCGGATGGCGGAACACTCGCGTGTTGAACAGTTCGACCCAGACCGTGTACGGCGAAGGCTCCGGCCCGCGCGAAATGTCCTCGAGCAGCGTGTCCACGTACAAGCCGCGCTGCACGTCCCAGACATGAACCAGGCTGTTTTCGTCAGTCCAGAACAGGTAGTCGTCAATGATCCCGGCCGCCCCCGTTGGGCAATAATGCTCGCCCGGCGCGGCAAAGCCTGCGGTCCGTTGGCCGGCGTGCCAGAGCGGCTGGCCGGTCTTCTCGTCGTACTTCGTGATCTGCGCGAACTCCCAGTCGTGACCGTGCCCGACGCCGGCCAACCCCGCGGCGTTATAGCCCCCGTTGAACGCGTACACAGAGCCGCCGGCCTTTTCCGGTGCAGGCGGGACGCCTGCGGTGCCGCCGCCGGCGGCAAAGGCGGTCCTCGCGCCGCTGGCCCCGTGAGCCAGGCCGCTGTAACGAGGCCGGCCGGCGTGCTGCGCCTGCTCCCAGTGGTACACCGGCGCGCCGTTCTTCCATTCGGCAACAGGGATTTTCCAGACACCGCCCGCGTCGTCGTCCGACCAGTCGTGCATGTAGAGGTTGAAGCTTTCGTCGAAGTAACAGCCCCATCCCTGCTGGGGGCCGCTGCCGGCAAGCGGGTAGATGGGCTTGTCTGTGACCTGCCACTCCTCCGGCTGTTTCTTGCCGTCACCGTTCAGGTCTGACCACGTGCCCTTCAGGCCAGTGTTCTTCGCGTGGTAAACCGGATCATAGTTTCCGTCGGCCAGCTTGTTCAGCCACCCGCCGTACACTGCGGCCACGCCGCGGGCTCTGTCATCCGCCAGTTCAACGATGGCGCCCGAGCCGCTGCACCAGAAGGTCTTGCCGTCTTTGCGCCGGATGCGCGGCCACCACTTGGCGGGCACGCCCGATTGGTCGTACGCGCTGGTCCAATAGCGGTCCACCTCCCACTTGCCGGTGTCGTAGTTCACAACGTAACGGATGATGTCGGCGTGCGTGTCGCCGTAAACGTGTTCCGGCTGCTCGTCGTCCACGCCGAACATTCCGCTGTAGTAATACGGCCCGTGGAACTCGCGTTCGAGTTTGCCGTCAAGCGACCACCGCGTGAAGCGCCTCGGAGGCGCGTGTTCGGCGACGAACAGCTTGCCGTTTCCGGAGACGCACAGGCCGACGGGATTGCGGAAACTCTCCGGCTCCATCTTGCCATTGAGCGGGCGGCCGCCTTGCTTGCCGAGGGCGCGGACTTCCTTGCCTTCGGCGTTGATGACGACGACCTGGTGCCGCGGCGCGCCGACAGTGACCGCCAGGCCGTCCTTCGCCGCGTCCAAAGCCCAGATTTCGCCTCCAACATCGGCCACAGCGCGTAAGACCTTGCCGCTGTCATCCATCGCCACGATCTTGCTGCCGCTGCCGGCAAAAAGGTTGCCGCGCGCATTGAA
>JAPLOD010000063.1:10078-10567 GCA_026692735.1 Planctomycetota bacterium | reverse complement strand
GCAGTGCAAGCATCTTGATGCCGCCGGTCTGCTCGGCCGCCAGTTCGGTCGCTCCCCGCTGCCTGAGCTGGAACCGGCGAGAGTCGAGCGGCCAGCGGTCGCCGTCATGCGAACGCGGAAGGCCGCGCCAAGGGCGCGGCCCGTCTCCGCACCGGGATTCGCGCTGAGCCGCAGGGCAAACGCGGAAGACAAGGCGGCGAAGGCCCCGATGTGGCGGACGGTTGTGGAGAAGGCGGACGAAGAGGTGCTGTCGCTGTTGGCATCTTTGTAGAGGGGGCTGGAACCATGCTGAAAATCGTGTTCATCATCTTTGTCGCGCTCGCTGGCACCGCCGTTGCCGCAACCGGCGCTGACGAGAACTACGCAGCCGAGGCGCGGCGCACCTACGAGGGCGAGCAGTTCGTCCGGCGCAAGTTCGGGACACTGACGAGCGAGGATGTCGCCCGCTGGACGCCGGAGATGAATGCCCGGTTCAAGAAGGACAACCCC
>JAPLOD010000063.1:0-10064 GCA_026692735.1 Planctomycetota bacterium | reverse complement strand
CCTCCCGAAGGCCGAGCAGGACAGGCAGAGCGCGGAGGCCCATGGGAGGCTGGACGTTTCGGGGCCGCAACTGGCGGACTACACCTCCAAGAAGGACGCGGTGGGGATGTTCTGGTACATCGGGCTGGTCTGGATTCTGTGCCCTCTGGTCATCTTCGCGCTGCTGTCCCACGAGGGGAGCCGCGGCATCGGCGTTATCCTGCTCATTGGCGCTTGGTCCGGCCGGCGCCCGGAAGTTCACCAGCCACGCTGAAAGTAAGGCGAGGCTGAAGGCAGTACAGCAGGAGCGCAAGGCCCCGGAGCATCAACTGGAGCTTGCCAGGCAGCAGATGCGGCGCTGGCAGGCCAAGGCCAAGTTGGCCGCCACGAAGCTCAGGAAGCTGACCATCAAGATTCGGCGCCTGGAGCGCCGGGTTCTGCAGGCGGCGAACGCCACAGTCACGTCCTCGATGCCGACATCCGTAGCGGGGAATCCCGCGCCCTTGGGCGTGGAGCCGCCCTGCCATGCCTAACGCCGCCACCACGCCCCCGACGAGGAGCACCGCGAAAATGTCCCTGGTGATCGCCGAACGGCCTGACACGCTGGAGAGCGGGGGTGATGCTGCTGAGCATGGTGATCCTCGGCCCGGCTGGATTGACGAAGCCCTGCTGGCGGAAACGCAGCGCGTCTGGTCGAAACAGTACGGCAGGGACGTGTCGGCAGCGGAGGCGACGGAGATCCTCCTGAACGTGAGAAGGCTGGCAAGATTGCTTGTGGCGCATCGAAATGACGCACGGTAGAACCATCAACGTCGTGGCCTGGCTGCGGGTCTCCTCGAAGGAGCAGAAGGACGGCTACTCCCTGGACGCCCAGCGCCGGGCCATCGAAGAACATTGCGCCCGCAACGAGGCGAAGGTCGTTCGCGAGTTCGTCGTCGCGGAATCCGCCAAGCCCGGCGCGGCCCGCAAGGAGTTCAACGCGATGCTGGACTGGGTGCGCCACAACGTCAGGCGCGAGCAGATCGGCGGCATGGTCTTCCACAAGGTTGACCGCGCCTGCCGCAACATGCGGGACGCCGTCCGCCTGAAGGAGATCGAGCAGGAACACGGCGTCAGGCTCTTCTTCGTTGACCAGCAGTTCGGCGAGGGCGCGGCGGGGCAGCTTTCGTTCAACGTGCTGGCCTCGGTGGCCCAATTCTACAGCGACAACCTGCGCGCCGAAGTCCTCAAGGGCATGGACGAGAAGGCACAACAGGGCTGGCTCCCGACCCGCCCGCCGTTCGGCTACCGCAACGACACCGCCGACGAGAACGAGCCGATCAAGCAGCATCCCGAAAGGGCTGCGACGATGACAAGGGCGTTCGAGCTGTTCGCCTTGGGCGACAAGACCGTCGAGTCCTTGGTGGAGCAGTTGCATCGCGAGGGGCACGTCTACAGGCCCGACCATCCCAAGTTCCCGCGGACGGCGCTGACCGAGATGCTGAGAAACAGGTTTTTCGTCGGCGAAATCCTTTGGCATGGCCGCGTCTTCCAGGGCAAGCATCGCCCGCTCGTGGACATCGTGACGTTCAACGCCTGCCAGGATGTGCTGGACGGCAGGAAACGGAGGACGAGCGAAACCAGTTCGGACGCGGCGCTCGCCGGGGGGCTGTTCCGCTGCAAGTTCTGCGGGCAGGCGCTCACCGGGGAGCGCGTCAGGCGCAGGCTCGCAGGCGGCTCCGTCCGGGAGCACCTGTATTACCGCTGCGCCAACAACCATCCCGGCAAGGAGCATCCCATCGTTCGGTTCTCTGCGGAGCAGTTGGAAGAAGCCATCGTCGGCGCGCTGCGTGGGCTGAAGCTGCCGAACGAGGAGGTCACGAACTGGTTCAGGACGGCTCTGGCACGCAGCCTGTCGGACGAGGCGGAGTACCGGAGGCGAACGCTGGCAGCGCTTCGGAAACGCGAGACGGAACTGGAGCAGATGCAGGACAGGCTGCTGAACGCCCATTTGGCCGGAAGCATTGAAGACGCCGTCTTCCGCAGGAAGGGTGACGAATTCAGGATCGAGCTTGCCCGCGTCCGCGAGGAGATGGGCAAGGAGGCGAAGCTCAACGCCGACTACAAGGACATGGCGGTCGCCATCTTCGACCTGACGCAGCGGGCGGCGGAGACATGGCGCGGTTCAAACAATTTGTTCCGGCGCGAACTTCTCGACGTACTTTGTTTGAACCGAGTTTTGGACGAGGCAACTCTATATTTGGACTGGCGTAAGCCGTTCGACGCACTCGCAGAAACTGCGAAAACCGGTTTGGTATCCCCATCCGGATTTGAACCGGAGTCTACAGGCTGAGAACCTGTCGTCCTGGGCCGGGCTAGACGATGGGGACCCACGTGCTGCTCGACACGACAGACGCAGCTTAGCGGGAACAGGCGCTAATGCAAGGGAAGCCCGGCTGAAAGAGCGCCGGCATCCTGGCTTGACATTCGAGCATGAAGGTGGTTAACTGCTTTTCTGTTGCGGGTACATGCAGTTCCGCGTGCGGAGTGTTGCCATGCTGGCAATGGACGGTGGATCGCCCATTATAACGGCCCGGGAGTGAACCTCCCTGGGCCGCTGAGCGTTCGTCCGCTGCTCTGACACGTACCAACCGTACCGCAGATTGCCGATGAAGCGCTTAACGGGCCCAGCAAGGCCCGTTTCTGTTAACCACAAGAGGACACAGAGAGGAACAGACAGAGGATGCAGGATACAGGGCACAAGATGCAGGATACGGGATGCACGATGACTGCCGTGCGCGATGTACTTTGCGCCCCCTATCCTGGACCGTCCCTGTGGCTTCTGTGGCAAGAGAGGGAGAGCGACGATGGCGGTGTTCAAAGCTGTTGACACGACGATCAACTTCCCGCAGAGCGAGGCGGCGATACTGAAGTTCTGGAAGGAGCAGGACATCTTCCATAAGTCGCTCAAAGCGCGCGAAGCGGTGAAGGACAGCAAGTACTGGGTGTTCTACGAAGGGCCGCCGACGGCCAACGGCAAGCCGCACCCCGGGCACGTGCTGACGCGCGTCGTGAAGGACCTCTTCCCGCGCTACAAGACCATGTGCGGCTGCTACGTGCCGCGCAAGGCCGGCTGGGACACGCACGGGCTGCCTGTCGAGATCGAGGTCGAGAAGGAACTGAACCTCAATGGCAAGACCGAGGTCGAGAAGTACGGCGTGGAGCCGTTCGTGCGCAAATGCATGGACTCGGTCTTCCGCTACACGACCGATTGGGAGACGTTGACTGACCGCATCGGTTTCTGGATTGACCTCGACACCGCGTATGTGACCTACCACCAGAGCTACATCGAGAGCGTGTGGTGGTCGCTGAAGGAGCTGCACGCGCGCGGGCTGCTGTACCGCGGCCACAAGATCCTGCCGTGGTGCCCGCACTGCCAGACGGCGCTGTCCAGCCACGAAGTCGGCTTGGGCTACCAGCAGGTCGAAGACCCGTCCGTGTACATCACCTTCCGCGATGTGAACTGGGAGCAGAACAAGACGAGCTTCCTGGCCTGGACGACCACGCCCTGGACGCTGCCGAGCAACTCCGGCCTGGCCGTCAAGGCGGACACGGACTACAGCTACGTCAGCGTCGCCGGCGAAGTGCTTATCATGGCGTCGGCTCTTGTCGGGCACGTGATGGGCAAGATGAAGTACGAGGTCACAAAGCGCGAGATGGGCAGCGCACTCGTCGGCCGCCGGTACGTGCCGCTGTTCGAGTGGGCTGCGCGAAGAGCGCTCTACGTTTACGACAAGGAATACACGGTTAGAGGCAACGACGCAGCCGAGGTGAAGTACATTAACCTCTTCAACTCACACGGTCCGGAGATCGCCCGCAATCCATTCATGGACGTTCTCGACTCGCTATGGAGGGGGGAGGAGAAAGACGCATGGAAAGTCAGCGCCGCGGATTTCGTAACGCTCGACACAGGCACGGGCATCGTCCACATCGCGCCGGCCTTCGGCGCGGACGACTACAGCCTCGGCCAGAAAGAGGGCCTGCCGGTCATCCAGCTCGTAGACACGCGCGGGAACTTCACGCCCGAGTGCGGCGCGTTCGCAGGGCGCTTCGTCAAGGACGCCGACAACGACATCATCAAGGACCTGCGCGCGCGCGCCCTGCTGCTGAAGCGCGAAGGCTACAAGCACGACTATCCGTTCTGCTGGCGCTGCGACAACCCGCTGATCTACTTCGCGCGCGGGGGCTGGTTCATCCGCACGACGCGGGAGATCCAGCACGTCATCGAGAACAACAAGCAGGTGGATTGGCATCCCGAGCACATCCGCGAGGGACGTTTCGGCAGCTTCCTCGAGACGAACATTGACTGGGCGCTGTCGCGCGAACGCTACTGGGGCACGCCGCTCAACATCTGGGTGTGCGCGTGCGGCAACGAGGAAGCCGTCGCGTCGTTCGCCGAACTCGCAGCGAAACCCGGCGCGAAGGGGCTCGACGCGTTCGACCGCGCCAAGCAGAAGGACCCATCGCTCAACGACCATCTGCGCGTGCACAAGCCGTGGATTGACGAGGCCACGTTCGCCTGCTCGAAGTGCGGCAAGGAGATGGAGCGCACGAAGGAAGTGATTGACTGCTGGTACGACAGCGGTGCCATGCCCTTCGCGCAGTGGGGCTATCCTCACGTGCCGGGATCGAAGGAGCAGTTCGCCGTCGCGTTCCCGGCGGATTTCATCAGCGAGGCGATTGACCAGACGCGCGGCTGGTTTTACTCGCTGATCGCTGAGAGCACGCTGCTGAACGACAGCTTCGCCAGGACTTCGGGCAAGAGCACGCCTTATCCGCACCCGTACAAAACGTGCCTGGTCCTGGGCCACGTGTGCGACGAGAAGGGCGAGAAGATGAGCAAGTCCAAGGGGAATTACCTGGACCCCAACCTGATCCTCGCCGAGGAAGGCGCCGACGCGCTGCGCTGGTTCTTCTACTCAAGCACGAACCCGTGGACGAGCATCCGGTTTTCGCGCGCGGCGGTCCGCGACGCACAGAAGGAATTCCTCATGAAGTTGCGGAACGTGTATTCGTTCTTCGTCATCTACGCGAACATTGACGGGTTTGAACCGACGGATTCCAGCGCATTGATTGCCGGAGCAACGAAGCTTAAGCGCGATCCGTATACGCTGCTGGATCGCTGGATTATGTCTGAGTTGAACCAAACCACAAAGAATGTACGCAAGTGCCTGGACGACTACGATATTTTTGGCGCGGCCCAGTCGCTCCACGCTTTCGTTGAATCGCTCTCCAACTGGTATGTTCGGCGTTCGCGAGAGCGCTTCTGGTCGAGCTGGGAGACGAAAGACAAGAGCAGCCAGCACGATTTCGAGAAGCTCGGCGCGTACTTTACGCTTTACTCCTGCCTTTACCATATTGCCCAATTGGCCGCGCCGTTTGTTCCATTTATGGCCGAGGAGATCTGGCAAAACTTGATGAGGGGCGTTTGGAAGGAAGCTCTGCCCAAGAGTATCCCTGAAAGTGTGCATCTGTGCGATTACCCGGTTCCGGATGAGAGCGTGATAAACAAGGAACTGGCGGCTGAAACCGCTCTGGTCCGCGAAGTGGCCAGCCTGGGCCGTGCGGCGCGGTCGGGCGCGAAGCTGAAGACGCGCCAGCCGTTGGCGAAGGTCATCGTGGTGACCAGCGACACGGCGCAGGATCCTATCATCCGCAAGCACGAACAGGTGCTGCTCGACGAACTGAATGTGAAGGCCATCGAGGTCGCGCATCAGGCCGACCAGTACGTCGGCTATGAGCTGAAACCCAACTTCAAGCTGATCGGCGCGAAACATCGCGAACTGGTGCCGGCAATCAAAGCCGCGCTTGCCGCCGCCGACGCGACAGCCATGCGCGACGAACTCGAAAAGGAGCGCAAGGCCCCGCTGAAACTGGCCGACGGCAAGAGCGTCTGGCTGGAATCCGACGAAGTGCGCGTGACGCTCAAGGCCAAGGAAGGCTACGCCGCGGCCAGCGAGCATCATATCGTCGTGGTGCTGGACACGCACCTCACGCCGGATCTGCTCGACGAAGGCGTGGCGCGCGAGCTGGTCTACCGCATCAACGGCTGGCGCGGCGACCTGAACCTGAAGTACGAGCAGCGCATCAAGCTGGCCATCAAGGGCAGCGCGAAACTCGAGGCCGTGGCGCGCAGGTTCGCGGCGCACATCGGCGGGGAGACGCTGGCGGTGGAGCAGATCGTCGGCGGCATCCCCGCGGGCTACCAGCAGCTTGAGATCGAGGTGGACAAGGAGAAGGCCACACTCGGAATGGCACTGGTGTAGTCCGTCGTAGCGCGACGCGCCGGGTCGAGGCCGAAAGGAGAAGTCGTATGGCGACGGTAGCAGCCAAGGCCACCGGGTCTCTGATCAGGAACTGCCTTGCCGTGGCGACGGACGTGTTGAAGCTGCCTGCGAAGCACGTCTGGCTGGACTACGACGACGAGGCCGACGTGCTCTATGTCAGTTTTCGCAAGCCGCAGCGGGCTACGAAAACGACCGAAACCAATGACGGCATCCTGATCCGCAGGGCTGGCCGGAAGGTTGTGGGGCTGACGATCCTGAACGCCAGCAGCAGGTAGCGGCCAGGGGTGCGCTGAACGGGTCGGCTACTGGCTGATTCAACGCTCCAACTCGGCATGGCAGGCAAGAGGAACGGTCATTGTTGGCATTGAAAATGAAAGAACCGCAATACACAACTGACGACTATGTAGCGGCCTTCGATCATATCGCCGTTGCTCCCCATCACGTGCGGATGCTTCAAGCGCACTACCATGCGCCTGACCGAACATTGACCGCAACCCAAATGGCCAAAGCCGTCGGATACCCGAACTTCAGTTCCGCGAACCTCCATTACGGCATCCTCGGACGAGTGGTTGGAACTGCATTGGGTTGGAATCCGCTTCCTACCACACTTGTCTATGTGCTTGCGGAGTTCCAGAAGCCCGCACGGGAATGGTTCTGGATACTGCGTCCCTCGCTTGCTGCCGCACTTGAACGACTCGGATGGGTTGGAGGTGAGCGCCCGTCGATCCCGGAGGAGATAGAGATCACTGCCCCATTCTACGAGGGCGCCGTCAGGAAGATCGCTGTTAACGCATACGAACGAAACGGTGCGGCTCGCGCGCAGTGCATCCTTCACCACGGTTGCCACTGCACGGTGTGTGGGTTGACGCTCGCAGTAAAGTACGGAGAGGTCGCGCAGGGCTTGATCCACGTCCATCACCTTCGCCAATTGGCCGATGTGAATGCCGAGTACCGTGTGGACCCGATTCGGGATTTGCGTCCAGTGTGTCCAACATGCCACGCCGTAATTCACACCCGGACACCGCCCTTCACAATTGAGGAAATCTCGCAGATGATTGAGAGGCAGAACGAGGAGAACTGCGAACAATCGCCTGCACCAATTCGGGGGCCCGCTGCGCGGCTCCCCGAAAAGTGAGGCGTGGCATTAGCCTGCCCACGAATAGCGGCAGCGCCAGAAATGGCAATCCCACTTGTTACGCCGACGCCATGAACCCGCCGATGACGGCGAGGATCGGCTTGAGGCGCTTCTGCGTCGGGTCAACTTCCACACCGAAGTTCTCAAGCGCTGTCGCGCCCAGCAGAAACAGCGACCCTTTGGGCGCGAAGATGACGGGGCAGGGGATGGTGCCCTGCAGGCCCTCGATCTGGAAGTCGCAGAAGCCCAGCAGGCGGGCCTCCTGACGCCCGTCCGCGAGGATGACGGTCCGCGTGACCGCTGGCTCCACGCCTATCCGTTGCAGGTAGTCCTCGGGCACGAAGGAGTACAGTGCGCCCGTGTCAACCCAGAACTCCTCCTCAAAGGACAGTTCCGGCTTCTTGCTGTTGGCTACGCGCGCTTTCTTCTTGAACATCCCCATGACGACACCTCCGCTCGTCACCCGGACGCTTACCTTCCGTAGTTCACTGTGGCTCTGCGGCCGGTGGTTGTCAAGGGCGCAAGCACGCCGCGGCACCGCCGCGCCGCCGCGAAGCCCCGGCCGGCGCGGATTTCATCGTGCGTGCCTGAAGGTCCGCGCTATGCTTGGCGGCCTGACCATGGAGGGCACATGCCCGCGCCCGCATTTCAGCCGCTCACCGCCAGCGACAAGGACCTCATCGCCGCCGCCCGCGACGTCCTGCGGCGCAACTACCACCGGGAACGCCACAGCGTCGGCGCGGCGGTGGTGTGCGAATCGGGACGCATCTACACAGGCATCAACGTTGAAGCGTGCGGCTACGGGCCGTGCGCCGAACCGATTGCGATCGGCGCGGCTTTCAGCAACGGCGAGCGGCAGATCACGGCCATCGTCGCGGTCTGCAAGAGTGGCAGCCGCTACCCCGTGCTGTCGCCCTGCGGCAACTGCCGGCAGTTGATCGTGGACTACGCGCCCGACGCAATGGTGATCTTCAGCAACAGAGGCAAGGTGCTGAAGACCAAGGCGCGCAACCTTCTGCCCGGCAACTACAGCAGCCACTTCTAAAGGATACGGGATACAGGATACCAGATGCCGGATACCGGATACCAGATACCGGATACCGGATACCAGATACCGGATTACGGATGCCTTACGTTGAATGCCGGATGACACAGGAACGGAACGGCTGAACGGGCACGCCATTTCTGAAGACTGACGTCTTGCGGCGCTGGTACGGGAGGAACATGGGATGCATCACTTCCGGAGAACGATTCTGCCGAGCACCGCTTCGCTGACGCTGGCGGTGCTCTGCGCTGTCGCGGCTCACGCGGGGCAGGGCCAGTGGGCGGCTGAGGATTTCGTCCTGGTCTCAGACACGGCATCGCCGCGCGTGGCGTTCGCCGTGCAGCGGAATGGCGCCGGGCTGCAATTGGCGGTCAACGTCGCGTCGCTCAGCGGCGACGGCCAGGACAACTCGGTAACGGCCGGCCTCGCCGCGGAGAAGAAGCTGGTGCTGACCAACAAGGAGGCGCAGCTCAGTATCGTGGACGGCTGGGCGCACTATGAGTTCAGCGTGCCGGCCAGTGCCTTGGTGGCCAATGAGAAGGACTGGGAACGCCTGCGGTTCGGGTTGGCCGTGGCGTGGGGGGGCGGTGCGCTGGGCCAGGACAGGCAGCGCGAGCGCTTCAGGCACGCGGGCGGCGGCGCGCCTCACGCCGGCCTGTCGCCATCCGAAAGCGACTGGATGCCGCTGAACCTCCTTGAGCACGAAGCGCTGATCCGCGACGTCAAGAACCGCATCTGGGTTGACTTCGACCAGCCCATGGCGGGCAAGGCGACAGTGGTGCTCGAAGACGAAGCGGGCCGGCGCTTGCGCAATCTGATAGCAGGCGCGCCGTTCCCAGCGGGGAAACAGCGCGTCGAGTGGGACGGTTGCGACGAGAGCGGCAAGATCGTTGCGCCGGGGACGTACCGCTGGCGGGCCATCGGCCACCCCAGCATCAGGCCGGAGTACCTCTTCTCGTTCTGCAACGACGGCACCCCCGGCTGGCGGACGGGGTCGGGGACCGACATGTGGGGACCGGACCACACCGCGTTCTCTGCGGCAGCGGCCGGCAAGGAGTGGGCCTTCTTCGGAGGTTCGTGCGCGGAGTCCGGCTATGCCATCGTCGCCGTGGACGCACAGGGCGTGAAGCGGATGCACTACAACCCGGTCCATGGCACCGGGATTGAGAAGGTCGCGCTGGCCGCCGAGGAGAACTTTTTGTACGCCGCTCACGACGGCTTCGCGTGGGGCCAGGACGTTGACCGGAAGAAACCAAACTGGAAAGGGACGCAGCAGCTCTCGCTCACGCGCTTCGACGTGGCGAGCGGGCGCGTGGTTGACTTCGCCGGCGGCAAGAAGTTCGTGGTGGCCTCAACGATAGAGGTCGGGCCGGGCTCCGAGAACAAGGACTTCAAGGGCCATAACCTCGGCGGGCTGGCGGCGTCGGGAGGCAAGCTGTACGTTTCGAGCCGGGCGGCCAACGCGATCCTGGTCCTCGAAGCGCCGTCCGGGAAGAAGACGAACGAGATCAAGCTCGAAGCCCCGGGCCCGCTGGCGTTTTCAGGCGCGTCGCTGCTGGCGGTCTCCGGAACGGCGATC
>JAPLOD010000062.1 GCA_026692735.1 Planctomycetota bacterium | reverse complement strand
TGGTGCGCCTGCAGCCATTCCTGCAAGATCCTCTCGACTACCGCGGCATCGAGGTCCTTGAAAAGGTAGTGAAACGTGCTGATGCAAGGCGATCTCTTGTGGGTGAAGCCCATCGCTCGACAAAGCTTCCGCCGCCGGCGGCCGAACTGTGCGATGTCCGTCAGCGACTTGGCGCCGGCCAGCATGGCCGTGGCCGCCAACGTCAGCATGGCCGCCAAGTAGTGCCGCGTGCCTCGTGGATCTCGCGGATCGGCCAAGCCCATGAAGAGTTCGTACAATGACGGAACTGCCGCCGCTGAAGCATGTGCGCTCATGATTCTCAACCTCCTTGAGGTTAAGAATCGGCATTTCACCTATGAAAGAAGACGAGAATTGAAAAGCCCTGCGGGGCGGGCGCCTCGCCCGCCGTAGTGCAAGCTGGAAAGCTTGCCCTCCAGCAGCCAGTGGCGCATGCGCGCCTGGCAGTGTATACAACACTGACGTAAGGAGCGATTCGGGCAAACATGGAGGAATTCGGCGACAGATTAAGAAAGGAAATTGAGGCTATGACAGAAGAAACAAATAAGACATTCCGGCTAGTCCACGCAGACTGCTTCGCATGGTTGCGCGAGTACGCCGATTCAGTGCGTGAAGGTGTAGCCACGCCATTTCATGCCGTCGTGACAGACCCCCCTTACGGTCTTCGGGAGTTTTCGGACGCAGAACAGACGAAGTTGCGCGGCGGCCGTGGTGGCGTCTGGAGGATACCCCCATCATTTGACGGATGTCGAAGGAACCCCCTGCCGCGCTTCACGGTTCTTTCTAGCGACGATCATGCCGCCATTGTCCGGTTTTTCTCGGAATGGGGGACACTCGTTCGAGAAGTATTGTTGCCCGGGGCGCATGTCTTTGTGGCAACGAATCCGCTGCTCTCAGATTTCCTGTGCTCGGCTCTGCGGGCCTCTGGCCTGGAAAAACGCGGCGAAGTCGTCCGCCTGGTGCAGACGCTCCGTGGAGGGGATCGCCCCAAAAACGCCCATGAGGAGTTTTCCGATGTCACGGTCATGCCTCGTTCGGGGTGGGAGCCGTGGGTCGTGTTTCGCAAGGCTTGTGAAGGCCGCGTACAGGACAACTTGAGGAAGTACGGAACGGGAGGCTTGCGGCGCATCTCCGAAGATCAGCCGTTCCTCGACGTGATAAAGTCCGCACCGACCAGGCCAGAAGAACGCGCCGTGGCAAATCATCCCTCCCTAAAACCTCAAGCGTTTATGCGGCAGCTTGTGCGCGCGGCGCTTCCTCTTGGGAAAGGAACGATTCTTGACCCGTTCATGGGTGGTGGGGCGACCATCGCCGCTGCTGTTGCTTGCGGTTATGAGAGCGTTGGCATTGAGCAGGACCCTATTTATTTTAAGCTCGCAGAGCAGACTATTCCGCAACTAGCCGAACTTCCAAGCGTCAATGGGAACGTGTGCCTTCCGAAAAAGATACGCGTCAGCGTAGGCGTGAGGGAATTATTCTAACTGCTTCTTCTTTCGTCCGACGGCGGCGCCAGGAACGCGGTATACCGGGTTCTCGCGGAGCTTTTTCACACCAGATGCGAGAATGGACGCTGTTGGTGTTCGGCGTGAGCCAGGTCCGCGCCCGCTAAACTTCCAGTCTTCCGGGGCCAAGTCCGCTGCCAGAATTTCGATGAATGTGATCGGTAGCTTCTCTGGTTTCTCATACCGGAAAGCCATGATCCATCCGCCTTCTGGGTTATGGCCTTGCCACCCTCCGCTATGGATCGACGCCTTTACTTCGATTCCTTCCCCCTTGAGCACGCTGTCATTGGCGTGCGCTCCGATCAGAAGTAGATCGGGATGCCCACCGACCTTGGAGTTTCGCGCAAGCGTAGGGCACGCATTGCTCAAGCCTACGACAATGAATTCAGAAATGATCCCGCTCAGGGAGTTTGCGAGGATGAGCTTTTCGAGGCGGGGATAACCTTTGGAGTCTAGGAACTCATTAAACCCATCCACAAGGCCGTAAACGTAAGTAACAGCCTCCTGGACATGTTTGGTGGTGAGCCCATAAGGCAGGTGTGTTGCATCGCTTAGGTGTTGACAGACAAGGCCACGGTCTGCACGAGTCTTCTCCTCCATATAGGAAAGATCGGACAAACATCACGGGTACTTGAGGTCAAAAAGGGACAGTACCCGGGCCAGGATCGGTGCGCGAATCGCTTGTGGATTGCGCCTCGCGCGGGATAATCCGCGCACACGATCAAAGGAGAAGTCCCATGCGCACGCAATCCCTCGGTGCCGCGCCGGTCGTCATCCCCCTGTTGTGCGGCATGGTCGCTGCCGAAGAGCGCGTTGCGTTGCGTGACTGGGCTAATGCCGCGCTCTTCCGCCAGGCGCCGGTGCCGGCCGCCAGGCCGGGCCTGGATGTCCGCCGGCAGGACTACGGCAAGTTCGGCCTGCGCCAGTCCGTGATGAACACGCCGCTGCAGATCGGCCAGAAGAAATACGAACGCGGTCTGGGCACGCATGCCGTCAGCGAGATCGTCGTGCGGCTGCCTGAGCCGGGCAAGGCCTTCACCGCAGATGTGGGCGTGGACAACAACTACGACACCAAGGGCGAGAAAGGCACTGTCACGTTCAGCGTTGAGGTTGCCGGCAAGGAGGCGTTCAAATCGTCTCTGTGCCGCGGCGGCCAGGCCCCCGTGCTCGTCCAGGTGGATCTGAACGGCGCGCGCGAATTCGTCCTGCGCGTCGGCAACGGCGGCGACGGGCCGGAGTACGACCAGGCCGACTGGGCACAGGCCGTCGTCACCACGCAGGACGGCAAGACGCTCTTCCTCGACGACCTGCCCGTCATCTCGCAAAGCAGCACGCTGAGCACGGCCCTCCCCTTCTCGTTCGTCTACGGCGGCAAGTCTTCCGTCGAACTGCTCGCCAACTGGAAGCGTGAGGAGAAAGCCGAGCCGCTTCAGGACGGCGTCGAACGCCGCGTCATCACCTGGTCCGACCCCGCGACCGGCCTCGAAGTCACCTGCGACGTGCGCCTCTTCGCGAACTATCCCGCCATTGACTGGGTGCTCTGTTTCCGCAACGGCGGCAATGCCGACACGCCGCTCCTGGAGAGAATCCTGCCGCTCGACCTGAGTATCACCGCGCCCGCCGGCGATGTTACCCTCCACCACTCGCACGGCAGCACCTGCACGGAAACGGACTACCTGCCGCTGGACCAGAAGGTTGGTCCCAACGGCCACATCAGCCTGGCGCCCAACGGCGGGCGCTCATCCGACGGCCGACTGCCTTTCTACAACCTGGCGTGGGCCGACGGCGGACTGGTTGGCGCCATCGGCTGGTCGGGCCAGTGGGCGTTGAACCTGCACCGCGATGCCAGCCAGCACGTGACGCTGCAGATGGGCCAGCAGACCAGCCGCTTCGCGCTGCAGCCCGGCGAACGCGTCCGCACGCCGCGCAACGTGCTCGTCCTGTGGAAAGGCTCCGACCGCCTGCGCGGCCACAACCTGCTGCGCCGCCTGATCCTCGACCACTACGCGCAACGCCTGGACGGCCAGCCCGCGCTTCCGCCCGTCACGCAGAACACCTGGTTTGTCTTCGCCGAAGGCAACAAGACCACGGAGCAGAACCAGCTTGAGGTCATCGCGGCGATGGCGCCGCTGGGCGTGGAGTGCTACTGGCTCGACGCCGGCTGGTTCGAAGGCAGCTGGCCCGCCGGGGCGGGAAGCTGGGTGCCGAAGAAGGATGCGTACCCGAACGGCCTCAAGCCCCTCGGCGACGCGGCGCACGAACGCACGATGAAGTTCGTGCTCTGGTTCGAGCCGGAGCGCGTCACGCCGCAGAGCCGCATCGCCAAGGAGCATCCGGAATGGGTCCTGCGCGCCGGAGGCGGCGACGGGCTCTTCAACCTCGGCGACCCCGCCGCGCGCCAGTGGCTCACCGATTTCCTCTGCAAGTGCATCGCCGACTGGGGCATTGATATCTACCGCAACGATTTCAACATTGACCCGCTGCGTTTCTGGTCATCCGCCGACAAACCCGGCCGCGAAGGCATCTCCGAGATCCGCTACATCGAAGGCCTCTACACCATGTGGGACGACCTCCACAAGCGCAGCCCCGGCCTGCTGATTGACGACTGCGCCAGCGGCGGCCGGCGCATTGACATCGAGATGGTCATGCGCAGCTACCCGCTGTGGCGCAGCGATACGCAGTGCGGCGGCAAGCCCCAGCCCGTGTGGGACCAGGTGCAGACGGCGGGCTTGAGCCTGTACGTGCCGCTGCATTCGGCCGGCGTGTGGAGCTTCGATCCGTACCCGATGCGCAGCGTCGCGACCACGGGCATGAACCTCTGCATGAACACGTTGGGCAAGGAGTTCTCGGCCGAGCTGGCTGCGCGCGGCATCAAGGAAGTGAAGGCGCTGCGGCCCTACTACCTCGGCGACTACTACCCGCTCACCGAGATCGTTCTCGGCGAACACGGCTGGTGCGGCTGGCAGTTCGACCGCCCGGAACTCGGCGGCGGCTTCGCCATGTTCTTCCGCCGCGCGCAGAGCCGCTACACGGGCCTCGAAGCGCAGTTGCGCGGCCTGGACCCGGACGCCACCTACGAGGTGAGCTTCTTCGAGACCTTCGACCTGAAGGAGAAGAAGGCGCTCAAGGGCGCCGAACTCGCGAAGCTGCCGGTCAGCATCGCTACGGCGCCGGGCAGCCTGCTGGTGATGTACAAGAAGGCGGCGAAGTAAGCGCAGCCGCGCCGCGACGCGCGATGGCCCGATGACGCAAAGACCCGAAGCGCGCGAACCCGCCCTCACTTCTGCTCCGCCTTCGGCGCCTCGCCCGTGCCGTGCTGTCTCAGCCGGATGTCCTTGAACTCCACCCACATTGGCGGGCCGGCGTGAATCTGCAGGGCGATGATGCCGGACAGCGCCCGGCCGTTCTCGTCGTTGTCGGTGAAGTCAATCGTCTGGACGCCGTTCAAGTAGTGGACGATGTGGTTGCCTTTGGCGATGATGATGTAATCGTTCCAGTCGTTAAGCTTGTAGGTCGCGGCGATGGCCTTCGGGTCGCCCACGGACCCGACGACGTCCTTCTTGCCCTCGTTCTTCTTGGCGCCGGCCTCCATCACCACTTTCTCGCCGACCAGGCAGATGCGCCCGCGCCCCTTCTCGTGGTACAGGAACCCCGCGCGCCCGGGTTCGTTCGCCACTTCCGCCTGGTATCCGGCGACGACCCACGCGTTGTCCTTGCTGTCTTTCAGATGTTTGCTGCGGTACTGGACGCCGGAATTGCCTTTCTCCATGCGGTAGGACAGTCGCAGCTCAAAATCCCCGGGCGTGCCGCCTTTCCAGATGAGGAACGTGTTGCCCTTGGCCGGGTGCTCCTTGGTCGTTTCCCCGCGCAGCACGCCGTCCTTGGCCGACCAGAGATCCGGAGCGCCGTCCCAGTCCGTCAGGTCCTTCCCGTTGAAGATGCGGACCATGCCCTCGGGTTCGGGCGGCGCCGTCACCTTGGCGGGCTCGCCCGCGCCCTTCTTCTCCTCGGCGGCTCCCGCCCCCGGAACGCTCACGATGACAACGGCCACGAACACGACTGCCAGGATTGCGCGCATCGGTGCTGCCTCCGCACGGCCTTGGACGGATGAACGTCGGCGTCCCTGCTATACCTACACCTCTGCCGGCGCTCCGCGCGCTGCCAATAGCCAATAGCCAATGGCCAATAACCGTTCGTTTCTTCTCCTGCATCGGCGTTCATCTGCGTGCATCCGCGGTTCCAAACGGCCGCGGTGACTGTCCCTCAGTTCGCGCGCCCGATGAACTCGCCGTCCTCGGTGCGGATCTTGATCTTCTCGCCCTTCTTGATGTGGCCGGGCACTTTCACTTCCGCGCCGGTCTCGACGATCGCCAGCTTGAAGACGCTTGTCGCCGTATCGCCGCGCGCCCCTTCAGGGGCGTCGGTGACGGTCAGCTCCGCGAACTGCGGCATCTCGAGGCTCAGGGGCTTCTCGTCGTGGCTGAGGACCGTCACGCGGGTGTTCGGCACGAGGAACTTCAGCGGCTCCCCCACCATGTCCTTGTGCAGGCTGATCTGGTCGTAGGTCTCGGGGTCCATCAGGACCAGCATCTCGCCGTCCATGTAGAGGAACTCATAATCCCTGCGGATCAGAGCGGCCTTCTCCACGTTGTCTTCCGGCGAGAAACGCTGGTTGTACACGTTGCCGCGTTCCAGGTTTTTCAGCAGCACCTGGTAATAGCTCCGCAGGTTCCCGCGCGTCTGCAGTTCCTTCTTGAAGACAATCCAGATCTCATTGTTGAAGATGATCGCCTCGCCCTGTTTCACTTCGTTGAACTTGACCGGCATAGCCCGCTCCTCACGTTGTCCGTCGCGCTGGCGCGAGCCGGCGCGACCTCCATCACCCCTCAAAAAAACCGCCCGCGTACTGGCGGGCTCCAGGCTCGATTATACAGGCCCCCGGCAGGGAGACAACTCGTGTACGGCGGACGACCTTCAGCGCTTGCCTGCAGCCGGATTCGGAACCGTGTGGCTCGTCGGCCGGACCTGGTTCGCGTAGGCGAGGAGCAGACCGGCGAGGGATCGGGCCTTCGCGCTCTGGGAGAGGCCCTAGCTGCGGAAGAGCTTCGCCAGGTTCTCGCGAGCCTTGCCCTCACGGTCTGTCTGCTCGGACCGGGGGGACATCTTCTTCTTCTCTTCCGGCAGCTTCGCGCCCTGCCTCAGCCTGAAGAACGCGCACGTATTCTTGCCCAGACGGTCAAAGACGAACTCCGCCTTCGGCTCGCGGCACTTCGTGTGACTGTACTCGTCGTACGACGAGCAGTTGGCACAACAGTGCAGCCAGGACGAACAGGTTTCGCACACCGCGTCCGGGGGCATAGCATCGTCCACGCCCTTAAGGATAGTCTTGCCACATTTGTAGCACGACGCCATAAACACTTCTCCTGCTCCACTGCTACAGCCCCGCGAGTGCGGGATGCACTCTGTCTCCCCCTCTCCCGTGGCGCAATCTGCCAAATTGCGCTACAAAGGGGGATCCAAGGAAGCGGCGGCTTGGGCGGCTGGAAGCGTTGCCGCCCGGTACAGACCGGCCTCGAATGTCTGCCTGCAAACGCGGTGCCCGCGGCCAGGCTTTCTGTGTGGGCCGCCGCATCATTGGTTTCGTCCGTTTTGCGGCGGCATCAAAGCGAAAATGTCAATCCTGGCGGCGGCGCTTATGGCGCACAAGCCTGCCTAAGGCCGAATAACGCTCTCGCGACTCAGGTGATGGACCCCGCCGAACTGCCGCAGGAGGAATAACGCACACTCAACCTGATGCAACTTGTGTTTCGAGGGGGCGTCCTTCGGGCCAGTCTCTGTGTTTCTTACCCTCCGTTTCCCTCCTTGTCAACACCTATCTTCGCGATTTTGACCTCCGGCGGCAGCCCGTCCGGCCCGGGCGCCTCGCCGGGCGGACGCGTCTTCCAGCGTTTGTGTACCCACAGCCATTGTTCGGGGTATTCGCGGACGGCCCGTTCCACGGCCGCGTTGATGCGCGTGATGACGGCCTTCACATCGGCGTCGTGGTCGCCGCTCGAAGGATACTCGATCACATCCCAGACGCGCAGCACGTGGTGGATTTTGTCGGGCTTGCGGTTGAGCGTCGCCACGATGATCGGCACCCGCGTCGCCAGGTGCAGCTCCGCCGGCGACGTCACCGTGGACGCCAGCGTGCTGAAACACGGCACGAACAGCCCCGCCACGCCGCCGTTCTGGTCAATGGACATGGTGACGATGCCGCCTTTGTCGAGCAGCTTCTTGAGCTTCCAGAGCACCTTCCATTTCTGGATGATCGTGTTCCCCGACCGCTCCCGGTGCGCCGTGATGAGTTCGTCCAGGAACGGGTTGTCCATCGGCCGCGCCACGGACTGCAGCGGGTAGCCTTTCAGCGACACGGCGTAGCCGCACAGCTCCCAGTTGCCGTGGTGCGCGGGGACGCACAGCAGCCCTTTGCCCCGCGCCAGCAGCTCGTCGAACTTCTTCAGCTCCGTGAAGTCCGCGAGCTGGTCCACGTTCTCGCGCGTGAGCTGCCTCATGCGGGCGAACTCGACCAGCCCCAGCCCGATGTGCTCGAACCACCGCCGGCACAACGCCTCTTTCTCCGCGCGCGGCATCGTGCCGCGGAACGCGATGTCCATGTGCGTGAGCACCTGCTGCCGGTGCTTGCGGTCCAGCAGCCACGCCATGGCGGCGGCCGTGCGCCCGCACCAGCGCGCCACGCGGCCGGGCAGCACGTTCAGGATGGCGATCAGCGCCGAGACCAGAGCGCAGACGCGGCTGTCCCAGAAGGGATTGCGCGGCTGGCGCTTCGGTGCAAGATTGAGGGGTGCTGCTTCGTTCATCCGTTACCTTGCAGGGCAAGCTTTCCAGCTTGCCCCGCGCGAACCTGGTGGATCCCGCCCGAGAGCGCGATCTCCTGGTCCCGCTTCCCCTTCCGTTATCCGGAAACCAGAGACCTGCAGCCTGTGGTCTGTGGCCTGTAGCCTGTGCCCTGTAGTCTGTAACCTGTAACCTGTAACCCGTAACCCGTAACCCGTAACCTGTCTGTTCCTGGCGGTTCCTCTTCCGTCACTTCTGGTAGATCGGCAGATAGCGGTAGGGCACGGACAGAATCAGCGCGCCTATGGCCGTGCCGTAGGTGCTGCCGATCTGGTCGCCCGGCCATGAACCGTCGCTGCGCTGCTCTTTGATCAGCCGTTCGCGTATGGATTCGAAGTACCGCGCCCAGTAGTCGCCGCCGATCTGGAACATGGCCTGAGCGCCGTAGAAGTTCGTGTAGAAATCGTGCCCGCCCATGGTGTTCCGCGGGTCCAGGTTTTTTTTGAGGTACTCGATGGCCTTGTTCGCCTCCGTCGCCTTGTACCGCCCCGCCATCAGGAACACTTCGACCCCCGCCGCGCTCAACGCCACCGACGACGTCTGCCCGTACTGCACCGAATAGCGGATGCCGCCGTCCGAGTTCTGGCAGTTCTTCACGTAGTCTATGGCGCGGTTCAGCAGCACCTCGGGCACGTCTATCCCCGCGTTGCGCGTGCTGCGCAGCGCCTGCACCTGCGTGACGGTGACGGAGCCTTCGTCGGCGCCGGAGTTCGGCGAATAGTACCAGCCGCCGCGGTTGGACTGCGACTGCTGCGTCTTCTTCACGGCCAGGTTCAGAGTGCGCTTGATGCGCTCGTTGAACTCCGTGCCGCTGTCCATGCCGTACGCTTCGGCCAGGAACGTCATCGCGAAACCGTGGCCGTACATCTGGTAGCCGTCACTGCTGGACGTGATCAGCCCGTCGCGGTCCTGGTGCTTCAACACGAACTCGATCGCCCGCGAAACGTTCGGGCCGTACTTGCCCCGTCCGGGCGAATGCCCCGCCGCGAGCAACGCCATCCCGGCCAGCCCGGTCATGGCCATCTGGTAGGTCCCGCCGGTGCCGTCAGCCGTCCAGGAACCGTCTTTGGCCTGGTACTTGGCGAGATATGCCAGGGCCTTGTCCAGAGACTGTTCGAGCTTCGGCGTGATCTCGACGAAGTCGGTCGTGGGCGCAGGCGGCGCGTCATCCGCGCCGGCCGCCAGGCCGTGGCACGCCAGAGCGCACCCGACTATAGCGCATAGCGTTGGACGCCAGAATGCCGAGGATTTCAGACCGTTGCCCTTTCGTGCCTGCCAGTAGGCCAGACATTCCTGTCTGGTGCCGTTGGTGACCCCACATACTGTAACGCAAGAATGCCATGTGGAAAGTCACATTATTTTCCGGATTGCGCCCCCCAGTCGCCGCCTTCTCCGTTCTGTGAACCTGAAACCTGAAACCTGTAACGTGAAACCTGAAACCGTCCGTCCCATCGTGTCCACAACTGCACATTGTGTTGTTGCTTGCGGCCCCGTGCCCCCGCTTCCCCCGCACCGTCAACCACAAACCAGAAACTACGAACCAGAAACCATCCTTTCGCCGTGTCACAAAACGCACAATGTGCACAACCCCTCGTCCCGCAGACGCCCAATGACGACTGACCACTGACCACTGACAACTGACCAACTCCCCCTAACAATAGACGTATTCACCCGCGTTTTCGTTCACGAAAAATCGGGAATTTTTCGGTCCGAAACCGGCCCACCGCCACCTACCGCTTCCTCGCCTCCACTTCCACCACCACACGAAAGCCGACCTCGTCGTCCCGAGCACCGGGAGAGTACGAGAGACGGACCGCAGATCGGCAGGCCTCGGGATCGTCGCCCCAGTCTCCGCCGCGCAACACGCCGAAGTCGCCTTCGGGCGGGCCTTGCGGGTCTACCTCCGCCTCCGGCATGTACACCCCGTGCCAGTTCCGACACCACTCCTCGACGTTGCCGTGCATGTCATGGAGACCGAAGGCGTTTGGCTCCTTCTGCCCGACGGGGTGCGTCGTGTTCTTACTGTTGGCGCTGTACCAAGCCGCTCGCCCCAAGTCGGCCTCAGCGTCGCCACTGTAGTACGTTGTCGTTGTTCCGGCTCGACACGCGAACTCCCATTCCGCCTCGGTGGGCAAGCGCACAGTCAGGCCGGTCTTCTCGCGCACTTTATTGCAGAACTCCTGCGCATCGTCCCAACACACCCTTTCGACGGGCAGCCTCGCACCCTTGATCTGGCTGGGGTTCGCGCCCATCACTTGCTCGTACTGCTCCTGCGTTACCTCGCATCCTCCGATGTAGATCGCCTTGGTCAGGGTGACCGCGTGCGCGGGCGACTCATCCCAAAAGAAGTTGCGCGATGCCTGGACCGCCCGCCAGCAGCGAAAACCGCCGTACTGCGCCACACCCACGATCAGAACGACGGCAATCAGCCAGCGCAGCGAGAACTGTGGGCGCCGATGTTGGCGGACGGCACGTCTTATCACCCACGCCACCAATACTGCCACGACTAGGCAGCCGCTTCCCAGTACCGCGCCCCCTCTCCATGGCGATTCCGGCTCCGCCGTCCCCATGACGATCTTGCCCGCCGGGATCAGTACGTGTTCGAGATTCACGTCGTTGCCGAGGTCCAGCGTCTTCGTAGTCGGTAGGTTCACGCGCTTGGCGTACTGCTCAACGGATTCCTGCCCGTCCCAGACAGGCCACCGTGGCGCTTGCCCCTCGGCGCCATACGCGACCGCGCCCAGCATCCATACCACAGCCCCAAACCACCATCGCATCCCCGCATTCTACACCGTGGATACAGAAACGCGCAACGGTGCAGTCATCCCGGCATCCGGTATCCGGCATCCGGTATCCGGTATCTGGTATCTGGCGTCCCGAAACCCGAAACCTCAGTAACATTTACCCCCTTGAGTGGTATACACATACAGAGGTTGTCCATGCCCGGTACTGCAGGGCTCGCGCAGAGATACTCCGCCCCTCCTTCGCCCGGAAGGAGCCGTGGACAATCTATCGCCTCGTTCCTCCTGATCGTGTGCCACTGCGGGCTTGTCCCGCAGTGCGCCCGCGCCGCTGAAGCCCCTGCCGCCGCCGTCAGCCTGCCCATGCAGGACACGGTCGCGCTCGGCGCCGACGACACGCTCGAATTCACGCTCCAACTCCCCAAGCCTCCCCGCGACGCCATCGTCACGCAGCCCGACGTCGGTGTGTGGCTCCTGAGGTCCGGCGAAGCCGTTCCCGCGCCGGACGCCGCGCCGCCCGCCCGCGCGCTGGTCTGGCCCTCGCCGCGCCCCGGTGAATGGCTGGTGCATCTGCGCGGCCTCAAAGCGCCGCAATCCCGCGAAGGCTCATGGGACCTCCTCGTCCGCTGGGCGGTGGGCGGGACTCTCAGTCCCGCCTCTCGCGGCGAACTTCGCATCCCCGGCCGCATCGCGTTCAAAGCCGAAGCCGCCGACGTCGTCCTCCTGACCGACGGCTCCCTCTCCATGGGCCGCAACGATCCGAAGCGGCTGCGCGTGGACGCCGCGCGGGAGTTCATTGCCGAAGCCCGCCGCACGGGCAGCATCGGCCGCATCGCGATCGTGCAGTTCGATAACAGGAGCCGCACGGTGATCGGCCTGACGCCCGCCAACAGCAACTTCGAAGACGCGCTCGAAAAGCTCGACGAACGCGGCGAGACCGACATTGACGGCGGCATCCGTCACGCCCTGCAGTTGCTCACCTCCGCCAACGAACGGGACGTTCGTGGTACCACGGGCGTCCCGCCCGTGGCGGCGCCCGCTACCGCCGCCGGCGCCAACATCGTCCTTCTGACCGATGGCCGCCAGGAACCGGGTCAGTACGGCAACGCGCACGAAATGGCCCGCAAGGCCGGCGTTGCGGTACACACGCTGGCCCTGGGCCGTGATGCCGACAGGCCGCTCCTCAAGCGCATCGCCGAAGAAACCGGCGGCACCTTCGCCGACGCCGCGAAGGACCGCGACCTCACGCTGGCCTACGCCGCCATCGCCAGCAGCATCTCCCGCGCCCGCACTGTCATGACGGCCACGCTGCGCGAAGGCGTGCAGGCCGTGCCCGTCCCCGTGGACGGTTCCTGCCGCGCGCTGACCTTCGAAATCGGCTCGCAGCGCCCCGGCGTGCTGAACGTGCAGCGGCCGAACAGACAGGCATGGACCAGCCCTTCCCAGGCCAGTCCGAAGTTCTTCGTCGAACTGCCCGAAGAAGGCAAGTGGCTCGCCGAATGGAACCCCGGCCCCGCGGCCGCGCCCGCCCAGCCGGACACGCTTCTGGCCTCCGCGCGCACGGCCCTCTACCCCATGCTCTTCCGCGCCGATGCGCAGCCCAACGTGCCCTTCGAGATAGACACCGACGAACCGGCCGTCGCGGTCTCCTTGTGCGAAGGTGCGGAACCCTTCGCCGGTGCAACAGTGCAGGTCTCGTTGCAGTTCGAGAACCCCGCGCGCACCGTTACCGCGCTGCTTCATGATGACGGCCAGCACGCCGACGGCGCCGCGGGCGACGGAATCTACGCGACGTACCTGCCGCCCGCCGACGCCGCCAACCTCACTGGCGCTTACCCGGAGAACGCCGCCGGGACGCTGAAAGCGGTTGTCACCGGCTCCCGGCTCGGGCAGGAATTCCGCCGCGAAGCCGAATCCCGTTTCATCTTCCGCAGGCATGAAGGCCCGGCCCTCATCGCCACCGGCCCCGCCGACCTCGGCCGCCGCTTCGCCGGTGAAACGGCCACGGCCGACGTGCAGTTGCGCGTGCGCGGCGCCGGCGGCCCGCTGCAGGCCCGCTTCCAGCCGCCCCTCCAGTCCGGTGTGCAGGACATCTCTCCATGCGCGCGCGCCGTAGAACAATTTGCCAAATTGTTCAACG
>JAPLOD010000061.1 GCA_026692735.1 Planctomycetota bacterium | reverse complement strand
GCCCGGCTTGCAGCTCGATCTTGCCGGCAGCATGCCGTGCACCGGCTTGACGTCGCCGATGCACTTGCCCGGCACGCTGGTTCAGTCGCTGGCGGAGGCCATCGCCGTGGCGGCCTGCACGCGCGCGCTGGGCTGTGGCGGCGGAGTCGGGGCAATCCGCTGCGACCCCTGCGATATGCGCTCAGGGAATTACGTGATTGGCTCGCCAGAGTTCCAACTGCTGGACATGGCCACTCGCGCGCTGTACCGCACCATCACCGGAGCGACGTACACCGGCGGCGCGTTCCGTTCCATGGCGAAAGGGCCCGACGCTCAGGCGATGGCCGAGCGCTGCTTCACTGTCCTGTTCCAGGCGCTGCAGGGCGCGCGCAACTTCGGCCACGCCGGACAAATGTCAATGGACGGTTCTTCTACAGCAGCAAGCTCTTCGGCTATGAGAAGCTCAACACGTGGCTTCAGCACGGCGCCCCAGGCGTGCTGGCGCGCGCGTCGGAGCGAGTGGCGCAGACGATTGCAGCCACGCCGCCGTGCGTCCTTCCCACGGACCGTGCCCGCGACGTCGAGCGCGTCTTTCACCGGGCATGCCGGACGTTCGCGTGAGGGCCAGCTCTCGCGAACTCGTGAGACCGCTGTCACTCGGTGATCTCGACCATCCCGGCGGTCTTTCGGTCGAACTTCATGGCCCAGACCTTGCAGGCGCTGGAGTTGCCCTTGTCGGTCACCGTCCGAGCGTCCTGCCCTCGGCTTCGGCGCGCGCACGTTTCAGCCAGGCCTCGCCGTGCTCGACGACGCCATGGCGGTGCTCCAGCGCGCCAGGGACCATCCGTGAAGGGCAAAAGCAAGTAAAATCTCTCCCCGGCCTTCAAAAGGGCCGGCTTTTGAAGGGATGGTTTGCGGATCTGGGACGCGCGTCCGCTGCGGGAAGTGGAACTCTGCACCGCACTCTCCTTGCTGGCTCTGCTTTCAGCCACGCCGCGGTCTCGATCTCCGTTCGCTCGATGCAGGTCTGTCCACACGCTTGGGGAGGGCCGTCCATCCGTTGGGGCTGATGTCCTGTGGCAACGGCCATGGCGGTGTCGCGCCCGAAGACCTGGCCTTCGATTCCATCCGCTACGCCCTGCGGTGTCTCTGGGACCTGCCAACCACGGATGTGAATTGTTCGGCTACCTCCTCATGGATCCGGTGGACGGCGTGATGCTTGCCGACGCGCTGCGGCAGCGGCAGTGCACGGACCGCGAGAAGGCGCTGCTGCTGGCGAAGGTCGCGCGCGCCGTGCGATAGGCGCCGAGCCCTGCGGGAACCCGGAGCGGGGCTCTTCGTCCGGAAAAGCAAAATATAATGTTCCCTGGAAGCGGCCGCTGCGCTAAAAGAATGGACTGGCGGCTCCACGCCAAGCTGGTGGCGGATTATGGTTATCTGGTATTGCGAAAGGTGCGGCAAGCGTATTCCAGACGAAGATCTGGAGCCGGGCGCAGCCAACAATAGGGACGTGACTGTCCGCTACTGCAAGCTTTGCGCGCCGGCGATGCAGACGAAGGCCACCGTGACGGTTCGGCCCGCAAAGAAGCCCCCCACGTCCGGTGTCCTGCAGCGACCGGTCACCAAGGCTGCCATCGCCACGGCGTCTTTCGACAGAGCACCGGCGGAAAGTGCTTCCCCGGGAAAACCCAGCGGACGTGGCACGCCACAGGCGGCGTCGAATGCCAACTTGTATGTCAGCGTGAGTGTGGCTGCAGTTGCCTTGGTGGTTGTGGTCGCTTTTGCAGTAAGCAGGACCTCGAGCAGGGAAACGAAGGCGCCCGCCCCGCCGCCTGCAAGAACTACGCCGCTTCCCGCACCACTGGTGACACCGAGCAGGGGCGGAGCTACGACGGCACCTCGCGACACTGACAGACCCGTGGCCCTGGCGCCCACTGCCACGCCAACCGCTCCGGGCCCCCTCAGGACGCCCAGCGATGAAGAACGAGCGCAGGCCGCGTTCGTGACGCTGCAGAAGAACCTGGACGGGTTGCCGGGCGACGACTTGAAGTCAAAGACCACGGCCGTGGAAGCCTATCTGAAGGAGTATGGCAACGCCATGGTGGCCGCGCGCGCCCGCAGACTGCTCGATGAGATCAGGAAACCGGCTCCGCAACCTCAACCGCCCACGCCGCCTGCAGAAAATGCGGAGACGGTGTTCAAGCGGGGGCAACAGAAGCAGGCTGCCAATGACCTTCAGGGCGCTCTGGCTGATTACGACAGGGCGCTGGAGTTGAAGCCGCAGTACCCCGAGGCCCTGGTGTGCCGCGCCGACGCTAAACAGGGACTGTATGACCTGGAGGGTGCCCTTGCCGACTGCGAGAAGGCTAATTTAAGCACCTGGCAAGTGCCGGTGATCCAGGCGATAGCCTATTACGGTCTGGGAAAGGAAGCGGAATACCAGGCCGCTGTGGCACTGGCCAAGAGAATGGTGAACCAGCCTCAGCAGATCGAAGCATTCATCATCCCGCGAGCCCGGAACGCCCGCATTGTGTACAAGGGCAAGAGCCTGGAAGGCAAAGAGCCGGCCACGGCCGAGGAGTTCAGTTGGCGCGGCCAGTACCGCTTCGTTGCCAAACGGCCTGATGAAGCGCTTAAGGACTTGGAGACCGCGGTCAAGCTCGACCCAACGCTGGGTGCTAAGGGCTTGTTCGCGACTCTGGCCCAAGTGGCGGAGAGCAAGAAGGACTGGAAGGCCAAGCTGGACTACAACCGGCGCTGGGCGGAAGCCGCGCCTGACTCGCCTGAAGCGCTCAACGGCCACGCCTGGGAACTGTTGACCAGCCCCGACGAAAAGCTGCGCGATGTCAAAACGGCATTAGCTTTGGCCAGCAAGGCGGCGGAGCTATCCAAGCCGGAGAGTTCCGCGATCCTGGACACGCTGGCCCTCGGCTACGCCCGCAACGGAAAATTCCGCGAAGCTGTGGATACTCAGCAACGGGCCATAGCTCTCCTACCGCCGAACATGACTCCCGTGCAGCGCAAGGAGTATGACGACCATCTCAGGGAGTTCAGGGACGGGCTCGAACGACAGCCACGATGACCCGGACGCTCGGACTCACACACGAAAATAGACGCGCCTTTACGCGCGCCCAACGGTTATAATAACACTAGCGGGTATGTTCGCCCGTAGTGTTCCAAAATCCAGCCGCGCATCAACCGGCATTCCCGGCATCAAAATCCAGCCGCGCATCAACCGGCATTCGGCATTCCGGGGACACCATACGTGATTCCGGGCTGAACGACGGGTGAGGGTATGAACGCGCGCGGAAGGCGGATGGTCTTGCCAGTGATCGCTGCGCTGCTCGCGAGTCTGTTCCCGGAAAGCAATCTGAACGCATTCTCTTACCGCAGAGGCGCAGAGACGCTGAGCAAGTTCGAGATTACCAACGACAGCGTTGGGCGGCGGACGGCGCTCAGGATTCTGCCCACCGGCGAGGAGTTTTCTTACGGCTACGATGTAGCGTCGCGATTGGCCCGGGAGCGGCGGACGATTCCCGTGCCGGGCCTGCCGTCGAAATTCACCGACACGACATACCAATACGACGCGGTGGGCAATCGCACGCGGCGGGAGGTGGCCGGCGCCGGCGCGGATGACTACGCCTATAACGCGCGGCAGGAGCTGACGGCGATTGCGCATCTGGATGGGAGCGGGAGCACGTTCGGGTACGACGCGAACGGAAACAGCACCAGCAAGAGTCACACGGGGACGACACTTCAGATCGCGTACACGAATGCCGCGGACGCGCCGCGGCAATGCACGCTGGTGGTGGATGAGCAGGCGCGTGGCACGCTTACGTTTGCCATACACACGAATACAAGGTAGAGTGTGTATGTATGGGAGATGGCAGCCATGGCGAGAACTAATATTGTGCTTGATGACGCTCTTGTCGCGCAGTGCCAGAAAGCGACGGGGATCAAGACCCGGCGGCGGCTCGTTGATCACGCGTTGCGCGAGTTGCTGCGGCATGAGCGCCAGAAGAAGGTGCTCGAACTGCGTGGCGCCGTGACGTGGGAAGGTGACCTGAACGCATGGCGGCGAGGGCGCGGCTGACCGTGGTCCTGGTTGACACGACAGTCTGGGTTGACCTCTTTCGCGGCGCCGCAACAGCGCAGGTTGCCGCGCTGGGGCGGCTCATCGCCGACGGGGAGGACATCTGCACGTGCGGCGTTATCCTCACGGAAGTGCTGCAGGGCGTGCGCGAAGACTCAGACTTCCGGAGGACCGTAGCGCGGTTCGACGCATTTCTGTTCCTGCCGATGAGCAGGCGGACGTTCGTCAAGGCCGCGGAACTCTACCGACTCCTTCGACGGAAGGGCATTACGATTTGGAAGCCGCTTGACTGCATGATTGCCGCTGTAAGTCTGGAGCACGACGTTCCGCTCCTCCACAATGACAGGGACTTTGACCCCATCGCGGCGCACTGTGGACTACGGGTGATCGAGGCATGCGACGGCGGACGGTGAGTCTGGGGCAAGTGCTTGCTCGCGTCATTTCGCCAGTTGCATCGGATGCCGCTCTGTTGTTTACTTGCGTCCCTCGCGTTCTCAACGCTTGATTTGGAGGCAATGGAAGGCCCATGCTTGATGAACTTCGTCAATTCGATCCCGAGATCTTCAATGCCGTCCGCAACGAAGTGCGCCGGCAGCACGTCCAACTGGAGATGATCGCCAGCGAGAACCACGTCTCGCTCGCGGTGCTCCAGGCCCTCGGCTCAGTCATGACCAACAAGTACGCCGAGGGCTACCCGGGCAGGCGCTACTACGGGGGCTGCGAATTCGTGGACGTAGCCGAAAACGTGGCCCGCGACCGCGTCAAGGAGCTTTTCGGCGCGGTCTACGCCAACGTGCAGCCGCATTCCGGCTCGCAGGCCAACATGGCCGTGTACTTCACCTTCCTGAAGCCCGGCGACACCGTCCTGGGCATGGACCTCTCGCACGGCGGACATCTCACGCACGGCGCGTCGGTGAATTTCTCCGGCCAGTTGTACCGCTTCGTGGCCTACGGCATTGACAAAGAGACCGAGACGATCAACTACGACCAGGTCGCCGAAGTCGCCAAGAAGGAAAAGCCGAAGATGATCACGGTGGGCGCGAGCGCCTACTCACGCATCATTGATTACGCCCGTTTCCGGCAGATCGCCGATTCCGTCGGCGCGTTCATGTTCGCCGACATCGCGCATCCGGCGGGGCTGATCGCCAAGGGCCTGCTGCCCAGCCCGATCCCGCACTGCCACATCGTCACCACGACCACGCACAAAACGCTCCGCGGCGTCCGCGGCGGCCTGATCCTGATGGGCAAGGACTTCGAGAACCCGTTCGGCATCAAGGCGGCCAAGAGCGGCCGGGTGCGGATGATGTCCGAACTGGTGGACAGCATGGTCATCCCCGGCGTGCAGGGCGGGCCGCTGATGCACGTCATTGCCGCCAAGGCGGTGGGCTTCAAGGAGAACCTGCAGCCGTCGTTCCTGGAGTACTCGAAGCAGGTCATCAAGAACGCGCAGACGCTGGCCAACGCGCTGGTCGCGCGCGGCTATCACGTCATCTCCGGCGGCACGGACAACCACCTGATGCTGATTGACCTGCGCAACAAGAAGATCAAGGGCAAGCCGGCCTGCGACGTGCTCGATAAGGTCGGTATCACGGTCAACTCGAACAAGGTGCCCTACGATACCGGCTCGCCTCTGGACCCCATGGGCATCCGCATCGGCTCGCCGGCCTGCACGACGCGCGGCCTGAAGGAAAAGGAGTTCGAGCTCATCGCGGACGTGACTGACCAGGCGCTCTCGAATCCGAAAGACAGCGCCTTGCATGAGAAGCTCCGCAAGAAGACCACGGAAGTGTGCGAAGCCTTCCCGCTCTACGGCCCGATGATGAAGGCGCTGTTCGCGGACGGCTGATCTGCATTGGCGGCAGCGGGGCAAACCTTGGGGAGACTACACATGCGGCTCCGTAAAAAGGCGGCGGTATCACTGGTGTGCGCAATGGTCCTCGCGTTCCTGACCGGTTGCGAGGCGCAGAAGGAGGGCGAGGCGATGAAAGTCACCAAGGAGGCATGGGGCAAGACCGATGACGGCGCGCCTGTGGATCTGTTCACGCTGAAGAATTCGGCGGGCATGGAAGCCAGGATTACGAACTACGGCGGCATCCTTGTTTCGCTGAAAGTGCCGAATGCCTCGGGCAAGGTTGAGGACGTGGTCCTGGGCTTCGACAACCTGTCCGACTACCTGAAAGGCCATCCGTTTTTCGGGGCGCTGGTCGGCCGCTATGGCAATCGCATCGCCAAGGGCAAGTTCACACTGAACGGCAAGGAATACACGCTCGCTGTCAACAACGGTCCCAATGCTTTGCACGGCGGCCTCAAAGGCTTCGACAAAGCCGTCTGGAAGGCAAAGGAGCTGGAAACCAAAGATGGCCCCGCGCTGGAACTGACGTACCTGAGCAAAGACGGCGAGGAAGGCTATCCCGGCAACCTGAACGTCAAGGTGGTCTACACGCTGACCAACAAGAATGAGCTCAAGATTGACTACTCGGCGGCCACGGACAAGGACACGGTGCTCAACCTGACGCACCATACGTACTTCAACCTGTTGGGCGCCGGCACGCGGGACATCCTGTCCCACATGATGACGATCAACGCCGACCGCTTCACGCCGGTGGACAAGGACCTGATCCCCACGGGGGAACTGCGCAGCGTCAAGAACACGCCCCTGGACTTCACCAAGCCTGTGGTGATCGGCGCGCGCATTGACCAGGACGACGAACAGCTCCGCTTCGGCAAAGGCTACGACCACAACTGGGTGCTCAACGGCGGCGGCGGCAACCTCGCGCTGGCCGCGCGTGTGACCGAACCCACAAGCGGGCGCACGATGGAAGTGTACACGACGGAGCCCGGCATACAGTTCTACGCGGGCAACTTCCTGGACGGCACGAACGTCGGCAAGGGCGGCAAGGTGTATAAGCACCGCTTCGGCCTGTGCCTCGAAACACAGCACTTCCCCGATTCGCCGAACCACCCCGACTTTCCCACGACCGTGCTGAAGCCCGGGCAGGAGCTCAAGAGCACCACGATCTACAGGTTCCTGGCGAAGTAGGGCGTGAAGAGCGGTGGGCGGAATCTGCCTGGGCTTTCTCAAGAAAGGAACAGCAGATGGGACGCTCAGCAATCGTCGCTCCGCGCGGGCGCGATGCAGGATGCGGGCTGCAGGATACCGGAGGCAGGGCGCCTGGTTTCCGAATCCCGAATCCTGTATCTTGTGCCCTGCATCTTGTATCCTGTATCCTGTGTCTGGAGTGTTCTGTCATGGCTGGGACAATCCTTGTTGAGGCCGAGAGCTTTCAGGACCGCGGCGGCTGGGAAGTTGACACGCAGTTCATCGAGATCATGGGCTCGCCGTACCTGCTTGCTCACGGGCTGGGCGAGCCCGTTAAGGACGCGACCACCAGCGTCACATTCCCCAGCACGGGGACATACCGCGTCTTCGTGCGCACCAAGGATTGGGTCGCGCGCTGGAAAGCCCCCGGCGCCCCCGGCAAGTTCCAGTTGCTGGTCAACGGCAAGCCGCTGGCGGAAACCTTCGGCACGCAGGGCGCGGACTGGTTCTGGCAGCCCGGCGGCACGGTTGAGATTCCGGACAAGAAGGCGCAGCTTGCTCTCCATGACCTAACCGGCTTCGACGGCCGCTGCGACGCCATCCTTTTCACCACCGATGCCGCGTTCGTGCCGCCCAATGACCCGGAGCCGATGGCGAAGTGGCGCAAAGAGCTCCTGGGGCTGCCCGAGAAGCCCGCCGACGCGGGGCAGTTCGACCTAGTGGTCATCGGCGGCGGCTATGGCGGCATGGGCGCGGCCGTTGCCGCGGCGCGCGCCGGCTGCAAGGTGGCACTGATCCAGGACCGGCCGGTGCTCGGCGGCAACGGCAGCGCCGAGGTTCGCGTCTGGCCGCAAGGCATAACCAGGCTCGGCCCGTTCCCGCACGTGGGCGAGATCGTCGAGGAACTGGCGGACCGGCCC
>JAPLOD010000060.1 GCA_026692735.1 Planctomycetota bacterium | reverse complement strand
ACGTGGCCGGCGATGTCGCCGGCATTGACGTGCAGCTTCCCAGCGGGAAGTCCGTTCCCGCGGAGCTTCTGGGGCGGCACTTCGGCCTGGACGTCGCGGTGCTGAAGGTTGAGCCGGCGCCAGGCGACGCGCTGCCGGCTGTTCCGCTGGCCGAGGACCCCGCGCTGCAGATCGGACGTTTCGTCGCGGTGCTGGGTGCCAGCGAAGCCGGGCCCCCGACCCACACGGCCGGCATTGTCAGCGCCCTCGCGCGCCTCGACGGTTGCGCCGTGCAGACGGATGCCCTGGTCAACTACGGCAATGCGGGCGGCCCCGTGGTTGATCTGCGCGGCCGACTGGTTGGTCTGGCCGCTCACGTGCAGACGCAGGCCGACTGGAGCCAGCAGAACTGCGGCGTCGGTTTCTTCACGCAGTCTGATAAGATCATCGCGGCCCTGCCCGATCTCAAAGCCGGGCGCGACATCAAAGCGCCTGCCGGGTTCTTTCTGCAGCCGAATATGGTGGAAGGCCCCGCCGAACCGCGCGGCGTGAAACTCGAAGCCATCCAGCCCGGCTCCGTGGCGGCCGCGGCGAAGCTGCAGGCCGGCGACATCGTCGCCGCCGTGGACGGCATGGATACGCATTCCTGGCAAGCGTTAGTGCGCGTGCTGAAAGTTCACAAGCCCGGCGACATGATCGAGATCACCTATCAGCGCGCCGGCGTCACCAACCGCGTGCAAACGGTGCTGGCCGCTCCCAAAGATGCGCCCCGGAAATAGCTCCTCGCGCCACGGCAAAGGCGAACCGTGCGCCGCAGGCGCGTAAGGATCTCTTTCCCGAATGCAGTGTCTGTTAGTGTGCCGGGCAGGCTATGGGGATGTCCGTTGTTGTTGCGGATGGTCCTGCTAAGCCCCAGCTTTGGGCCATGCCACCTGCTGTTTCCGCCGACCTGCGTGCCATCAACTTGCTGACGGCAACTTCGGCCATGTTGCGATATGGGTAACCCATTTTGCTCATGGCCTCGTACACAAGCTCGATGGCCTCGGACCTGCGTCCCAGACGGATCATGTTCTCGGCGAGCATCGCGATATCATATGCCGCATTTGGTTCGCTTTGCAGGAACATCACCCTCGACCCCCACAACTTCCACCGGAAGCCGTCGCTCAGGCATCCGGTGTCAGGGAGAGAGTACGCAATACTTGGGCCAGTGCATTTTCCTCCTTCGTTACCTTGGTAACGGTGTAACTGCACCATGCGCAAGACCCTTGTCGCCTGTTAACGGCTTTCGTCCCCGCCAGTTTGAACGGTTATCCTTGAAAACACGAATTCCAGCGGCGCCCGACATGCTCTTTTCTGCCCGCCGCACCTGCAAACATCAGAATCGAGCGCAATATTTTTCAGTCAGCCTCTGGTCCACGGGTTGCTACGTGCCGATGAACAGAAGCGAGGGGGAGACCATTACATGGCAGAAGCGCAGACGTCAGCCCTTATACGCGCCGAACAGGCTGTGGAACGCGTGGTGCGTACCCGCGGGAAACTGAGCCAAGAGTACATGCGGGCGCTGCGGGAGTACCAGGCGCTGATCCACAAGGCCGCACAGGCTGATGAGCCAGAGAGGCAAGCGGCGTCGTAGGTCTGCAGTGCGGCAAGCTCCACCCAGCGTGGGCGGCCGCGACACTGTCAGCTTCTGTTGGATGGGGGAGTCTGATACGGTTCCACCTCACGAGATAGCGGCCCCGGCTTTCGGCTCTATCTCGTACCCTTCCGACCGCGCCACGCACGCCGCCACGGCCAGGTCGCCGGTCACGTTCAGCGTGGTCCGGCACATGTCCAGAATGCGGTCCACGCCGAGGATGACGGCGATGAGCTCCGGATTCACATGGATCGTCGTCAGCACCACAATGACGAACGGCAGCGAACCGGACGGCACGCCGGCCGTGCCTACGCCGCCCGCGATCGCCAGGCACGCCACCATGATCTGCTGGCCCAGCGTCAGGTCCAGGCCCGCCAGTTGCGCCAGGAAGAGCACTGCGACGCCTTCGTAGAGCGCCGTGCCGTTCTGGTTGGCCGTGGCCCCCACTGTCAGCACGAACCCGCCGATCTCCTTCGGCACGCCCAGGCTCTGTTCGCTGACGCGCAGCGCCGTCGGGAGCGTGGCGTTCGATGACGAGGTCGAGAAGGCGGTGAGCATTGCCGTCTCGATGCGCGCGAAGAAGACGCGCGGCTTGAGCTTCGCCAGCCACCACACGCACAGCGAGTACACGCCGAACATGTGGATGCCCAGGCCCAGCAGCGCCGTTGCCAGGAACCACGCCAGCGCTCCCAGCAGCTCCAGGCCGAACCGCGCAATGTTGTTGAAGACCAGGCAGAACACCGCGAAGGGCGCCAGCCACATGACCAGGTCAATGATGCGCGAGCAGACGGCGAACAGGCCGTCCAACGCGTCTACGAGCTTCTCGGTCTTCTCGCGCGGCACCAGCGCCACGCCAACGCCGACCAGGAGCGCGAAGAACATCAGCGGCAGCATGTTCGGCGTGTCCGAGGCCACCGCCGCCACCGGGTTCGACGGCACCACCGACTTGACGACCTGCATCGGGACTGTGTCCGCGGCGCCTTCCT
>JAPLOD010000059.1 GCA_026692735.1 Planctomycetota bacterium | reverse complement strand
CAGTTCGTCACTACCACGCCCGCCGCTGGGCCAAGGCTCTTGCCCACAACTGTTCACGCCACATCAATGCCAGCCACCGCTTCGCCTTTGAATCCGTGGCTCATTTCAACGCCGCCGCCTGAAACCCGTTCAGCCCATGTTCACCTATACGGTATCAGCCTTCCGACTTTCACCAGCATTATTCAGGTACGCAGTGCTGCGTATTGTTACATGCTGACGACTGCCGTATCAGGCCGTTGGTGGGTCGCATGGCCAGCATAAGCCGCTCAGAAGGGGAAGATGCTTCTTGTTCCCACGCTGCCGGGGTGGCGACTGCGGCCATGCGCTGCGGTAGCGCCACCCACCCGCCGACGACCGCATGAGCCGTTCAGCCTTTTGCGTGAATATCGTTGCCAGACGTGTATAATCGCGCGTGCAGTCACTCGGGGGCCGCTTGATGGCTGATCCGAAACCAGACCGCGCTGCGAGCGTCCCGCCAACACTCCAAGGAGCGGCCGGCGGCGCAACGCCAGGCCACGGCCCGCACCCGCTCTCACCGCTGATTACGTCAGCGTCGGACACGGCTCGCATCGGGGCCGATCGTCCCCTGCAGGTCACGGTGGAGATTCAGGACCTCTGCGCCGACAAATTGCTGCTCGCGGCGCCGCGCATCTCCTACGAGGGCCGCGTCGTGCCCGCGCTGGGTGGCATCCCACTGCTGGCACGGCTCGGGCGAGGCGGAATGGGCGCCGTGTACCTCGGCGTCCATGTTCGCCTGCGCAAGGAGGTCGCTGTCAAGATCCTTCCCGTTCATCTGGCCGAACAGCAGCCGGAGTTGATTGACCGGCTCTACCGCGAGGCGCAGATCGCAGCCCGCATCGCCTCGCCGCACCTGGTCGCGGTGCTGGATGTGAATCAGGACCAGGGGCTGTTCTATCTGATCATGGAGTTCGTCAATGGCATGTCCGCCGGCGCACTGCTCCGGCACGCCAAGCAGTCGAGCGGCGTCGGCTTGGCCGAGGCCGCCGCACTGGACATCTGCATCGGTGCCGCCGAGGGCCTCGCCGCCGCCCACGCGGCCGGGATCATCCATCGCGACATCAAACCAGACAACATCCTGATCCCGAAGCTGAAACAGGGCGACGGGTTGGATTTTGCCGCGTCGCGACTGGCGGACCTGGGATTGGCGCGGGCGGACGTCGTCGGCCAATCAATGACTAAGTCCAATGCGGCTCTCGGCACGCCCGGTTACATGGCCCCCGAACAGGGAATGTCGGCCAAGAAGGCCGGCAAACCGGCTGACGTCTTCTCGCTCGGAGCGACCTTATATGCGCTGTTGTCCGGCCACGCGCCGTTCGAAGGCGGCTCGGGCATGGAAGTGTTGCTGAAGACCCTGCAGAACGCGCATTCCTCCGTGCATCAATGGCGAGCGGACATCAGTCCCGCGACCGTCGCGCTGATTGACCGCTGTCTGCAGAAGGACCCGCACCAGCGTTACGTGGACGGCTCCGCCTTGCTGAAGGCGCTGAAGGTCTCCCGCGCCGTGCTGGGCGAATCGGCGCCGGCCCAGCAGCATGCCGTCGAGCAGTTGACGGTCCTGGAGAAGGCGGCCGAAGTGGGCTTGGCCGTGCGCGACTCGGACGCCGAACACACCCCCGCCGCGCTCCCGCGCGCTTCCGCGCCGTCTGCTGGGATAGCTGCTCGGCCGGAGACCGCGGCAGGGCCATCCGTGGCCGCTCCGGCGGAAGGCTCGCGCTTCGTCACGCGCGTGGTCCTGTGTACCGTTTGCGTGCTGTTGCTGGCCGGCGGAACCTTGTACGCGGTCCTTCACTGGCGCGATTCGCAGTTCCGCGCAGAACTGGCCGACCGCATCAACGACGGCAACGCGGCCGAGAACTCGGACAGCGAGAAACTGGCAGAAGCCATCGCCGCGCTGACGGCATTCAAGAGCGCTCACGCGTCGCGCCCGCCTGCGGACCTCCAGGGACTGGACGGGGTTTTGGCGAAGCTGAACGCGCGGCGCACGGCGCTCGCAGAGCGCGAGATGTCCTTCGGGCGCCTGCTGGCACGCGCCGACGCCCTGCTGCCGGACGATCCCGACGCGGCGCTTCGAACGCTTGCCGACGCCGAACAACTCGGCAAAGAAGATCCCAGCGGCGCGCTGCCGGAGCTGCTGTCCACGCTCGAGCCGACGCTCGAACAGCGGCGGCAGAAAGCGCGCGAGGCAAAGCTGGCGATCGAGACGCGCGCGAAGCGCGACCGCGAGACCCAAATCCAGGAGGCATTCGGGGCATCGTACCGCAAGGCAGCCGAAGCGGCCCAGCGAGTGGAGTGGGAGGCCGTTCAATCGTCGTTGAAGAACGCCCTGGCAGCACTGGGAACGGTTCAACACCCAGACCGGGCTGCCGCCGAGACACTCCTGAAAACAGCCGAGGCACAGATCGAGATGCGCGGCAGATTCGAGGCGAAGCTGCGGTCCGCCGAGGAACTGCTGGCCACCGATCCGGCGGCGGCGAAGGCGGCGTTTCAGGAGGCCAAGGCGATCTGGCCGGAGGTGCCGGACAGTTCGCGGCTTCAGAAGGGAATCGCCGCGGCCGAGGCAGCCGTGGGCCAGAAACGCCATGAGGCTTTGATGCAGCAGGCCCAAACCGACCTCCTCAGTAAGCGCTGGAAGGACGCCGAAGCGGCTTTCGCCCAGGCCTTGGCCGAACGGAACGACGACGCGCGCGCGAAGCAGGGCCTAAGCGACACGCGATATGGCGGCGCGCTTGAGCGAGCCGAGCAAGTGCTGGCCGGCAAGCAGTGGGCGCCGGCCGAAGCCGCCTTCAACGATGTGCTGGCGTTGCGGGCGGACGACCCGGCAGCGAAGGACGGCGTGGCGAGAGCCAAAGCCGGAGCCAGCGAGGAACGATATCAAAGCGCGATCAAGCGCGGCAGCAGCGCGCTTCTGGCCGACGACTGGAAAGGCGCCGAAGAAGCGTTCCGCGCGGCGCTGCTTGAGAGGAAGGAGGATAGTGACGCTCTGCGTTTGCTGGGGCAGACCCAGAGCAAGGCTGCCGATTCGCGATACGCCGTTGCCCTCCGCGAAGGCAAGCAGGCAATGGCCGGAAAAGATTGGCAGACCGCAACGGCCGCGCTGCAGCGCGCGCTGAAGGAACGCGGAAATGATCCCGAGGCCCTGGGGTTGCTCGCGCAGATCGCCGACGCCCTGAAACCCAAGACACCGCCGCCGCCACCGCAGCCGCCGCAACCGGCGCAACCGGCGTTCGGCCCCGAGAAGACGTACGGGCCGTACGGGGTGTATGCCAACCGAATCCAAGGCGTGCCGCTCGACAAGGACGGCGTGCTCATTCCGGTCCAGTTGGACCTCGACAATGAGCAATACGCCGAGGCGCTTGTTAAGCGGAAGAGCTGGCTGAAAGTCAATCAAGGCGCGAAGGTGCGCATCGAGGCGAGCGGAAGATGGTTCTCGGGCCCAACCGGTGCATGGGTCACGCCGGACGGAAAACACGACGACGGGCGCGAAGCGATCAAAAGCTACCGTGCATTCACCGGTCCTGATAACAGCTTCAACATCGCCATGCTGGTGGTCTATCTCTGCGAAAAAGAAAAGCCCGATATGTCCGATTACGCGCAGATTTCGCGCGCCGGTCACATCTGGGCGTACACCGGCAAGCCAATCGAGTTCATCGCGCCCGTCACCGGTACGTTGCGCCTGCAGCAGAACCGGAACGGCTATTTCGATGTCACTCAGGGCGCCCTATCTATCACCGTGATCGTCAGCGAGCCGTCTGCGAAGTAACCGTCATGACTGCACGCGGCACGAGGGGCGGTTGCGGAGGGCGGACAACGGCAGGTGGGCCCGCCGATCAACATGCGCTTGCACCGCAAGGACGGTCCAAGCCTGCTGAACTTGGCGGTGGAGATGGTCGCCACCAACCCCGGTCGCCGCTGACCGGGTCAAGTGCCAGGAGTGGCTGGGCGGGCTGCTGCGACACTACTACCGCGATGCGGCCTGACCGCGAGCAGTTCCAGGAGGCGCTCCTTGTCCAGCGTCCGCCTCCAAGGCCATTCTGAGCGCTTGAGAATTGATCCTTGAAACGGGTCAATTGACCCGTATCATGGGTCACCATGAGTGCATTGGCGGAACTGCTATCGTCACAGGTGAAGGCCGAGATGTGCAGGATTCTCTTCGGGTCGCAGCCAGAAGAACTGCACCTGCGCGAATTGACGCGTCGCTCGGGACACTCGTTCTCAACAGTACAGCGGGAACTGGCGAAACTCTCCCGCCAGGGTATCGTCGAGAGACGACATGACGGGAATCGGACCTACTTTCGCGCGAACAAAGAGCATCCTTTCTATGCTGAGATTCGTAGTCTGGTAAGAAAGAGCAGTGGCTTGAGGGAGGCGCTTCGCGAAGTCCTTTCGGAGGACCGCCGAATTCAAATCGCATTCGTGTTCGGATCGGTCGCGGCGCAGAATGAAAAGCCAGGCAGCGATGTGGACTTGATGGTCGTCGGTGGGACTACGTTGAAGGAAGTGGTTTCGAGGCTGTTTGCTCTCGCGGAGAGCCTTGGACGCGAGATCAACCCGCATGTCTTCAGCGCGGCGGAATTCTCGAAACGGATACGGAGTAAGGATCATTTCTTGACCACGGTAATGAAGGAGCCCAAACTGTTCGTGGTGGGAAGCGAGGATGAGCTTACAAGACTGGCATGATAATGGCTGGCTGCGCAAGCACCAATCCAGCGAGAAGGAGATCGCGGGGCTGCTTTCCATTGTTGACCGCGACCTGGACGATGCCACGACCAGCGAGCTTTCCAGTGACTGGAAATTCGGGATCGCCTATAATGCCGCGCTCAAACTCTGCACGATGCTGCTTCACGCCTCCGGATACCGGCCAGAGAAAGAGCTTCAGCACTTTCGAACGCTGGCTGCGCTGCCGCTGATTCTCGGTCCTGAGCGTGCGGAGCAAGCCAAGTACCTCGATGCCTGTCGCAAGAAGCGCAACACAGTTGAATACGACGTGGCGGGCGTGACCAGCGATACAGAGGCGGCGGAGTTGGTGAAGTATGCAAAGGAACTTCGCAAAGATGTGCTCGCCTGGCTGAAGACGAATCATCCCGACTTGGTGCCATAGCAAACAGCGGATTGGATGCCTCATGTCTCATGTGTCATGTGTTGGCAGTCGCCAACGACAATCCCACGGGCGGGACCCGCCGCCCAAAGACTGCGGTTCTATGTTCTATTGAGGGTGGAACGTGGACCGGCCCCCGTCCTGCTGGACGGGCACGTCATACGGGCGGGAACGGGCGTCGGGCTACTACGGCATGGCGGCCTGCGGCGCCTCAGGGCTCCGGTCAGTCGCCGCCACTCGCCATCCCCCCGGCGGCTAGGCGTTGCCCGTGCTGAAGTTATCCACGACTATCACGCTGTGGTCGGCGGCCAGAAGAGCGTCCACGACATGCGAGCCGATAAAGCCCGCGCCGCCGGTAACCGCGACGGTTCTGCCTCGACGCTCGCCCATAACCTAAATCCCCCCAACCGTTTCAATGACGTTCTGGCAGATATGGCTCTTGTCCATCCTCCTGTAATGCCTCACCCTGGTCTCGTTCAGTGCCCTCCGCAATCCCGCCGGCCCTTGCCGCTCCCCACGGTTACCGGCTTACCGGATTTGGATTCGTCGGATTGTCCACGTTGTGATCGCCTGGTGTCAAAAAGTCGGGGGGCGCGGGAAAGCCGGGCGGCAAGGCGCCACCGCCCGTAACGACGGGTGCGGTGCCGGGCACATTGGCAAAGTCGGTGCCGGTCCAGACGTTGGTGACCTGCTCAGTGACAACGGTCGCCTTGCCGTCTATCCCCGTAGTGGTGGTCACTTGCGTGCCTGTGGTTGCGCCGGCGGCAAACGTGCTGACTGACTTCTGGTATGAGCCGTCGAGCAGGAAACCAATGACGATGACGATGTGCTTGCCGGTCTTAGTTGTCGCGTCAACGATGCGCAAGCCTTCGGAGGTTATCTTGATGGTGCCCTTGTAGAGATCCTTGGTGGCGCCGTCTTTCACCGTGGCAGTGCCATCGTTGCCGACAAGTTTGGCCCCAATCTTGTAGCCCATGTAGAGCTGCGAGAGCGACGCCTTGGTGATGCCCCCGCTGGTAGTCTCGCTGAACTTCTCCGTGGTGATCTTCCCGTCCTTGAAGGTGGTGGTCCGCTTGGTCATCACACCGTTGACCTCCTTCAGCGACGTGGTGATGACTTGGCCGTAGTGGTTCTTGGCGATGCTGGTGATGTTGATTTCCCCCGCCTTGCCGGTACTGACGCTCAGCTTGTTCACGTAGTCGGCCTCAAGAGCCGCGATCTGGTCTTTGGTGAGGTTCTTCTGCTGAATGGTGGTGTCAGCGCCCGTGAAGCCTGCGACGTTCTTATGTAGCAAGGTCAAGGCAAGCTGCGTGCCATCCATAATGTCCACGAAATTCGCCCCGGTGGCGCTGGTGCAGAGCTTCACTTGGCCTTTCGTGACGCTGATTGTGGATGTGTACGTTCCCGCCGTCGCGTCCCAGTTGATGTAGACGAGGAAGCTCGTGCCCTTGACGTCAATGGTGTGGTCGCGCATGCGCACCATGAAATGCGCACCGTCGGGCCGCGGGGTCACCACGAAGAACGCGGACCCGGACTCCACGCTCACGGTCGTAGATTTGCGCTGGGCCGGATAGGGGTAGGCTTCTACCCGGATGCTGCTTTCCTTGTCGAGCGTGACGGCGCTCTCATCCAGGAAGGCGATCAGGACCCTCTCCTTGCCGCTGGTGATGATGTCGCCGGGCTGCAGGGGAAAACCGTCGTAGGCCTCCAGAACCTGGTCCGCGCGCCGGCAGGTCACGGTTGCCGGCGCCGCCTCCGCCTCGTCGTCGGTCGCCGCCAAGCTGACCACGTAGCCCACTGGTGGCACCGCAACTGCAGCGTGCAGGCATGTCGCCAACACCACCGAACACAGACCGACAGAAATGACGCCGCGCAGGAAATTCATGGCCCCCCCTCTCCCGTTGTGCAACTGAGAGATACACTCCCTGATCTGCACGACGTGGCCAGATACAACGCCACGGAGGATGGCGCAGATCAACATGCACAACGTTTTCGTCCTATGGCTTCCTGTCGTAACGCGTCGGGTTCCCAACGCCAGCCATTACAGCTACGCAATCTTGCGTAGTCTTGCATCTATTTGGTTGACACATACGCATAGTGACGTATTGAGACGGTCATTGATCTTTATCCATCGGTATCCAGGCCGTTTTGCAGGCGGAGACATTCCTGTACTTCATGCTGTAGCGGTTGGCTGTGGGGCTGGTGAACGGGTTATCGGCGAAGGGGGATATCCCCTTCGGCGAATTTAGGAGGCGCCAGGGTTATGCCTCTCGACGCACAGCGCGTGGTCATCCATCTCACAGAGGCGGTGGCTTCGACACGCGGGCCGGCGGGCAGGTCACGCTTGGTGTTACGCGCGATGTGCGAGCTGACCGGTGCCTTCGGGGGTGGGATCGTCGCGTACCAGCCCTCCTCCGGGAAGCTAAGCGTGGATATGCATGCCTACGACGTGGATGCCAGCGAGATGGCGCGTATACACCGCTCCCATGCCTATTACGTTCCGCGCTTCTTCGCGGCTGGCCTGGGCCAGAGGCTCTTGGCTAACGTTCCCAGGGCTTTCACGCCGGCGGAGGTTCTCGGAGCCGACACGTGGCGGACCTGCGAATTTCGCGAGGCCCACTTGAGGCCGTTCGGGCTCGAAGGTATGGTCGTGATTACATCGCTAGAGCAGGACTCCGTCTGGGCGATGGTTCTCGTGCCGCCACGCGGGAAGCACATTCGCCCTGAGCGTGTGAATCTCGTCCAGGCTGTAGCGCCGCATCTGGGACGTGTGCTCTCACGTCTGCTGCACTCCCCGGACGCGTGGCTCCGGGCAAGCGCCCTTGAGGTGCTCGTGGCCTGCAACCGAGGGCCCATCGTGGCGTTGCGTCTTGGGGACAAGAGCAAGCCGGCGCAACTCCTTGGCGCCACTGGCGGGGCGGCAGAGATCGTCCGCTTGCGCCGGGTTACCGCCAGCCACAACCTGGATCTGGCGGAACTGCTGCGGCTGTGCCCAACCGCGTTGCGGCTTGACACAGGCTCCGTCGTCTGGACAGCTCACGACGGCAGGATGTATGCTTTGAAGGCCGCCCGCGTGAGCGCGGACCCCACTTCACTAGTGGTGCACCTCAAGGCGCTGAGCGCGCCTGACACAGAAGGGTCGGCCGATGTGGCGGCCGCACGCGCGTGCGGCCTGAGCGTGCGCCGGGCGGAGGTGTTCGCGCTGGTGGCACACGGGCTCACCAACCGGCAGATTGGGCTGGCGCTGAGGATCTCCCCGAACACGGCGCGCACGCACGTCAGCAAGCTGATCAAGACGCTGGGCGTATCCGGGCGGGTTGAGGCCATCAATAAGGTGCGGAGCGAGGCGCGCGCTCAAGCGGACGGTTCCGACGGGCGCGCTTAACGGGGCACCGCGTCACACTGCGACGCCACGCATCTCTTGGCGGCTAACGGCGGGGGCGACGCACATGGCCAAGGCGGGTCAAGGCAGACTCCGACGCAGGCGGCGCACACGCGGCGTCCTGGCCGAAGTAGCGGCGGCATACGGCGTCACACTGCCAGACGAAGCGGCAGTGCCCGCATTCTCGCCCAACGAGATCGCCGAGATCATGAGCGTTACCGGCGAAGCGGTGAAGCAGTGGATCTACCATCGCCAATTGCCCGCAGCGAGGCTTACGAACGGGTACTGGAAGGTCAGGAAAACGGACCTGGAGCGTTTCCTCCAAGCGCGGGTGCAGGGCACCAAGCGGAAAATCCTCGTTGCGGGCGCGGACGCGAAGGGGCTCCAGCCACTGTGTGAAGCGGCGAACACGAAGAAATACGAAGCCGTGGCGACGAGCCTGCTTACGGACGCATTGCTCAAGATTCAGGATCTGCAGCCCGCGCTGCTCATTGTTGATGTCTCAGACTGGAGCGAAGGCTGGGGTCTCGTGGAGAAACTGCGCACAGTCAAAGCGGCGCGTAGCCTCCCGGTGCTGCTTATTGCGGGCGCCATGCGGGCGGCGGACGCAGACAAGGCCCTGCAGCTTGAGGT
>JAPLOD010000058.1 GCA_026692735.1 Planctomycetota bacterium | reverse complement strand
CTGCTGGGCGTCCTCGGGCGGGTCGGGGGGAAGAACTCCCTCGAAGCGCTGCGTGCCGGTCTGAAGGACAAGGACGAGAAGGTTGTGGACGCTTCTCTGCGGGCGATGGCCAAGTCGTGGCCCGATGCCGCCTGCCTGGACGACCTGCTGAACATGGCCAAGACCGCGGCAACGGACGTGCACAAGATCGTGGCGCTGCAGGGCTACGTGCGGGTGGCAGGGCTGCCCAGCGGCCGCTCGGCGGCGGACACGCTGAAGCTGTACCAGGCGGCCATGGAAGTCGCCAAGCGCCCGGAGGAGAGGAAATCGGTGCTGGCCGGCTTGGGAGATGTCAAGAGCGCGGCGGCGCTGGAGATCGTGGCAGGCTGCCTGGCCGACGAGGCAGTGAAGGGTGAAGCAGAGGCGGCGGCCGTCAAGATCGCCAAGGAGATCTGGCAGCAGCAGATGGCTGCGGTCGAGCCCGTGATGACCAAGGTCGTTGAGGGCACCAAGAACAACAACGTGAAGAAGGATGCCAGGGACGTCCTCAACCAGATCGCGAAGAAAAAGAAGAAGTGACGTGGCTCCTTCGGCCACGTTAGGACTACGAGAGGCGCAACGTAAGAGGAGGGCGTGGCACGCTTCGGGCAGTTGGGCTGGCGGCGTGGGCAGGGCGCCTACGTCGAGCATGGCTTGCGCCGCTGCACATGTGCATTCCTGGACACGAAAGGTGAGGCGCCGAGACGCCGAGACGCCAAGGACACGAGGGAAAGGGCGGGCATAGGGTCAGGGCGCTGGGGCTTGGGTACTGCACAAGGTGCAGTTCTGGACAGCAGCGGCGGAAAAATGCGGCCGGTGGCAGTGGCAAAATCCGTCGGGTTAGGGTAGATAGGCGGGGGAAACGTAAGCCTCCGGGTCGAGGCTCGATCCGGAGCATCCAGTTACAACAACGAGGAGCAGCGCAAGAGCCATGAGCGGCAAGAGACGCGAAAAGCACAGTCCTGGAGAAGCGAAACCAACCCAGAGGGCACAGCCCGCAGATCGCAGTCTGAACCGGCGGGAGTTCGTGCATTCGGTGGCGGCGCTCGCCGGCGCAACCTTGGTTCTCTCCGGCTCGGGCTGCGGCCAGGCACAGGGCACGGCGCCAGCGCCGGCGGGAACGCCGCCGCTACCGCCGCCCGCGCGGGCCGGCGGAGGTACCGGGCCGTTCATCCCGAAGGCGGAACAACCGCCTCCCGCGGGCGGCGGTCCAGACTTGAACATCGCGCTGATCGGCGCGGGGCGCCAGGGCCGCGAGTGCCTGATGGAAGCCATCCTCAAGATTCCTAATATCAAGTTCAAGGCCGTCTGCGACATGTGGGAATACAACCGCAACTACGCCGTCCGCGGGCTGAAGAAACGCAAACACGAGGTCACGGGCTACGCCGACTATCAGGAAATGCTCGCCAAGGAGAAGGACATAGACGCGGTCGTCGTCGCCTCCCCGGACTTCGTCCACGCGGAGCACACCTGCGCGGCGCTGAAGGCCGGCAAGCACGTCTACTGCGAGAAGGTAATGGCGCGGACGCTGGAAGAGGCCAAGAAGATGGTCCTCGCCGCTCGCGAGGCCAAGAAGCTGCTCCAGATCGGCCACCAGCGCTACAGCAATCCGCGCTACCAGTTTGCGCGCGAGAAACTGCTGGGCGAGGCCAACCTGCTGGGCCAGATCACCAACTGCTACGCGCAGTGGAACCGCTCCATGCGCCCGGACTTCGGCATGCCGAAGGGCGTGCCACCGTTGGACGATGCCACACTGAAGAAGTACGGCTACGACACGCTGGACCAGTTTCTCAATTGGCGCTTCTACAAGAAATACGGCAACGGCCCGATCGCGGACCTGGGCGCGCATCAGGTGGGCGTGTTCGGCTGGTTCCTGGGCGTTCCGCCAAAGGTCGTCATGGCCAGCGGCGCGACGTACGACAAGAAGCACGAGTGGAGCGACAATGTGCTCGCCATCCTCGAATACGACACGCCGAAGGGCACGGCGCAAGCCTTCTACCAGGTTGCGACGACGACCGGCGCCCGCGGCTACTTCGAGACCTTCATGGGCGTGGACGGCTCGATGCAAATCTCCGAGGACCCGGGCAAGTGCAAGATTTACTCGGAAGGCCGCCTCGTCAACCCGGACGGCTCGCACCCCTGGCAGAAATGGGCGGACAAGAAGCTCCTG
>JAPLOD010000057.1 GCA_026692735.1 Planctomycetota bacterium | reverse complement strand
GGGGCCGATCTCGGCGGTCCAGGCGAAGGCGCAGCGGGCGTCCTGGTATTCCCAGAGCTTGGCGCCCGCGGCGGACATGGCGACCACGCGGTGGCCGGAGCCCTGCTCGCGGACGCCGCGTTCGAGCGAGCCGCCGGAGACCAGCACGTAGACGTTGCCCTCCGCGTCCGGTACATACGCCGATACCGCGCCGCCATCGGGATCCTCGCCGATCGGCGTCGGCTTCGCGGGATCGCCGTACCGGAGCCCGCCCTGGTCATTGAAGCCGAGGAAATCCCAGCGCACGATTTTGTAGGGCTTTGTGGTTTTCTGGCCGCCCTGGCCGTGCCACTGCACCCCCTCGGCCCAGTAGAAGTTCAGTTTGTCATCAATGGGATGGCCCAGCCAGATGCCCGGCAGCGAGGGGCCGGTGCGTATCTCCGCGGGCTGCACCCGGCCGTCATTGTTGTCGTCGAGCCACCAGTTCTCCTTCTTGGGCGAGTAGAACGCCAGGCGCGGCACGAAGCGGCCGTTCACAGCCTCGTACAGCACGGGGCCGGGCTCGGCAAACCGTGCCCAGAGGAACTTGCGGCCTTTGAGGTTGACGAAGACAGCCCCGGCATGCGACGCCGGGCAGCCGAACTTGACGCCGCCGTCCTCGGTCGGGCGCATAACGATGGCGTCCACCTTCCAGGTTCCCTTTTCGTAGTTGACCTCATAGCGCACCGAGTTGGCGTAGACGTACTGCGGCTCCGCCGGGTCCACATACGCGCGCGTGGAATAGGACAGGGAACCGAAGAACTCCCGGTAGAGCGAGCCGTCGGCGTTCCACACCGAATAGCGTTTGGGATCGCACTCGACGTAACTGCGCAGGATGTCGTCCGCCTCGGCCACCCACAGCCGGCCATTGGCGTCCACGGCGATGGCGTAGGGGTTGAGCAGGCCGGCCGGATCGAACTTGCCGACCAGCGGCCGACCCCCGGCTATGCCGTACTTGAGCAGGACTTTGCCGTCCGGCGCGAGTTTCCACACCTGCATGGTCTTGCCTTGGAGCGAGACGTAGACGTTCCCGTCCTTGTCGCAGGCCAGGTGCTGCGGCGAGTCCAGGTTCTGAAGGATGGGCGTGAACTGTTTCTTTGGCAGATCGTAGCGGCCCACGGCGTTTTCGCTCACCGCGTAGAGCGTCCCTTTGCCGTCCGCCGCCAGGCCGAACGGGGCCTTCAGCTCCGCCTCGCCTTTCACGGCGCCGGTCTCGATGTCAATCAGGAGCAGCTTGTTATCGCTGGCGCTACTGAGCACGAGGGTGGCGTCATCGAGGGCGGCGAGGGCTTTGAGCAGCCATGTCCGGCCGCCCCAGGCAGCGTCGGTCTCCTTCGTCCCCCGCTGGAGGACAGCGACTTCCGGCTTGCCGCCCTTGAACGGGCTCAAGGCTCCTCTCTCGAGCTCGAACTTCACGAGTTTTCCGTTTTCCCATTGGACGAAGTAGCCGAAACCCTTGCGCAGCGCGAGTGCCCCGCCCTTTACATCCGTCCCGTACCGCTTCTTCCCTTCCAGGTCGGTGCAGATCGTGGCCCGCTGCGCTTCGGCGCTGGTAGTGCCCAGGATTGCGCATTGGTCCGCGACCGCCACGAAATGGGGCGAGCGGTAGTCGCCGGCCCAACCACCCTTACCGTCCTCGGTCTGGTAGGGCGGCGTCCCACTCACGCCTATGTCGCATACAAGCTTCTGCTTGACCCCCGCGTGCGTCAGGAGCTTGGCCGTGTACGTCCCCGCTGGCACCGGCTTATCGCCATCGTCCAGCCCGTCCCACAGATACGTATGCTCCCCCGCCTTGTACGGCTCGGCTCCCAGGCACGTCCGGACCAGCTTCCTGTTGCCGTCGCAGATCGCCAGGCTGACCTTGCCGTCCTGTTCGACTTTGAGGGTAATTGGAATATGGCCTTCCGCCCGGCCAACGCCCCGTTCCTTCTCGACGAGTTTCAGGTTGCCCGTCTTCTCGAAGATCCCCTTGCCCCAGCAGGCCGGCCCCATGTAGCCCAGATCGCCGCTGGCCGGATTGCGCACGTCCGTCATGCCGCATCGCACGGCAATGCCCTGGTTGTCGCCCCAGTGAAGCTGCCACGAGACCTGCACCTCGTCTCCGCCCTGGAGCGGCCGAGGCGCACGGAGCACCTTCCACGGAATTCGATACTCGAACGAGCATCCTTTGCCGTCCGCGTCCTTCCTGTATGCTCCCTCCACACCTTCGGGGTTCAGAACCGCGTCCTGAAAGCCGAGCGTGTACGCGGCGGCGTAACCCGCCTTCTTGTCAATCGTTGAGTACCAGAGCGTGATGTGGTTCACATACTTCTGGTCCTCGGGAGACATGTGGCCGCCGCTCTGGATCGAGGCCGTGGACTTGATGGCGGGGTTGGAGATGAAGCGGATCTGAACCGCGTCGGCGTTCCACGACGAGCCCCAGTCGCCGCCAAAGGCATAGTTGTTCACCATCGGCGTGGGGTCTTTGACCTGGCCGCCGACGTACAGGAATTCCGCGTCATACATCATGGCGCCGCGAACGGAGTAGGTGTTCTTGCCCGCCTCATCCATGAACATCAGGATCGCGCCTGACAGGTCCCAGTCTCCAAGGTCGCCGTCAATCGCGATCTTGCCCGGCGCGGGCACAATGTGGATTTCCGTGTGATCGGTCTTGTTGACGATCGCCACGTAGGCGTAAGCCGCAGACACGGCGAGCAACACGACGACCAACGCAAGGCCAAGGCCAACGGCTTCCGCGCCTCTCTGCTTCATGGCGTTCGTCCTTTCTCTCTCGAAGAAGACGTGGACAATTGGGCAAAATGTCCTACGCGATGCGGCTCATCCCCTATTTCTTCTGCGTGTTGGCGCTGGCCTCTTGGGCTTCCTTCAGGAAATGCTCGAACGTCCAGGTGAAATACTCGAATCGCTGGAGGGCGACGGGATCGTCCTGCAGCTCTTTACGGGCCTGTCCCCAAAGCCCGGCCATTCTCTCGACGGTCTCCGGCGGCCAAGTCTTGGCGAAGCCGCCGCTGTCGGGCCGGCCCGTGTTCCGGAAGGCCGAGAACGGGGTATTCTCCCAGCGGTCGCACATGAGCTGCAGCAGTTCGCGCGCCGTCTTGCTCGCCTTGCCGAACATGCGCTCGCAGAAGACGTCCATGATCGCATCCACGTCCACGTCCGGATTCCAGAGCACCTTCATCCAGCAGTAGAGCGTGGGAGCGGTCTTCGACCACTCATTGAGGAATTCGCCGTTGATGAACGAACCGACGATCAAGTCGCGGTTCCGCGCATAGTAGTCTTTTACCAGATGCGGGTACTGCACAGGGGCGAAGGTCCACCCGGTCACGCCGTTGGAGTACTCCCAGGTCTGAACCCTGTCGGGCGATTTCTTCCGCCACGCCGCAAGGTTCTTCTCGATTCCCTCGCGCACTTTGGGCTCCTTCATTGTCGCGAAGGGCGTCGTGCAGAGCTGTATCTGCACGTTGTCGGGGAACTCAACGTCCTCAGGGCACTTCGCATAGTTCCAATACGGCAGGTACAGCACCATTTTGCCGGGCCAGCGGCGCTTGACTTCCTCTGCAAACTTCTTGACGAAGCGGGCCATGTGTTTCGATGGCCCGCCGTCGCGCAGCAAACTCTGGCAGGCTTCGCAGGCGCAGTCCAAGGGCTGGTCAAACGGGGAGATCGTCACCGACGTGCTGGTGACCCAACTGACCCCATGGTTCTGCCAACCCGGGAGGTTGAACTGCCCCTTTTCCCAGACCGCCTCACATCCGGCGATCAGGAAGTCGAACGTTTTCTGCGAGCTGTAGCAGAGCATGCTGAAGTTCGGCTTGCCGTCTTTCTTTTTGGAGAACATGTCGGGGTGTTGGTCAATCAGTTTCTGGTTCTTCCATATCTGCTGTGGGTCGTGGACCTTGACCTGATACGGCCAACTGTTGCCCATGCGCAACCCGGCAAGGACCGCTGTCATATCAATGGCATCGAGGCCAGCGGGGATCGCCCGCTCGCTGGGGACCGGGTCGTTCTTCTCGAAGAACCTGGCTCGCCACTCGCCGGTCTTCTTTGAGTAGCGCGTCCACGGCCAACACTCGCGTTTGTGAAACACCGGCTCGTCGCTGTAATCGGTTGGACCGACCACCAGCGTCCTGGTCTTGACGATACTCCTGCCATTCACCTCGGTCGGCCAATACCAACGGACGCCGGCGAACCGCTCCAGGAAGTCCGCGACCGCCCACGCCGTGCCGTCATTGGAGTACGGTCCGCTGATGTTGGCCAACGTGGGCAGCGGCGCAGCGCTGCCAACCAGATAGATGCGGTTCGACGCCGTTCTGACAACAAAGCCTTCGATCGGGATCTTGGCCGCGTCAATGCCGGCCGCGCGGGAGGCATCGCAGTCGCCGATGACGATCGTGGGCACGTCATCCGCCGGAAGCTGCTTGACCACCTCCAGTTCGGCGCCCGTGCTCAGCTTGACAGCCTCCACGAGTTCCTTGACCAGGATCGCGAGGTTCTTGCCCGGATGCCCGTCCGCCACGTAGACCTTGGCTTGCGGCACACCGTCGCGGACAATGATGACCGGCGGATGCTGCGGGGTCTTGTGAATCGTAACGGGCGTGAGGTCCCTGACCTGCGTTGGGTCGCGCTCCAAAGCAGACTTTGCCTCCGGCTCCTGAGCCGGAAGCCTGCGTAATCCGCAGCCGCCTGCCACGACCACCGCTGCGGCGATCGCCGCAAGCCGTACCTTCATCCAGCACATAGTCTTCATGGCGTCCCTCGCAGCAGGTACGTCTACGTATGCTATACACCGCAGAAATAGGGGCCCTGGAGGCGAGGAATGCGCCTGCCTCCCCGGGAAGGTCCCGTCGGAGATAATGAAGGGCGCGGCGAAGAGGAACGGGGGGGAGCTGAGGGCGGGGATGCCGTTTTCGCGCCGGGGAAACCTCACGTCGTGGCCTGCACTTCGGCCCAAACTGCGGCTGCGTTCGCCCGAGGTCGTGCGTCAACTGGACG
>JAPLOD010000056.1 GCA_026692735.1 Planctomycetota bacterium | reverse complement strand
AGGACACCCAGCAAGAATCGGGCCTCAGCCGCACCGGCCAGGCGTTGGGAACGCCAGCGTACATGGCGCCGGAGCAGGCCGAAGGCAAAGCCAGGCTCGTTGGACCGCGCTCCGATGTGTATAGCCTGGGCGCGATCCTCTACGAGATGCTCGCCGGGCGCCCGCCGTTCGTGGGCGAGAACGCGCTGCAAGTGATGCGCGCCGCGCTCCATGAGGAACCCGTTCCGCCGCGAGTCTTCACGCCGGGCGTGCCGCGTGACCTGGAGACGATCTGCCTGAAGTGTCTGGAGAAGGAGGGGGGCCGGCGCTACGCCAGCGCCGCTGAGTTCGCAGACGAACTGAAGGCTTTCCAGCATGACGAACCAATCAGCGCGAGGCCCATCAGTGCGGCGGAGCGTGCGTGGAAGAAGGTCCGTAAGAACCCGGCACCGTACGTAGTGGGCGCGGTGGCAATTCTGGTGATCGTGGTGGGTACGGCGGCGTTCATGTGGTCGCTGGACCAGAAGCGGCGCGAGGCGGAGCACGAGCGCGGAAACGCTGTGGACCAGAAGCTGATTGCCGAACAACGAGAAGCTGAGGCACAGCGACAGAAGGAACAGGCAGAGAAGGCGCGGAAGGACGCGGAGACGCGGCAGGCGGAGAGCCTTGCCGCGCAGGGCGACGCGCTAGGCTTGGCGAGCCGATGGCAGGAGGCCGAGGCGCGTTACAAGGAAGCGTACGACATTCTTGCGCGGCTGAGTCTTCCGACAATGCCAGCAGACTTGGGGATGCTGGACCGCTACCGGAACTCACCGGTGTCGTTGCATTCGTTCCACGCGCAAAGAGGGGAGGAGGTGCTCTGCGTAGCCGTCTTCCCCGACAACCGCTCAGTGCTATCGGGTGGGAGCATGGGCACACTGCAACTGTGGGATGTCATGACGGGCCGCGCGATGCGAAGGTTCACAGGACACACACGGGCGGTAAACAGCGTGGCGATCTCGCGGGACGGACGCCTCGCGCTTTCGGGAAGCACAGACAAAACGATGAGGCTATGGGATGTGATCACGGGACAGGAGGTCCGGTCCTTCGGCCCTCAAGCGTATCCTGTGCTCGGCGTCGCCCTGTCGCCAGACGGAGAGTTGGCTCTCGGTGGCGGCGGTATTGCCGAACCCGACAAGGCGCAGACTCCTACGGCGCTGAAGATATGGAGCGTTCCTACGGGGCACGAACTGCGGAGTCTTAGGGGACACAAGCAGTATGTGGGCGCTGTGGCATTCTCGCCTGACGGCAAGTTGGCGCTGTCGGGGGGCAGCGATCGAGTAGTCGTCTGGAACGTGGAAGCGGGGCAGATGCTCAGGTCTTCTGACTGCGGGCAGTTGCCCCTGAGCGTAGCCTTTGCCCCCGATGGCTGCTTGGCACTTACTGGAGCCATGGGAGGCCAGTTACAGCTCATGAGTGTTGGCGATGGCAGCAAGATCAGAACCTTTGCCGGCCACCGTCACAGTGTCAGCAGTGTGGCATTCTCCCCAGACGGACGGTCGGTTCTCTCGGGTGGCGGCGACGGTACGCTGAAGCTGTGGGACGTGGGGACGGGGCGCGAGCTCTGTTCGTACGCCGGCCACGCGGGCTATGTCACAGGCGTGGCGTATTCGACGGATGGACGACTGGCGTTCTCTGCGAGCCGAGATGGCACACTGAAGCTGTGGCCCATCACTGGGGGACGCGAGGCGCGGTCTGTGAGGACGGCGTTCAGTGCAACGGCGCATACCGCACTGTCCCCCGACGGGACTGTTATTGCCTATCGAGGACGGGGACCCAGGCTGCGCGTCCTTGACGTCGCGACAGGCAGGGAACTTCCTAGCCCCGCCGCGCAGGACAATCCGCAGGACCAGGGCAACTTTGCGTTCTCCCCGGATGGTAAATGGATTCTGCACCCGGGGAATGGCAACTGCCTCGATGTCTCGGAACTGGGAGCGGGCCGCCGCATGCGGAGCATTCCCACCGGCGAGCCAGTACTGAGCGTCGCTTACTCTCCAGATGGAAAGACGGCCCTTACGGGCGGCAGGAACGGCGCGCTGCGCCTTTGGGAGGTAGAGGCTTGGCGCGAGACACGGCGCCTCAGAGGACATAAGGGCAGTGTGTGGCGTGTTGCCTACTCGCCAAGAGGGAACAGGGCACTGTCAAAGAGCGATGACGGGGCATTGAAGCTGTGGGATCTGGACGCAGGTCGTGAGATATGGTCCAAGGAGACCAGTCCAGGCGTGTGGGGGGGGATCGCACTCTCCCCGGATGGTAGCCTGGCGCTTTCGGGGAGCAACGACGGGGTTATTTCCTTGTGGCATGTGGATACTGGGGAGAAAGTGCGATCCTTCACGGGCCACACAAACATTGTCCACAGCCTCATGTTTGCCCCGGATACGCAGACGGCGTTGTCTGGAAGTTGGGATTGCACCTTGAAGGTGTGGGATGTCGCGACCGGCCGCGAGATCCACACCTTCACTGGCCACACGGCGGGACTCGCCGCCGTTGCCCTTACCCCCGATGCCAAGGTTGCTGTGTCTAGCAGTCGCGACAGCACCATCATGTTCTGGGACCTCGCCTGCGCCCAGCGCTACCGCGACTTCATGCCATGCGTGGATGCGGCGATCAAGACGCTGCAAGAGAAGCCGGAGGACGCGGCGGCGCTGGCGACCCTGGCCGAATGGTACTACTTCCGCAACTTCCCCGACTGGGCGGCAGAACTGTGGGAGCGGGCGCGCGCAGTCGGGGCAAAGGTGTCGCCGCTGGAACTGGCGCGGGCGTACTGGCTGAGCGGCAAGCCGGCGGAGGCCAAGCGCGAGTTCCAGAAGGCTCTTGAAGCCAAGGAAGCGCCAGAGTGCTACCTGAGGCTGTGCCTCGCCGGCGTCCCGATGAGCTTGTACGATCGCGCTCAGGAGGACTTGGCAAAGGGGGACTGTGACCAAGCCATCGCCGCACTACAACGCTTGATCGAATACGACAAGGGCACCGAGGCGGCTCAGAAGGCCGACGCACAGATCGGTGCCATCAACCATCCATTACAGCCAGCCGAGTTCGAGATCCACTGCTCACAGAACAGCGTCCTGCGCTGGAAGCGCGTTGGACTGGGGTGCTTCGAGGAAATGGACCCGGAAGGTGTTCTGCGCAGGTTCATCGTCATTGGACGCGAGGAACAGAGGGGCTGGAAGGGCACCATAGTATTCGACGCAAGCCGAGACGTGGAGGATCTAGTGCCCGACAAGGATAACCCAGCCGCCAAGGCCGGAAATCGCTGGCGGCCAAGTACGAAGTGGAACGTGCTAGGTGAAATGAGGAACGCCAAGTGAGTCCGACATACGCAAAGGCCTCGCCCATGCGGCAATGGAACGTGCGCTCGTGCTCTCGGCTGTCAGGCACAACGGAAGCGGACTAGCCCATGCCCACCTTCACCAACTGCCCGCAGTGCAACACGAAGTACCGCACCGCCGGCATGCCCGCGTTCAAGCGGCTACGCTGCAAGAAGTGCCAGGGCATCTTCGTTGTGCCGGAGGATTCCGCCGAGCAATCGCTGGCCGCCGCGCCGGAGAAGGAACAGGACGCCCAGCCCGACAAGGAAGCCGAGAACGCCATCCCCGCCGCCATCGGCGACAGCAGCGCCCTGGGCCGCGCCAACTTCAAGGGCGGCGTGACGCTGGACGGCTCGCCCCTGCCCGCCGTGGACGACGGCTCGGCCTCCCAGGACACCATGGAGGGCCTGCCCCGACCCGTCGAGAAGAAGATCGAGGCCGCGATCAAGCCCGCCGCCACCGACGAGAAGTACATCGTCGAGGGCGAAATCGCCCGTGGCGGCATGGGCGTCATCCTGAAAGCCGCCGACCGCGACATCCGCCGCCCTGTGGCCATGAAGGTGATGCTCGACGCCAAGTCGGCCAAGGACAAGGCGCGCTTCGTCGAGGAAGCCCAAGTCACGGGGCAGCTTGAGCACCCCAACATTGTGCCGATCCACGAGTTAGGAATTGATGCAGAAGGCCGCCTCTTCTTCACGATGAAGCTGGTGAAGGGCAAGAGCCTGGGCGACGTGCTCAAAGCGCTGAAAGTACACGACCCCAAGGCGGAGCAGGAC
>JAPLOD010000055.1 GCA_026692735.1 Planctomycetota bacterium | reverse complement strand
GGCGGCTTCCTGGCGCGCAAGGGCGACGGCCCGCCCGGCTGGATCTCTATCTGGCGCGGCTGGCACACGCTGACGGTCATGGTCCAAGGTTTTCTCCTCGCCCAAGGGGACCAACAATGTGTATAAAGACAAGGGCTTCAGCCGGGGGTCCGACGCGCCCACACTGAGGCCGGATGCACTGCGGGACAAGCCCGCAGTGGCACATCCGCAGACGGGCGGCACGCCAGGTACCGTTGCGCCCAGCAACGAGACTGTTGATCTGCCCGCCGGGCGCGCCAAAGATGGCGTGGCACCCACTGCCGCGACGCCGACGATCACACCCAACCCCGCCACCGCTCCGACGCCATCCCCGGGCGCATCCTCGCAGGCGACTCCGACCACGGGGCGAAGGTTCGGCGATTACGAGCTCATCGAGGAACTGGCGCGCGGCGGGATGGGCGTCGTCTACAAGGCGCGGCAGATCAGCCTCAACCGCACGGTGGCGCTGAAGATGATCCTGACGGGCCAACTGGCCAGCGCGCCGGAGGTGCAGCGGTTCCAGATGGAAGCGCGAGCCGCCGCGGCCCTCGACCATCCCAACATCATCCCGATCTACGAGGTCGGCGAGCACGAGGGCCAGCAGTTCTTCTCGATGAAGCTGATCGAGGGCGGGAGCCTGTCGCAGCGCATCCCGCAGTTCGTCCACGATCCGAAGTCTGCCGCGCGGGTGCTGGCTGCCGTTGCACGCGCCGTCCACTTCGCGCACCAACGGGGCATCCTGCATCGCGATCTGAAACCCGCAAACGTTCTCCTCGACAACGATCTCAACCCCTACGTGATGGACTTCGGCCTGGCGAAGCGTGTCGAGGAGGACAGCGGCCTGACGCAGAGCGGCGCCGTGGTCGGGACGGCGTCCTACATGTCGCCGGAACAGGCGTCGGGCCACTCAAAGTACCTGACCACGGCGTCGGACACGTACAGCCTCGGAGCGATTCTGTACGAGATGCTGACCGCTCATCCGCCGTTCAAAGGCGAGACCGTCCTCTCGACGTTGATGAAAGTGCGGAACGATGAGCCGGAGCCGCCGCAGAAACTTAACCCGCGCGTGGACCGCGATCTCGAGGTCATCTGCCTGAAGTGTCTCGAGAAGGACCCGGCGAAGCGGTACGAGGGATACCGCCAGTCCCGGCTGGGCCGCCTCGAGCTGAAAACCGATGGGCCTGCCCTGGTCGCGGAGGTGTTGCAGGAGGACAGCGATGAGCGGGCCATACCGTCCTTCACGGTGCCGACCGCCGAGCCGGTCGAGTTGCCCGCTGGCTCATACCGTGTGCGCCTGAAGGGTGGGGGCCTGGCTACCGAGACGTTCCAACTGCTGCTTGGGCGCAGCGGCGGGAACACGTTCCTCCCGTTCAACGTTTCGCTGCAGCAGCAGTTGCTCTGGGCGCCGGTCAAACTCAATGGTCACGATACCGCCAGAGTCGTGAACCTGGATGGCCGGCCGTACGTGGTCCGCACCAAGGAATCCACCTTGAGCCTGCTGGATGGCGCTAACGCCCAGCCGGTCTGGGAACTGAACCTCGAGCAGGACCAGAGGCGGGAATTCGCCTTCAACTACAATCGTGACCAGGGCCCGCCCGAGTTCCTGCAGCCGGCGCCTGATCTCGATGGCGATGGTGTGGGCGATCTTGTCTGGGGATGCCGGAGTACCGCAACGCTCTGGGCTGTGTCCGGCAAGGGCACGGCGGACAAGAAGGGCAAAGTGCTGTGGTGTTTTCAGGCCGGCCCGGGCACGACCGTCGGTTCGCCGGCCGTGGCCGACGTGGATGGCGACGGCACTCCCGACCTGATTGCAGCCTTCACGGATGGGCCAGAAACGGCCTGGCTGGAGGCTGTCTCCGGGAAGACAGGGAAATCGCTGTGGCGTTACCCTCTGGAAAGGAGCTGGTTCCAAGGCGCCGGTGCATTTCGCTGGGCGCCCGAGGTAGTGCGGCTCGGTGTCCAGTCCATCGTGGTCTGCGTGGCGGGCAGGTATGTCGTGGGGTTGGACCTGCAAACGGGCAAGCCTGCCTGGCTACGCTACGATCTCGGTATCGTGCCTGTGGTGCGGCCGCGCGTCGCCGACCTGGACAACGACGGCCAGCCCGACCTGCTCCTGATGGGCATAGACAAAATGGAACCCGGAAACCACCTCACTAACAGCCTGTCGGTGCTCGCCCTGTCGCTCAAGACCCGCACACCGATGTGGAACAGAGTCTTGCAGACCGGAGCAATCTCCAACAGGTGGGGAAGCAACCAAGCCTCCGGCAGGCTGTGCGACCTGTTGCGGGAGCGGCGCGTGTACGAAACACTGTGTGACTGGCCGTGCGTCGCCGGTTTGGAAGGCGATCTCAAGCCCGCCGTGATCGTGCCAATCATCTGCGATACCCGCAGCCACGGATTCGATTCCTGGAGCGGCATCGAGGTGCTCGACGCCGCCACCGGTCAACCGCGCTGGCAACGCGGCCTCAAGACTGCACAGAATCACCTTGCCTGCGACCACCTCATCGTCGGGCCTGACATTGACGGCGACGGCAGCCGCGACTTGTTCGTGGGCACGGCCGTGCAATATCATGCCGGGCAGTCCGTGTTTGTGGATGCGCTCTCCGGAAAGGACGGCCACGCCCTGTGGTGGTGGGCGTCAAAGGCGCAAGGGTGGTGGGGTAGCTCAAGCGGCGGCAACGAATCTAAGAGCAATTTCTCCACGTACATTGACGAGCGTCCCGCGCGGCCCGGCGTAGGTCCGCTGCGCTGGTGGTCAACGGGTCGTGGTGGGTGGCCGCAACTCGTCGTGCCCTATAACGCAACCGACCAGCCCGCCACGTGCATCCTTGAGGCCGGCACGGGGCGGCTCGCGAGCGAGTTGCCCGACCAGTCCGTCCTGCTCTCAAATGCGGACCTCAACCGCGACGGCATCCAGGACCTGGTGTTCCGCGGGCCGGAGCCGCAAGAGCTCTGCGCTATCAGGGGCATGCCACCACTGGTCTGGCAGCGGCTGGGCGATTGGCGGCCCACTCAGGATTTCGATGGCGACGGCATCGCCGACCTGGTTCGTAGCGGATACAGCCTGGCCGCCGTTTCAGGGAACGATGGCCACGTCTTGTGGCAGTCGGATGTCGGTTCTGGAAGCGGGGACAAGCTGCCCTTGCCCCGGCCCACTGTGGGGCGAGTTGGCAACTCGCCCTACGGCGACCTGGACGGCGACGGCACGCCTGATTTCCTCGAAGTCGGAGGGCAGGTCCATCCACGGGGGAGTTGGGACTCCGCGTGGTACAACTTTGAACTGCACGCGGTCTCAGGGAAGACCGGCCGGCGCATCTGGTCGGCCGAGGACCTGCGCGTTGAGCGTGGGGACGACAACGAGGCGCAGGTTCCCGAACAGTACCGAGTCGCCGCGTGCCGCGACCTCGACGGCGATGGCCGGCCGGAGATCATCATGTTTGTCCTGAACACCTCGCATCGCGGCCGAGCGGAAGGCCAGCTCTGGCTGGCAGCGCTTTCCGGGAAGGATGGCAAGGCCCTCTGGAGGCAACCGCTCACCGAGACAAGAGAGCGGATTCAGAACTTCGATCTCAGTAACTCGCCGCAGCTAGACTTCGGTGACCTCGACGGCGACGGCGTCTGCGATCTGGTGGTGGCCGCCCCCGTGCCCGAGGGCGACAACATGTGGGGCTACGAACTCCGTGCCCTCAGCGGCCGGGACGGCCGGTGCCTCTGGCGGCGACCCTTGTCTGCGAAAGTGGAGCAGTACGGCCTTCCGACGAATGCCGTGTCTGATCCCGCCGTGGGCGACCTGAACGCCGACGGGCAGGTGGCGATCGTCATCGTGTCCTCTAACTTCGAGCGGCCCCAAACCAATAAGTTCTGCCGCGCGTGGGACGTGCTGGCTGTTGACGGCCGGACAGGCGAGCCGAGATGGACTTGGAGCTACAAAACCCCGCCCACTGATAACTACGTAGCCGACCTATCGTCGCGAGTGTTCCTGGCGGACGTTGACGGCGACGGCCGCCGCGCGGTCTGCGTCAGCCTGTCCAGGGCGCAGGATGTGGTCCTTGACGCCCGCGGCCAAGCCCGGCCGGCGACGGAGATACCTCTTAACAGGACACACGACGTGGATGGCGACGGAAAGGACGACCTTCTGTTCCTTGGCGGCGGCAGACTGCGCGTCTCCCACGCGGGGATGAAACGCGTATTGTGGGAGCGCTCGGGCATAAATGGCATCCGCGAGGTCCTCCCTGGCAAGCCCGGCCAGCCAGCCACGGTGGTAGCCACGACCGACGACAGCCTGCTGGGCCTGGACGGCGCGACAGGCCAACCGTTGTGGTTCAGTCCGGCCAAGGGCGTGGATGCGGTGCTGGCGACCGAAGACAGGCGTGAGCTTCCGCGGCTGATCACGAAGTCCAACAGAGGGAGCTCTGGCGTCACCGTCTGCCGCCGCGCCTTGCCCGTGGCGGGAGCGCCGGGCGCCTCGCTTGCCCGCCACGAACGAGACGTTCGTGGTACCACGGGCGTCCCGCCCGTGGCGATGGCGAATGGGCCGCTGCCGGAAGATCCGCGCGTCGTGCGGCCGTTGCCGTGGCATTACACAGGCGAGGTGTTGGCCCGACTTGCCGTATCGCCGTTCCGCTTGTCGGCGCCAGGGATGATGTTGTCTGTCATGCTCCTTGTCGTTGTCCTGACGCAAGTGATCGTGTGGATTGTCCGGCGGCGGCGGCGTGCGCTGATCGTCCTGCTGGCGTTCTACGTCGTGCTGACCCCGGTCGTCGCGCTCCTTGTCCTGCGGGAAGACTCCCGGATGCTGACCGTCCTCGAACACTACTCGTGGAGCGGGTGGTACTGGCCCTCAGTGATCGGCCTGCCGGGCTTGGGGTTGCTGCTCCTGCTGTGGTACCTCCTGCGAGGAGTCTGGTGGCTGCTGCGGCGCGGAGTGCGTCGTGTGTTTGCGCGGTAGAGGATCGGTGCGCACGTCCATTTCCATCTGCGGGCGGCCCTGCCAGCGTGCGTTCCTTGGGTATCTCCGTGCAGCACCCGCGCGCCAAGGCGGTGGACTTGGGGATAATCTGGATGACCCGCGGCGCCACGATCCTGGTACTTGGTGTTGCATTGCGGGCAGAAGGTGAAGTCGGGCATACTGCTTGAACTCCCTCGCGTCGTAGCGCCGCCTACTTCCCCGCCGGGTCCACCTTCAGCCCCGGCAGCGGCCCGCCGTCCGGTGCGGAAGCGCGCACACGTGGCCATCGCCCGCATCCTTCATCCTTCACTTGTTGAACTCCCCCGTGTCGTAACGTCGCCAGAATTCCGCTGCGGGTATCCACGCGTCGTAGCCTAAGCAGATTGACTTGATGGATTCCATCCTGCGCACAATCTCCAACCCCTTCGTAATCTTACCCGGCGTGAACGAGATAGCCTGGATGGTCATGCCCTCCAGGGGCGTCAGGTCGGTCACGGAGCTATCGTTTATTCCGAGCCGTTTCAGCGGCAGGTTCTTCAACGGCGACAGATCGCGGAGATTGGGGCACCTCACAAGGGATAAGTACCTGAGCGGCATGCCCCTGAGCGCCGAAAGATCCGCTAATGGGTTATCGTCAAGTGCCAGCCCCGTAAGGGGCATACCACAAAGTGCAGAGATGTCTGTGATCCCGCATGCGTCGAGCTCAAGCTTCGTAAGCGACGTGCCCTTGAGCAGCGAGATGTCCCTGACCGTGCAGTAGGCAATGTGCAGTTCCGAAAGCGGCATGCCCTTGAGCACCGACAGGTCCTGTATCCCGGTGACCACCCACGTATCTTGCACACTGGTTCCGGTAACGTTGAGCCGCGTAAGCGGCAGGCCACTAAGCGGCGACAGGTCCGTCAACTGCGGGCAGTAGCTGATGCTGAGCTTCGTCAGCGGCATTCCTTTAAGCGGGGCGAGGTCCGTCAGTCGTTCGCACCCGCCAAGCATCAGCGAGGCTATCGGGATGTCCTGGAGCGGCGAGAGGTTCGCTATCTGCTTGCACTGGGTCAGGTCCAGTTCAAACACCCCGTCCGCGGTGATAGACAACTTGCCGCCCACCTTCATTCCCGACCATGCGGCATCAATGCGTTGCCTGTACGCCGCCAGCAGCTTGTTGGCGTCCTTGGTGAGGCCCTCGGCAAGGTAGAAATAGCCCTGCCGCATGAAGATGTCGGCAAAGGCGGCGGCATAGGCCGAATCGCCTGGCTTGGCCTTGGCAGAAAGCTCTGCCATTTTCTGCACGCTGATATTACCCGGTTCCAGCTCAAGATACCTGCGCAGCACCTGCGTCGCTGCGGCGTAGTCTTCCCGCACAATGAACACCTGCGCCTTCATCATCAGCGCAGGGGCGTTGTCCGGCTCGCAGTCCAAGACCACCTGGAGATAAGCGAGTGCGTCGTCAAGCTTCTTCTTGCTCAGGGCCATCCGTGCAGACTCCACGAAGGCCGGCACGGAGTTCTTCTGTTCGCGGCGGCGCTCCGCCTCCGCCCGCTCCTTCGCTTCCTTCTCGGCGGTGAACCGCACCAGGTTGGCCTCCGCCTCTCGCCGTTTCGCGTCCAGGGACACCATGAAAACCACCGTCACCGCCACGATGACGACCAGCGCCACCGCGCTGACGCCATAGACTGCCGGGTTCCTACGCACGCGCTTGATCGCGCGTTCCGCCAGCGACGCGGGCCGTGCGCTGATCGGCTCGCCGTTCAGCCACGCCTTCAGATCATCCGCCAGCGCCGCCGCGCTCGCATAGCGCCGCTCCGGCCTCTTGTGCAGGCACTTCAGACAGATGGTCTCCAGGTCGCGTGGCACGCCGGGCGCAATCTGCCGCGGCGGGACGGGGTCGTCGGTCAGCGTCGCGCGCAGCACCTGCATCACGTTCTCACCCGTGAACGGCGGGCGCCCAGTGAGCATCTCGTAGAGAATCGCGCCCAGGCTGTACACGTCCGAGCACGGCCCGACCTCCCGCGTGCGCCCTTCAGCCTGCTCCGGCGACATGTACGCCGGCGTGCCCATCACCTGCCCGCTCTGGCTCAGGCTGGAATCCTGCGTGATGTCCTTGGCCAAGCCGAAGTCCATCACCAGCGGCTCCAGCGGTTGGGGATTGGCGATTGCGGATTGCGGACTGGCGGGTGGTGGCGTTCCTTCTGCCGCAGTAAATGATGAAATGCCGCCGCCCTTCTGCTCCAGCATGACGTTGGAGGGTTTGAGATCACGGTGGATTACGCCCTGCTCGTGAGCGTACTGCACGGCGCGGGCAACCTTCTCCAACAGTTGCGCTTTCTCGCGGTAGGTGAACTGCCGCTGGCGTAGAGCGTCGCCCAGCATCACGCCGTCCACCAGGTCCATCACGAGGTAGTGCCGGCCGCGCTCGACGCCGAAATCATGCACGGGGACGATGTTGGGATGCCGCAGCTTGGCCGAGTTCTGTGCTTCGCGCTTGAAGCGTTCCGTCTCGTTCGCCGAAGCGTCCTCGCCCGCCACCATCACCTTGACGGCCACGCGGCGGTTCAGGCGCGTGTCGTGCGCCTCCCACACCGCGCCCATGCCGCCCCGGCCAAGCAGCCGCAGCAGCGTGTACGGCCCAATCGTCTGCGTACGCTCGCGGACCGGCGGGATGGCGATGGCTGGAGCCCTGGGCCTCCGGTCATCGCCGGGGAGGCCGATGGTCTCTTCAGCTCCGACCTTGCCGTCGCCGGCGTGCGCCGAACCTGGCAACAATGTCGGTGCGTCGGACCCTTGTGGAGGAACCGGCTCGGTCGCCATGCACTCCCGCCCCCGTGACGCGTTCGATAGTCGTTGACGGCTCAGTATAGCAGCCCCAGGTCATGGGAGGCAAACGGGATTGCGGAGAACCGCCGGCCGTCCGCCTTTACCTGGGGATCAGCCATGGTCAAGTGTACTGAGTACGCCGGCTGTGCACGTCCTGTCGCCTAAGGCCAGCCAGGACGACGCGGGAAGTTGCGCAACGACTTCACCGTGCTAACGTGGCAACGGCTCAACTACTGAATGCTGCGCGCATGCTGTACACGTGATGTGATCTGGCGTACCTGTGCGATGCCGTTGGCCAGAATGGCCGCGTGGTGGCGACTTGCAGGTCGGTGAGCTGGCGAGGTGACGAAGGGAGGGCGGGATGAAGCGCGTTTCGCTGGCTCTGGCGACGTTGTTCGCCATCGTTTCGCCAGGCACTCCGGCGGGCGATGCATGGCCTACGGTGTCGTTGCCCAAGGCCTGCGATGTGGAACTCGCCGGGCCGATCGGCGACGACCTGAAGCGCGGCGTGGACCGGCTGGCGCTCGCGCCGTACACAACGCCTTGGTTGCTGGCCGACATATCGTTCGCCGAGAAGCGCATCTTCACCAATTACAGCGGCGACGTCTCCGGCCGGTTCCTCGAGCTGGCGTCCCTCACCAGCCCGCCTGACAAGTTTGTGCCCGCGACGCTCCAACCCGTGCTTGAGCAGGCCCTTCGTTTCCAGAAGCCGGATGGCCACTTCGGTGCCGACTTCGATCTGGCCAGGCGGTTCGAATCGAACACCACTCAGAAGGTGGCGCCTCTGCCGATGTTCTGGGGCAACGGCCGCATCCTCGTCGGCTTGATCGCCGTCGCGCAGGAACGCAACCGTCCCGACTACCTGGACGCGGCGCGGAAACTCGGCGACTACTACGTGAGTTGCGCGGAACAGATGCTGTCGCCGGCGCGGGAGAAAGAGTTTCGTGCGACCGGCACCTATGGCGACAGCTACGTCTGCGACTACTTCCCGGCCATCGAGGGCATGGCGCTGCTGTATCGCGCGACGAAGGACGAACGGTATCTGAAGGTGGCGCAGCGCATGGCGGAGTTCTTCAAGAAGTTTGACGCGCTCCCGATTGACCACAGCCACGGCAACCTCTGCGCCTGGCGCGGGCACCTGTTGCTCTATGGACTGACGGGCGAGCGTCCGTATCTCGACGCGGCTCGCGCCAAATGGGATGCGGCGGTCAACGGCGGTTTCGTCTGGCCGATCGGCGGAGTCGGCGAGCACTGGCACGTGAGCTACCCTGTGACGGAGGGGTGCAGCGAATCGGATTGGCTGCGCTTCAACCTGGACCTGTGGCGCTTCACGGGCGAGCGCCGCTACCTGGACATGGCGGAGCGCGTCCTGTGGAACCAGTACCGGATGAACCAGAGCCCCAACGGCGGCTTCGGTTCACGGCATCTCGAAGCGGACGCTGCCGGTCCGTTCGCGGTCAAGGCGAGGATCGAGGAGTGGAACTTCTGCTGCGGCTTCCACGGGCCGCTGGGGCTGCACTTCCTCAAGCAGTATCTTGCGGCTGGATCGGAGCGCGCCATCTTCATTAACTTCCCGCTCGGTTTCACCGGCAAACTGAAGGCAGCCGGGCGGACGGCCGTGGTCACTGTGAAGACGGATGTGGAGGCCAAGAGCGGGTTCTGGCGAATGGAAATCCAGGTGGCTCCCGGTGACGCGGCGGACCCGCTGCATACCGTTGTGCACGTGCGCGTTCCGGATTGGGCGAGCGTTGCGGATGTGCAGACTCCCGGCAAGCAACTGAAGACAGAACCGCAGAGCGGCGTGCTGTCCATCGAGCACGACTTCAAGGCTGGCGAGAAAACCGTCGTGCTGCTGCGGCCTGCGGTACATCTCGAAGGGCGGCGGTTCCAGCGGGTCGTTCCTGAACAGGGGACAACGGCGCGGCTGAAAGATGTGGCCATCCTGTCGGGGCCGCACGTCCTGTTTGCAGCGCCGGCGAGCGGCTCGGGGCGGCCAGCGCTTCTGGCGACCAGCGATGCCCAGGGGAGCCTGTCGTTCCCGATCATGGGCGACGGCGGACTGGCGACGATTGCGTTGTCGTCTGTGGATAGCGCGGACGCAGATATCGCGGCGGCGCTGGAGTCCGCTCCGGTGATGCGCTTGCGGCCGTGGGGCACCTTCAGCGTCAAGCAGCGGGCTCCATTCATGTGTAATCTCGTCGTCGTGCCGGCTGCCTCGCTTGATGCGAAGCGGCTCGAAAGCCTGGCGAACCGTGCTCGGGCAACGGCGACAGGCGCGACCGGGCCGTCGTTCGGGGAGAACCTGGAGAAGAAGCGCGAGCTGTGGCCGGATGTCGCCGGCTGGACATTCAAGCCCGAAGGGCTGCTTGTTGCCGGCGGCGACACAGGGCTGATGAACGGCGAGGGGTTCAAGGACTATCGCTTCGAGTTCGATCTGACGCTGCCGCCGGAAGGCCAGGGCATCGCCGGCTGGATTGTCCGGGCGCGCGACGCCGAGAACTGCGTCATGTACCAACTGCAGAGCGCCGACAGCCCCTACAGCGCGCCCGAGTATAAGACCAAGCCCAACACGCTGCGCCCGCATGTGCGCCGCAATGGCCAGTGGGAAATGTCCGAGCCGCTGCTTCTGCCCAAGGAGATACGACGCGGTGAAGCGCATCACATCGTTGTGAACTGCCGAGGCGATACCGTGGAAGTGCAGGTGGACGGGACAAAGGCGCACACGATGCGCGTTCCGGATCACCGTGAGGGCACCGTCGGCTTCCGCGCGTCCGGCCCGGCGGAACAGGGCTTGTACCGCAAGATCACGCTGCGCCCGCCTGAGTAGCGAGATAGGGATTGAGGACAGAAGATGCGGGAGGCCGGCTCCGCTTGCCACGCGGTGGGGCCGACATTCCTGTCGGCCGCGGCTGTCGTACGATCAGTCGTCCTCTCGCGGAGACCGATGCTCATGCCGAAGCTCATCACGGTCGTGATTATGGCCGCCGCCGCGCCGAAAGTATCCGTCCTCGCCGAGAGTGTATCCCATATGACCGAGCCACAGAGACACAGACCAGCGCGGGGCCTCTTCAGGCCTCGCGTTCACAGTCCGTGTCACTCCTGCGGCGCCTCTGCGTCTTCCTTTGGCTCCTCCTCCTCAGCCCCCTCCGCGGGCGGGACCTTGGGCTTGGGCTGCGGCGGCGGGTGCCGGGCATGATACCAGTTGCGCCAGACAAAGGCGTGCGTTCCCAGGTCCACCCCCTTGTTCGCTCTGACCAGCGCCGTGAGGGCTATGGCGCGCAGATCGGGGTCGTCCAGCAGTTCGAGGAAGATGGGCAGCACTTCCTCACTGGGCTCCGCCGCCAGCGCCCGCGCACATCCCTGCCGCACCTGCGGCGCGGGGTCGCGTTGCAGGGCATCAAGCAAGGTGCTCGTGTTGAACGAGCTGCGCGCCAGTCCGGTCAGCGCCGCGGCGCGCACCTCGGGGTCGGTATCCGCCAGCAGCATTGACAGCGCGGTGCCCGCCCGGTCGGGGTTCATGCCGGCCAGCGCCTGCACCAGCCTGAGCCGCGTGGTCCCCTTTGCGTCCGGAAGCATGCCCTGGATCCGCTCCACCAACGCGACGGCCTTGTCCCCCGGCGTGCCATAGCGGCCCAGTGCCTTCGCAGCGGACAGGCTGTTGGGACCGCCGCCGGTGGCGGTCTGAAACGCCAGCTCGAGCTGCTTGGCATCCATGTTCTCGCCGAAGCAATTCCACACGACTTCCGCCCGAGGGCAGCAGCGGCCTTGCAGCGCTAAGAGCAGGTATGCGCGCGCCTTCGCATCGTCAAACAACGCCAGGGCCTGGATCATCTCCGCCTGCGCCACCTGAGGCTTGTCTTTGGCCTCAAGCCGCGCTATCAGCGCGGGGATAGCGTCCGTAACCTTCAGCTCGCCGGCCGCGCGAGCTACATTGCACAGAGCGATGCCGTCCGCGGTCTCGATCAGCTTCGGCAGTTGCGCCACCAGCGCGGGGCCGCATGCCAGCAGAATCTTGTAGGCCTCCTCCCGCTCCTCGGTCTTGTAGTGCCGGAAATACGGGTCCAGCGCCTGCAGGCGGGCATCGAGTTCCTCGGGCTTGACGCGCACTGCCGGCACCGCTTCGCGCGCCGGCGGCAGTTCGGGCTGGGCGTTGGCTGTGTTCCCACCACCACTTGCGGGCCCGGCTTCCGGCGCGGCAGCGACAGCCGTTGCCTGCGCGCCTGCTGGCGGCGCGGGCGCCGGAGGCGGCGCCGCTTTGGGCTGCGCACGGGCCGGCGGCTCCTCGGTGTCCGGAGCAGGGCGCGGGAATAGAACCGCGGCAATCACACACAGCGCGGCGGCGCCCAGCATTATCGCGCGCTGCCGCGGCGTGCCTGAGCCGGGGGCGAACTTCGGCCTCTTGCCTTTGGCCGACGGCTTTGCCGGTGGAGTCAGCAGGGCGGCTTTCTTGCTTGCGGGTGCTTTGGCCAAACGTCTGCTCCTTATGGTGCCGCGTTGCGCAACGTTGCGGCCCGCTAACCCCCGGCTTCAGCGCTTGTGGGGTCAGCAGGGCGGCTTTCCTGGCTACGGGTGCTCTGCTCCTTTAGCTGTACCGCAGGCTTCCAGCCTGCACCACCAAGCAGGCAAGATGCCTGCGGTACTGTGCACAAAAACGTGCACGGTCTCCCGTGCACGTTCTATAACCACTTCCGGCAGGAATCAACGCCTCATTCGTTCTCTGACAGCTTGCGCCACGACCGCACCTGCATGAACGTGGGCTTCAGCCTGTAGGACATGTCAATGGCCATGTCCGAGTAAACGACGGCCGAATTCCCGCCGATTGCCGCCAAGTTGGCCGGCGTGTTCAGCAGATTATACTGCTCGCCCACCCGCTTCTCGTTCCCCATGTAGAGGAAGCAGCCGCCAAAGAGCGCCGTGCCGGTGTTGCCGCCAAGCTGCAAGAGTGTCGAGCTGTTCTTCTGGGGCACCTTATGACTGTAGACTATGACCAACCCCACCCACGACGCCTGGCCGGACAGCTCGAACTGCGCCACATCCGGATCGTCAATCTCGACCACCAGCAGCCCGAAGCCGTGCAACTGCGTCTCATGGAAGCCAATTTTCTCGTCAACCTTGCCCGTGCCCGTGTTAAACGTGCCCCTCGCGTAGGCGATCGTCGGCTGCTCTGCCGCCAGGTCCCCAAGGAACGGCGTCCCGGTCCACTTGCCCGTGTTCAGGTCGTACACCGCCATGGCGGAACTCTTGGCCGCCTGGATGAGCCCGTCAAGCATCGCCGTCTTGTCGGACTTGGTGTTGTCGTAGCCACCTGCGAGCTGGTCGGTCGAGTGCTGATGGATGAGGTTGATGCCGGCGAGGTTAGTCGTGTCACTTGTTCCGGTCACAGCGCCAACGGTCCCCAGCTTGATGCTGATTCCCGGAGCGACTGGAACCGCGGTCGTGGCTGACGTGGCCTCCGCCGCTGTGGCGGCCGGGGCATAGGTCGTGTTCGTCCCCGAGGCCCCGCCTGTACCCAACTGCAGAATATTGCCCGTCTTGGTGCCGGTTGTGCCGTCGGCGGACTTCCATTCATAGACGTAGTAATTGCCGCCAATGGCCACCGGAGCGCCGCCGGGGCTGGCGTTGCTCCCGTAGTAGTACCCATTCCCGTTGGCGGGCTTGGTGTTGGCATTGATCTCGACTACGGGCGCGCCCTGGTTACTCACCTGCGGCACGTTGTTGACTGTCGTGATCCTGAAGTCCAGCCCCGTGGTGTTGGTGTTGGACCCGTTGAACTTCAGCTCCACGCCCGTGGCGGTCGCGCTCTCACTCTGGGTATAGTTCGTCTGGGTATAAGGGTATGCTGGCGCCGTCGTCCCGCCGCTTGCCGCCGCCGCAGCCGCGGCAGCCGCGGCCGCAGCCGCATCAGCAGCCGCTTGAGCCGCCGCCTGAGCAGCCGCCTGAGCAGCCGCATCACCGGCCGCCTGAGCAGCCGCCTGCGCAGCCGCAGCAGCAGCAGCCGCCGCAGCCGCAGCAGCCGCATCAGCAGCCGCCTGAGCAGCAGCCGCCGCCGCAGCCGCCTGAGCAGCCGCCGCCGCAGCAGCAGCAGCCTCAGCCGCAGCCGCAGCTTCCCTCTCCGCCTTTGAGGCCGCTGTCACCCGCTGGCAGGGCAACGCCAGGAGGCCGGCCACAGCCAGCATCGCTACCCAAGCGCCAAATCCTCGTGTGGTTGTCATGATCCAGCCCTCCTTTGCTCTATCAGCGGACTCTGTACTGTGTTTCCAGTGGCCCACCAGGAACCACCTCCGTGTCCTTGTCCATCGCCTGCACCACGACTTCGATCGTCACAACTTTCCCGGCCTCCGAGACGCCGCTCTGCACCAGGCCGCGGTGGATGCCGGTGCTGTACACCGTGTACTTGTTGCGCTCGGTATGGTTGTCAATGAAGCCGTCACCGTCGTTGTCCACCCCGTCGTGAAACCAGTCTATCGCATAGGTGAAGAAGGCCACGTTGCCCAGCGCCTGCGGCACAATGTTGTCTTCACAGTACCGTGGCTGGCCCGACAGCGGCCCCGTCGTGTACTTGAGGATATGCCCCGTCGCGTCCCTCATCGGCTGTGAACGCCACGACGGGCGTTTGTTGCCGTCGAGGTCGTCGGCCGATGTCCACTGGGACGTGCCCAGGCAGCCCGGCTTGATACAGTTCAGGTCGCAATTCGTCGGGGACTTCTTGGCCACATGCACGGTCACGGGCTTCTTGGCTGAAGGAGATATAAGCGGGTAACCGCTGGAGGCAGCCGGATGGCCGCTGGCGTTAAGCACCCCTGTGCATGTGCTGTCCCGGCTTGCGTTCGGGTTCGTCTGGTACGTTGCGGCCATATAAGGCTGGTAGACAGGCGATGTGTTGATGTCGTTCAAGGCCGCGTCAATGCCGGCCTCAGCCGCCTCAAAAGCCTTGATGTCCTCCAGGTCCACCTCCACGCGCTTGGCCCGGTTGGTCATCTCCATCATCAGCACGGTGCTGACGCTGGCCAGCAACAGGACGATGGCCAGTGCTACGATAAGCGCACTGCCGCGGGGTCTGTTGCTACCGTTCCGAACCAATCCGTTGCTCATGGTCAACTCCTTGCACCTCGTTAAGCAACCCCTGTGCCGAAATTCAATCCGTCCCGGTGGCCGACGTAGCCGTCACGTAACTCGCACTGTTCCTCTGGAAATTGTCGGTCGTGCATTTCATCAGGTGTGGTTGCCCGGCAGCATCCATGGTCAGGAGCCACACGCAGACCTGGATCCACGACAGGTTACTGGGGTCGGGCTTGGACGGGTCGTTGGGGTCGGGCGTTAAGTTCATGAAGATCTGGTTCGTCTTCACCGCCGTGGCCGCCGTGGGATACTCGCCCGTCACCGGAGCGGACGTGCGGATCGGCTGCAATACCCAGCTATCCCCAAGCGGCTGGCGCGACTCCCCCACCGGCACAAGCGGACTCTGAGTGTCAAGGCCCATCGCATAGCAGCGTTCAATGTACCCCAGCGCGAACGTCGTGTTGAACGCCCCGTCCCCGTCAATGTCGAGCTTCTCGTCGGCCTCTTTGAAAATGCCGTCCTTGCCGTACTTCCCCATGGCTACCTTCTTGTTCATCACGAAGCGGAAGCACATGAAACCGTCGGGGGTAACGCCGCCGGTGAGCGTCACGCCGGAGGGCAGGTAGGAGGCGTTCGTCTTCAAGTTTTTGCCCTGCAGCGGCACGAGACGGGAACTATCGTCCAGGTTCGGCACCATGCGTTGACTGTCTCGCCAGCCGTATTTCAGTGAGAAGTCTTTGTCGTCGCTGAACGTGGGCACGTAATACCTCGTGTCCACTGGCGCTATGGTTACCGCATAGCCCTTCGGGTTGGTAGGGCACACGAACCGTGTCGGTACCTTGAACCGTATCTCCGACCCGTAGAACGTATACCCGTTCGAGATCGAAGAACTGACTATCTGGACTCCTGTGGCGTCAGACATGTCCTCCTGTATGGCCTTGATGACCTTCTCGCCCTTGTCGGTCAGCGTCGCTTCGCGAATCTGCTCGTTGAACGACTGCGTCGTCCAATGCAATATGGCGAACGACATCGCGATCACCAGCGCGAAGATCGTCGTCGCGATCAGCGCTTCAATCGCCGTCATGCCGGGAACGCCTGTTCGTCTATGCATCGGCTGCGCCTTTCCTGCTCAGTACGCCGTGGTATCGGGTGCTGCGGCCTGCGAGCCGGCCCGGTTGGTCAGGAATGTGATCACGCTGATCTCCCGCGCATTCCCCGTCGCGCTCCACCACCGCACCTGCACCACGACGGGGTACACCGTCAAGTCCGCCGTGTTCAGGTAGGTGTCTATGGGGTCCCGCTGCGGATTGGTGATCGGCACCGCCAGCAGCCGCGGAAACAACGGTTTCGCGTCCACAGGCCCGAATTCGAAGGGCGGCGGGTTCAGCGGCAGCGGGGTCTCAGAAATAGCCCCGTCCCCGTTCAGATCCACGCCATCGGAAGCATTGGTCGGGTCTCCGTCTTCGCCCATGCGCGCTTCCGTGGGAACTTCATTATTGATGAAGATGATCCGCAGTTCCGGCGTGTTCTCCGCCGGCGACCAGTACCGGATGCCGATCTTTTCGCTGCCGGCAGTGTGGGTCAGTGAAACCTTGACGCCGCGCAGCGCCCCGTCCGACTTGGGCCCCTTGCCGTCCCAGCCCATGTACAGCTTGACCCGGCCCGGCTTTAGCCTGTTGGCCACGTCTCCATACAGCCCGCCCGAAAAGCCCGCCAGCGTCGCGAGGGTCTGGTCGTTGTCCACCTGCGTGAACGGCAGAGAGCGTATGTCGTTGATGGCCTTGGAGATGGCTGCCTGCGCTATGGATTCCTCCCGCTGCAATATCTGCAGCCGCTGGGAGTTTATCCAGGCGCTCAGCGTGCCCATAATGGCAATGGCCAGGACGGCGCCCGCCATCACCACTTCGAAGAGGGTCATGCCGCGAGGCCTGCAAACGTGTCCAGAAACGCTCATTGTGCACACGGTTGACACCTCCTCACCGTCCACTGGCCACCCAACGCGAACACTGTGCCGCCTGGCTCAATCGCCTGAGCTTGTTATAGCATGTTGCTGGGCAACGCCGCACATGTGCAACCCAGCTTACCGCCACTATCCGATAGCAGCGTAACATTCCCGATACGTAGCGCCTCGCTACCATTCGGTAGCGATGGAACGTTCCCGCCAAGTGTCATCACCCACCGCACCCTCGTCGCACAGCCCTGTACCGACAGGCTGGCGGGGAACTCCAATCCCAATAAGCGCGCCTGCCGAGCGCCACGCCTATGATCTACAACCCGGCACCTGCTCAGATGCTACTTTGCCGCGACCTCGTACCACAGCGTCCGGCTCTGCGGCCCGATGGCGACGACGGCGTTGCCATTGGCGTCCGCCTGCACGGGCAGTTGTGTCTTGCGTTGCCCGCGTTCGTCCAGCGTCCAGGCCTCAACGCGGCTGGCGGGCAATGGCCACGTGATGCGGGCGGGAACACCTTCGACCAGCGACGGCGCTTGTCCCCAATCCTTCCCCACGCTGCTCTTCTCTGCATTCTTCCAACCCATCTTTGTATTCTCAGCATAGCCGGTTGCCGTTATGAGCCATCGGCAAGGCAGAGCTACCGGGTCGCCTTCCATAACCGTCACAGTGATGGCGCTCCAGCCGTCCTGAAGGGTCGGCCCCGGCTCAATGACCACGCCGCCGAGATCGAACCGCCTGCCGCCGCCGTAGCCGATGACGGCTTTGCTCCAGGCGGCGTTCACTGTGACGACACCGCGCTCCTTCCGGCCCACGTCCCACACGAGTTCGCCCGTATCGGACACAAGCCTGTCGCCCTCTATCTTGACCTGCTCCGGGCGGAGCGCCCCAGCGGGAGCTGCTTGTCCTTCCACGGCGATTGCCGTGCGGTGGACCAGCGCGGTCTCTCGCGGCACGCCCATATGGCCGGCGTGCACCAATTCCCACGCCGTGCCACGCCGCAAGGCGTCAATCTCGCGCTCCTTGTCCAGCACCGCCACCACCTGCTGTTGCGCCGGCTTGACATCGCCCCGCAGGAACATCGCCGCGGCGGGAATGAGCGTGAGCATCTTCGTCGGGTGCTGGTCAATATCAAAGTAGTTGCGGATGCGCCGCAGGTCCCAATCGGAATGATGCGAGTATCTCGATGTGGAGATATAGTCCCAATCCTGTAACGCCGCATAGGCCCCCCGCAGCAGACTCCCTTCGCTGACATACGTGCCAGGCGCGGCGTGGCCGTACTCAGTAACACTGAAGGGCTTGCCCGCCACGCGCCGCAGCGCCAGACCTGGCAGCGTTCCGCCGCGGTCATTGACCATCGTGCGATTGCTAACCACCCAGTTCTCCGAATCCCAGGGGCGGCCGGGAAAGACCGGATGCTGCCAATAGGCGTGCGTGTCCACGCAGTCCAGCTTCGCCATCAGGTTCGGCGTGCTGCAACCGACAACCGTGCCGATGACGAGCGCGCTGACTTTCAGATCGTCCTTCAGACAGCGGTACAGCGTCTGCCAGTAGCGGTCCTCGGTCTCCCAGAGGAAGCGCAGCCAGTCGCGCTGCGCCTCGACAGGGCGTTCGCCCGCTCGCGTCCGCAGAACCGACCGCACGCTCGCATCCTCAAGGCGTTCATCCTTGTCCAATCCGCAGGAACCGCCGGGACGGAGAGAAACGCCCGCCACCCAGTATGCGCCTGCGAGCATCGCGGGGTCAAAGATCACACGGGCGCCGTCGTCGCTCTGGTCCATCAGTGGAACGAAGCGGAACTGCTGCCATTGCGGCGTCAGATTCACTCTGGTCCTCAAGCCCAAGCTCTGCCAGGGCGGGTGGTGTTGCTCGATGCTGACGCCAAACGCACAAGGCTTCTCAGCCTTGGCCCAGAACGTCAGCGTGTACGGCCGCTCCGCCTGCACCTTGAACCCGGACTGCTCGAACCGAATGTGCCAGTTCTGCGTGCCCGGCTTCGTCACGGCAACGCGGGCGGACTTCACGCCGCGCAAGGCTTCCGGCACATCGTCGCTGGGCGCCGCCGTGGCTTCCGCGCCCTCATGGCGTTCGACTTCCCAGCGTTCCACGCCGCGCGAGAAGTCGGCGTTGGCGAGCATCTCCTCTCCCAGCGCTTCGTCCTTTACGCCCCAGGCTTGCCGAAGCTTGTCGGTCGAGCCGTGCCGCTTGCGCAGCCACTCGTTCCACTGCCGCTTCAACTCAGGCAGGAAGACCTCCGGCAGTCTGTCAACCTGCTCGCCCAGCCAGGCGTGGATGAGGCCGTTCTCGTTGTTGATCTCGACAAAGGCCACCGCGGGGTCCTCGGTATACGTCTTGCCCGTGTATGTGTTCCGATGCGTCAGGAGCTTGCGGGCGTATTCCTTCTGCAGCTCCAGTATCCGGGCGTCGTAGAACCCTATCACATGCCGCCCCTGGTACGGATCGCCCAGTTGCTCGATCTCCTTGGGCAGGCCGTCGGCAGCATTGAAGGGACGATAGTTCAGCAGACAAAGATACACGTAGATGCCGTTACGGTTGAGCTGCGCGGTAAAGCAGTCGAGGCGGTCGAGAGCTTCCGGGTCAAGCTCGCGGGTGTCCGCCGAACCGCGGGCGAAAATGCCGTCGGGAAAGCGCCGCATGTCCATGATATGGAAGCGAACGATGTTGATGCCGAACTTGGCCATGCGGGCGGCGATCTTCTCGGCGTCTTCCTTGCGCGGGAAATTGGCGCTGAAAGCCAGGTCCACGCCGCAGAAGCGGATGCGCTCCTTGCCGGCGTAAAGATGCCCATCGTCGCCGGCGCGAAGGTGGCCGAACTTGCCCGCCGGCTTGTGCAGCCAGCCGCTGAGATCCACGACGCTCGGCGTGGCATCGTCCCAGGGCAGCACGAACGGGAATAGCGATGCTGCCGGCGGGGCGGCCTCTTCTGCGAACGCACTGATCCGCAGCCTCTCCGATCGCCAGACCAGGAGAAGCACGGCAGCGACGACGATGCCCTTGATTGTTGGCCTCATGAGAGCCTCCCGTGCATGCCCTGTTACATACGCTGGCGCTTCCTGAACCCTACGCCACACAACCCACCGTCGCAAGTCGGCAACTGCAAAGTAAAGTTGTCCGGCGCCATTCGCCCGGTCACCGCCAGCGTCAGGCCCTGCCGTCGCAGCGCCGCGACCTGTTGCGGATCAACGATGGCCCTTGCCAGGCCGTCTGTACGCCGTCGGTGTATCCGAATAGATGACCTGCGTCAGCGCGGTGTAAGCATGCATGGCATTCCGAGGAGCAGTCCGGTGGTGCGTCAGCGGCTCTTCTACGTTATGGCTGGCACAGTCCTCTGTGCGAACCTGGCGGCTGAAACGTGCGTCTGGGAATTGGACTTCACCAAAGGCGCGGCCGCCTGGACCAGCGGCCGGCTGAAGAATATTCGAGTCTGCGAGACGGGATTGGCGTTTGAATCCCCTGGCGGCGATTCGCCGCTGTTCAGCCCCGTCTTCGATGGCTTCCCCGCCACCGCGTGGCAGCGCGTGGAGATCGAGTTGAAGAGCGATGTCTCCGGCCACGCGCTTCTTTACTGGAGCAATACGACCGAAGGCCAGTACGGCGGTTTTTCCCCGGCGAAGCTGACCGGGTTCGAGATCGAGGCGGGCCCCGAGTTCAAGACGTATACGCTGCAGCCTTGCTGGCAAAGCGAGAAGAAGATCATCCATCTGCGCCTCAATCCTCCCAGCGGAGGAAGCGGCAAGCTGGTGTTGCGGCGCGTTCGAGTCCTTGATGATGTGCCTCCCGAATGCAAGCGCTGGCCGGTTCAAAACGTCCCGCTGGATGCGGCAAACACTTGGCGGGCCCGCGTCGAGCTCTCCGCCTCCGACTACAGCTACCTCGTTCTGCGGATATCGTCGGCTGAGGCAGGCATCGGCAGCCTGACGTTCTTCTCTCAGTCCGCTCCTCAAGCACAGACCATCGAGTATTCCGTGCGGCCCGACGGCAAGACGCACACCTGCAACGTGCCGCTCGATGACCCACAATGGACGGGCACGATCACCGGGCTGATTCTGAAGGCCGGCGGCAAGCCGGGTTCCACGACCATCGAGTCGCTCGACTTCAGCGCCGTGCCAGGCGGGCCGCCGGATATTGAGGTGCGCTCGTTCGCTGCCGGAGCCTACCGCCCGCGCGCGGGCACTCCGGTCCGGCTGGAAGCGGTGATCGTCAATCACGGTCAGGCAACGGCGATCCAGCCCCGCCTCGACCTGAAGGGGGCCCGCGTCGTGGCTTCAAGCCAGGCCTCGGTAAGGTTGGAGACCGATGTGCCGGAGAGCCTGACGTGGCCCATTCAGGCCGATCAGGCGGGCCCGGTCGAGGCCACGCTCTCGTTCGGCGCCAGCACCGTCCAGAGCGTGATCGCGTTTGCCCCGCCCGTTGCGACAGCCAAAGCCGACTATGTGCCCGTTCCGATGCCGGCCAAGACGGAGTACCAGATCGGCGTGTACTACTTCCCCGGCTGGGATACGGCCACGGCATGGTCGCGGCTGAGGCCATTCCCGGAACGGCGGCCGCTGTTGGGTTGGTATGGCGAGGGCGACCCGGAAGTACTTGACTGGCAGATCAAATGGATGGTCGAGCACGGCATCAACTTTGTCCTGTACGATTGGTACTGGGATCGCGGCGGACGACATCTGGAGCATGGCATCCACAAGGCGCTGTTCAACGCCCGCTACAAGGACATGATCAAGTTCTGCCTGCTCTACGCCAACCACAACTCGCCCGGATCGCACTCCGCGCAGGACTTCGAGACGCTGACACGCTTCTGGATCGAGAACTACTTCAAGCGCTCGAACTATCTTCGTGTGCAGGGGAAGCCGGTAGTCGTGTTCTTCGCGCCGGGAAACCCAATCAAGGACATGGGGCTGGAGAACGTGCGCCAGTCCTTCGACACCATGCGCAGGATGTGCCGGGACGCCGGCGTCGGGGGGCTGTATCTGGTCGCCTGCAGCGGACCCGATCCCAAGTGGCTGCCGCAGCTCAAGGCGTGCGGCTACGATGCGGTCTCCTGCTATAACTGGATCACATTCCCGAACATGACCAGCGAGGAACTCGCGCGGAAGAATGCCCCCTTTGCCAAGGTGGCGGCCGGCTACGCGAAGGCCTGGAACGAGCTGGCGGCTGCACACGAACTCAAAGTGATCCCGCCCGTCAGCGGAGGGTGGGATTCAAGGCCGTGGCATGGCGCTTCAGCGCAGGTTCGCTCCGGCCGCACGCCCGAAGTGTTCAAGCGCCACTTGGAGGACTGCAAGCGCTTCCTCGACGAGCAGGAACAGGAACCCAAGTTGAAGATGGCGTTCGTCGAAGCGTGGAACGAGTGGGGCGAAGGCAGCTACATCGAGCCGCATCAGGAATTTGGATTCGGCTACCTCGAGGCAGTCCGGCAGGTGTTTGCGCCCAACTCACCCCGCCCTGACGAGGTCTTGCCGGAGGAACTTGGACGAGGCCCCTACGACGTTCCGGAGCCGGCTTACGCGACGAACTGGGACTTCCGGCAGGCTGCGAACACGCTGCAATGGAGCGGAAACGTCGCGAACTTGCGCATCGAGAATGGCGCGTTGCTGTTCACCACTCGCGGACAGGACCCGATCCTGCTGAGCCCGGGGCTGCGCATTAACGCCGCCGAATGGCCGGTGCTGAAGCTGCGCGTCAAAGCCGCTCGAGACCTGAAGGGACAGGTGTTCTGGGCTACAGCCAGCGGCCTTCCCCATGCGGAATCGCGCCGCTGCGATTTCGATATCAAAGGCGACGACGCGTTCCACGACATTACCGTCAAGCTCGCCGTTCATCCCCGCTGGCGTGGGTTGATCGGCAATCTGCGCCTCGATCCGGGAAGTCTGGACGGCGTCAATGTTGCGATCGAGTCCATCGGCTTTGCCAAAACGGAGTAGATGACCCGGCGAAGCAGCCGGTTCGGCGTGAGTGCGACTGGGAGCACTCGATGCCTCACCGGGAACGACGGGGCGCTTGCCCGCCGGACGCTTCGTTTCGAGGTTGTGGTTTCGCGGTATGCAGCTACTCTCGCGAGCATTGATCAGCATCAACGGAGGTTCATATGGGTCATCTGCTCATGGCGCTTTTCGCCGTCAGCCCACTTGAAAAAGTCTTCCCGGATACTCCGGTGCCCGCGCAACCCGCTGCGCAGGTCGCGATCTGGTGCGCACGCAACGAATACGAGTGCGCACAGGTTGCCGTGCGCGCGGCGGAGACCATGAAAGGCGCCACCGTTCGCTTCGGGCCGCTCAAGCACACCGGCGGGTATGCGCTGCCGCCAGAGTCGCACCAGTGGAACTTTGTCGGCTCGATCCCACTGACGAAGAATACGCCCTGCGAAAACGAGTCCGCGCTGGCGCGCAAAGCGCCCTGCGACATGCCGGACGTCTTGTTGCCGGACCGCCAGCGCGACATTCCGGCGAACTCGACGCAGGCGGTCTACCTGACGGTGTTCGTCCCCGCAGATGCGCCTGAAGGGCGTTACACGGGAACGGTTGTTGTTGCCGCGGACGGAAAAGAGACTTCGCTGCCGGTCGAATTGAACGTCTGGCCGTTCGCGCTGCCAAACGAGAGGCATCTGCTGGTCACGAACTGGGTCAACTGGGACAACATCGCCCGAGCGCACAAGGTCGAGCTGTGGTCGGACGCGTTCTACGATGTCTTCGGCCGCTATCTCGACAACATGCGCTCGCACCGCCAGAACATCGCGTGGGTTCCGTGGTCGCTGATCAAGGTCACGGAGGCGCGCCCCGGGGAGCTGAGATTCGATTATGGGGCCTTCGATCGCTACGTGGACGAGCTGCACAAGCACGCTGTCGCGGACCGCCTCGAAATTCTCTTCGTAGGCAACTTCAAAGACGGCTGGGACGGCAAGGAGATCGCGCTATCCCGCCTGAGCGTCAAGGACGCCGAGACCGGAAAATCAAAGACGCTGGATTTCGACCGGGGCCTTGGGCTGCTGCTCGGCAGCCTGGAGAAGCATCTGGACGAGAAGGGCTGGCTGCAGAAGGCGATGATCCACGTCGCTGACGAACCATCCCAGAACAACGTGCTGTCGTGGCGGGAACAGTCGCAGCGCGTCCACAAGGCTGCGCCGCGGTTGCGAAGGATTGACGCCATCGAAGCCTCGGACTTCGGCGACGACCTCGAGATCTGGGTGCCGAAGCTGTCGCATCTGAAGAACTGGTACCCACAGTACAAGGAGGCGCAGCGCAGCGGCAAGGAGCTATGGTTCTACATCTGCTGCCATCCGGCAGGAGGTTTCTACCCCAACCGCTTCCTTGATTACCGCCTGGGCATGGTGCGGGTGCTCCACTGGCTCAACTACGCGTACGACTTGTCGGGGTACCTGCATTGGGGCTGGTGCGCTTGGAGGAGCGACGCGCCATTCGGCACACCGGCGGATAACCTGCCGCCCGGCGACACCAACACTGTCTACCCCGGGCCCAACGGCCCGCTGAACTCGCTTCGTTGGGAAGCGCAGCGCGACAGCCTCGAAGATTACGAGTACCTCTGGCTGCTGACGCAACGGATGAGGGACGTGCAAGGCAAGCTTGGGCCGGCGGCCCGTGAGTTCGACCCGGCCGCGCGCAGCAAGGATTTCTGCCGGCGGCTGATTCGAGATTTCTCGGATGTTGATGCCGAGCCTGCGTCAATCGAGGCTGCCCGGCGGGAACTGGCGGCGGAGATCGTGGCCGCTGAGCGCGAGCCGTTCGTGATGTGGCAGACGCGCCCGGGGGAATGGAGCGAGTTGGTCCCGGGCCCGATCGCGGTCGAAGTTCACGGTGTCGTCCAGCCTGGCACAACAATAAAGGGGTTGAATGTCAGCGTTGAACCTGATGGGCGTTTCCGTGGAGTCGCCCATTTGTCCGCCAAGCATTCGAAGATCGAGCTAACGTTTACACGGGGTGAGCGGGTCAAAACGCAGACCCGCAGCTTCCACGTACGCCACGCCGAGCGGAAACCGTAGCCGGACCGGATTCGGTGCGGTTGTTTTCCAGGCGCGTCAGCACGCGCCGAACGGAGCGATCCATTGATGACCGGCAGGAGCATCACGGCCGTCGTGTTCCTCTTCGTTGCGGCGGCGGCAGCCCAGGCAAAGGACGATGCCGCGTTCGCGCCGCCGGCGGCGCCAAGGGATCCGTCGGTGCTCGGCGTAGGCATCCAGCGCACCATGACGCTGCTTGCCACCAGCACGCCGCAGCAGCGCAACAAGGTGCGCATTCTGTTCTACGGGCAGTCCATCACGGAGCAGACGTGGGCGAAGACGGTCGCGGACGATCTGCGCAAGCGTTTCCCGAACGCGGATCTCGAAATCGAGAATCGCGCGATCGGCGGGCATGCGTCGCAACTGCTGGTGCGCGTTGCCGAGCACGACGTGTATCCGTTCTACCCCGATCTGCTGATCTTCCACGTCTATGGCGGCAACAAGGAATATGAGGACATCATCGCCGCGACGCGCCGGCGCATGACCACGGAAATCCTGATGCAGAAGGACCACGCGACGCAGACGTCCCTCGAACCGCCCGACATGAACAGGAACAAGGGCGCGTGGTGGGACAACCTCATGAACACAAAGCTGCTCCCCGACATCGCGCGGAAGTACGGTTGCGCGCTCGTGGACATCCGCGGCGACTGGATGGACTATCTGAACGCCAACAACTGTCAGCCCAAGGACCTCCTGCGCGACGGCGTGCATCTCAACGACCGGGGCAACTTCCTGCTGGCCGAGCTGATCAAGCGCTACCTGGTCCACCGGCCTGACTTGGCGGCGAGCGTCCCGGCGGACCTGGTGAAGACCTACGAGGTGGGCAAGGACATCGCGTGGAAGGACGGCACACTGACGCTGGAGTTCGAGGGCAACCGGGTGGATGCCATTGCCGCGCCGGCAGCCGGGACGGCTGCGCCACAAACGGCGAAGGTCACGGTGGATGGCAAGAGGCCGTCGGACTTCCCGGAGGCGTACTGCATCACGCGGCCGAGCGTCACGCAGGCCGGCTTCTGGCCGGCGATCCTGCGCGTGTCGTGGGAGAAGCCGCTGCTGCTCGAAGATTGGACGGCACGCATCACCGAATCGAACGACGACGGCACGCAGTTCAGGTTCGAGGCGAGCGGCTCGAAGACTGGGCCGGACGGTTCTGGCAGCGGCGCCGTGAAGTTCGTATCGTCCTCAGGGCGCGTGGTCATCGAGCCGCAGGACTGGCGCCTGAAGGCCGGCTACGACATCGGCGGCAAGAGGAAAGTGCCGGCGAACTTCCAGATCAAGTGGCAGGTAAAGCCGCTCTTCGTGGACGAGTACGCGCCGCCGAAGGCCGGCGAGCCGGGGCGGGAATATGCGACGACGCTGGTGCAGGGCATCGCGAACGCCAAGCACACGCTGGTGCTCGATGGCGCGGTGCCCGTCCGCGCGATACGGGTGTACAAGCCGCCCCTACGATAACGATTGGCCATTGGGGAATACGGGCCTCTTGTCCGTACTTGGTGGTAAGACAGGCGGCTTCGGATCCCCGGCGCAGGTGCTTGCAGCGTCTGGCGTCGCAGTGCTACACTCTGCCGCCGGAACACGACTTGTCTTCATGGCCTGAGGCCGCGGACGCCGAAGTGTTGCCGCGTCCTCACGCTCAGGCATCGAGGTGCGCGCCGTGGCCACTCCATTGAAGTACATCCTGGCAGGTACAGGCGGCTTTGGCGCGTACTGGTGCAGTGCGGTACTGCCGCGCCTTGCCGAACTGGGAAAGGCTGAGGCAGCGGCGGCGGTGGACCTGAACCCGCAAGCGCTCACGAACGCCCAGACGCACCTTCAGCTTCCTCCGGCGCGCTGCTACACGGACATGCGGAAGGCCTTCGCCGAAACCCAGGCAGACTTCGCCATCATCGTGATTCCCCCTGCTCACCACGAGGAAGCCGTGGACCTGGCGCTTGCGCACGGCATGGACATCCTCTCCGAGAAGCCCATCGCCGACACCATGGCCGCCTGTTGCCGCATCTACGAGAAGGTCACGCGGGCGGGACGGAAGATGGCCGTCACGATGAGCCATCGCTTTGACCAGGACAAGCAGTCGCTGGAGGCGGCGATCAAGAGCGGCAGGTACGGGCCGCTCAACTATCTCGTGCACCGCTTTACGCACAACTGCCGCAAGTTCGCCAGTTGGGGTGAGTTCCGTCACAAAATCGCCGATCCTCTGCTGATAGAAGGAACGGTGCATCACTTCGATATCCTGCGCGCCCTGGCCGGCTCCAACGCGAAGACCGTCTATGCCATCACGTGGAACCCGCCGTGGGGCGAGTATGCCGGCGACAGCACGGGCCTCATCGTCATCGAAATGGAGAATGGCGTGAGGTGTTTCTACGAGGGCGCCAAGGCCAACGCCTCCACGCTGAACGGCTGGGAGAACGACTACATCCGCGCCGAGTGCCGCGACGGTACGCTGGAACTCGACCGCCGCTGGCTGCGCGTACTGCGCGGCGGTGCTTGGGAGAAGCCGCTCGCGGAGGACCTGCCGCTTCTCCGGCAGCCAGCCTGGAAGAACCCCTGGCTCGCGGAACTCTTCTGCGACTGGCTGCACGGCGGTCCCGAGCCCCCCAACAGCCTCGCCGACAACATCCAGTGCGCTGCGCTGCTCTTTGCTGCCGTTGAGTCAGCTCACACGCATCAGGTCGTGAACGTGCAGGACTACCTCAGGAAGAACCGGGCCGAGACCGGAAAGGCGAGCTAAACCATGGCTCCCGCGATACCTCAGAGGATGAGGAGCATCGTGTTCGTTGAGAAGGGCAGGGCGGTGTTCCAGGATGAGGACACTCCCGCCTGCAAGCCGGGGCACGTGCTGTGCCAGTCAGTGTACACGGGCCTGACCAACGGAACCGAGCGCAACTGCCTCGTCGGCGGCAACTACGGCGGCTGGAAGTGGCCCAGCCGCTGTGGCTATCAGAATGTGGGTCGGGTGCTGGAAGCAGGCGACGGCGTGCAAGCCTGCGGGGTTGGCGATCTGATCTTCTCCGGCGACTTCTGCCAGCATCGGCAGTACTTCGTGGCGCCGGCCGGGCCGGAGGGCCTCTTCGCCAAGCTGCCTTCAGCCGTGGACCCCAAGCACGCCGCGCTCTTCGGCGTGGCCGGCGTAGCCATGCACGATGTCCGGCGGGCCGAGGTCAGGATCGGCGAGAAGGCTCTGGTCGTCGGCGCAGGACCGATCGGCCAGTTCACGGCGCAGGCCGCGCGCATTGCGGGAGCAGTCGTCACGGTATGCGATCTGAACGCGAGACGTCTTGCCATCGCGGAGCAAATGGGCGCGCACAAGAGCATCACACTTGGCCGGGATGACAACTGGGAAGCGGTTCGGCAGGCAGGCCCCTTTGACGTTGTCTTCGAGGACTCCGGCGCGCCCGTCCTCGACACGATCATTGGCGCGAACTGGGGCAAGGGCATTCTGAAGCATCGTTCGCGCGTGGTCATGATTGGCGGCCGCGACCGCGTTGACTACAATTTCAACGCCGCTCAAGGCTACGAACTCTGCATCTACCACGCCGGGCATCTCAACGCCGACGACCTGCGGCAGGTCTGCCGTCTGGTGGCTGAAGGCACCCTCAAGATTGGGCCGGTCATCCAGGACGTGGTGCGCATAGAGCAGGCCGTGGCTGTCTACGACCGGCTTCGCGACCAGCCGGATTCCCTCTTCGGGACCGTCTTCGACTGGCAGTGAGGCACCGAAGCTGCCACAGAAAGGGCATCGCATGAGCAAGAAGACCAGCAAGGGCGCGCCGGCAGTGGCCGTGGTGACAGGCGGACACTCCTTCGACGTCCCGGACTTCCACAGGCTGTTCCGCGCCATCACGGGCGTGGACAGCTACATCCAGCACATGGACGACTTTGCCTCGTCGCCACGGGAAGTGCGGCAGAGCTATGACGCGATCCTCTTCTACATCATGTTGATGGACGGTCCCAGGGACGACGGGCAGCCCTGGTACGCCGGCAAGCCGAAGACAGCGCTGGAGGAACTGGGTGGGACGGAACAGGGCATCTTCGTCCTCCATCACGCCATCCTTGCCTATCCGCAATGGCCGGCCTGGAGCGAGATCGTTGGGATCAGCGACCGCAAGTTCGGTTACCACGATGGCCAGGCGCTCCATGTAGCTATCGCCAGCCCGGCGCATCCGATCACGAAGGGCCTGCGGCCGTGGGACATGACCGATGAGACATACACGATGGCCGATGCGGGAACCGGGAGCGAGATATTGCTCACCGTCGAGCACCCGAGAAGCATGAAGACCGTGGGGTGGACGCGGCAGTACCGGAAGTCGCGGGTCTTCAACTTCCAGTCCGGCCACGACAACGTCGCTTGGTCTGATCCGAGTTTCCGCGAGGTCGTTCGCCGAGGCGCTCTCTGGTGCGCGGGCAGACTCTAAGGAAGGACCGGCAGGATGACTATGCTCCGTTTCGCAGATGGGCGGCAACCCGATCACCGTGGACAAGGATGCGCTGTCCAGCTTCGGGCTGTCCCGCGCGATCCTCGACCTGGGCAAAGTCACCTTCGGCGACCGGAAACTCGACAAGGACTCCTGGGCCCAGGCCGCGCCGCAGTTGAAGTTTGCTGCGAACATCATTGGGGCACGCCGAAGCTGCAGGCGCGGTGCCGGGTTGCCATGTCGGGGAGTATAAGGACTGGGCGCCTACGGGCGGCGAACATGGACGACGGAATGCCGACACGCCAAGCCAGTCCGACGGCGCCGGCGACAGCGGCGACTGCCGGACGGCGACGCTGGCTCCGCTTCTCTCTATGCACGCTGCTTCTTCTCGTGCTGCTGGCAGGGCAGGCGCTGGCGCTCGGGGCCGAAGCGAAGAAGGAAGACAAGGCGGAGAAAAGTCTGCACAGCCTGCGCCTGTCGGCGCAGCCCGAGGTGGGGCTGGAGATCTACGTTGACGATGTCGGAACCGGTCTGCGCACGCCCCAGGCCCTCCGGCTCTCCCATGGCTCCCACCGCGTGCGGCTGGTCGTGCCCCGGTTCAAGACGGAACCAGTCTGGACAACCGACTATGCCGATGGAACGGCGAGCGACTTCATACTGAAGAAGTACGGCCAGACCAAGGTGAGCGAGGACGTGGAGCAGGGCTCAACGATCCAGTATGATGCCACGGATATCGTGCTGTTCGGCAAGTATTCGCTCAAGACGGTCAACACTCCGGGCAAGAAGATGCGAGCGCAGACGAACCTGGCTTGGCACTGGCTCTCGTCCGAACCCGGGAAGCCCTGGATCAAGAACGATCTCGAAATAAGAGAGTCCCTGATCACCGTCTGGACCTACGTCAGCGGCAAACCCGGCCCGGAGAAGAACTGGTTCAGCCTGATCACCGTGGTTTTCGACGCGGGGTGGCACAGCAATACCGAGGTCACCACGACCGACATCCACACCAAGGACATGAAGATCCGCGAGTGGTTCTGGGTGGACTCGGGAAAATTCAACAGGCAGCCCGTGGACGACGCCCCGCCGTATCCGCTGAACAAGTGGGTCAAGGTGAGCTTGTACGCCAAGCTGGACGGTACCAACAGTCACGTCATGGTGTTCCAGGGCGACCGCCTGGTGGTGGATGCGGAAAACATTCCGTTTCGCCCGGCGAACAGGCGCCCCGATTTCATGCATTGGGGCGGCTACGCCTCGGAAGGAAACGGCGAACTCACCATGTACAACAGCCGGACAAGCGTCGAGCGCGTGCTCGGGCCGGGCCCACAGTTCACGTTCGCCCGCTGGGAACGGGACGGCCAGCAGATCGCAGGGAACCTCAGCAGCCTCGAGCTTGATCTGAACGCGGATGCCAACGCGTGCGTCCACGGGGAAGTGAAACCGGCCGCAGAGACCAAGCCCTGACCACCCCGCGGGTGGCTGGCGGACGTCCTGGCCGCCATAGAGCGGCCAGCGTCTCTTACCGGGGTACCAGAACAACGATTGGCACAACGACAACAACGCCCGCATCGTGCAGTTCTGTGAGAACGCCGACTGCCAGGACCGGTTTGTGGCGCTCTGGGAGGAGATGGCGCGGCGGATCTGTCCGGTAGCTCTAAGGCAGATCAGATGGATGTGATCGTCCTTTAATAAGCTCAGCGCTCAAACGGTCCCCGAATGCGCTCAAACGTGAGCGTCCGAATGTAGGGCGTCGGCGCGTCGGCCAGTTCGGCCTTCAGTTCATGCCTGCCGAGCGGCAGCGCGTCGGCGGCGAAGTCCACGATCGTCTGCGAATCGGGCGGCACCTTGACGGTGATCGGCTTGTCGCCGCGGCCTGGCAGGCTGACCCGCACCGTCACCTCCGCCGCGCCGCCGATCTGCTTCAAGCGCACAGCCACAGACCGGTCGGAGCCGTCCAGCAGCCTCTGA
>JAPLOD010000054.1 GCA_026692735.1 Planctomycetota bacterium | reverse complement strand
AAGGCTGATCCGAACGACCCGATGGGCAAGCGGGCTGACCGTCAGCTCGCTCCACATCAACTCCCCGGCGCCAGAGGCGCTCCGGTTAACACGGCGCTCAAGGCGCCGTTCGAGATCGTGGACTTGAACGCCGTGCCAGGCACGCCGTGTCCCTGCGGCGTGTCGCGCCGGGGCTTCGTGCAGCCCGGCAACACGGTGGCCTCCGTGCATCGCGTGGACATCTCCGTGAACGCCAGGGCGCACTACCACAGACACATGACCGAGATCTACTACGTCCTGGACTGCGGTCCCGACGCGAAGGTTGAACTGAACGGCAAGCTCTACCCCGTCACACCGGGCGTCGCGGTCCTCATCCGCCCCGGCACGCGTCACCGCGCGGTCGGCGAGATGCAGATTCTCAACGTGGTCGTCCCGCCGTTCGACGAGCATGACGAATGGTTCGACTGAAATGATGAACGATGAATGACGAACCATGGAGGAGGGACGCACATGAAACGAACGGTTGCACTGATTTTCAGTCTCGACACCCAGCGCCAGGTCATCAGCCCGGCTCTGCGCGAACGGATGGCGCGGATGTTCAACGTCGTGTCGCCCGTGGCCGATGGCAAAGTCACGCCCGAAGTGGCGGCCGAGTTTCTGCGCGAGGCGGATGGCTGCATGAGCGGGTGGGGCAGCCCCAACCTGAGCGCCGAGGTGCTCGCCAAGGCCCCGAAGCTCCGCATCATGGCGCACTCCGCGGGCTCGGTGAAGCCGTTCGTCAGCGACAAGCTCTTCGAGCGCGGCATCGTGGTCACGAGCGCCTCGGCGCAGATCGCCGTGGACGTCGCCCATTTCACGCTCGGTCTCATCATCATCGGCCAGAAGGACCTCATGGAGTTGTCGCCGCGCGTGGCGCACGGAGAGTTCTGGGGCATCAAGGGCGGGTACCGGCCGGCCAACGATCCGCGCGGCTGCACGGTGGGGGTCATCAGCGCCAGCCACGTGGGACGCTGCGTCCTGAAGCTGCTGCCGCACTTCGAGATGAACGCGCTGTTGTACGATCCGTACGTCAGCGCCGAGCAAGCTCGCGCGCTGCAGGCGGAGAAGGTCGAGCTCGACGAGTTGTTCGAGCGCAGCGATGTCGTGTCGTGCCACGCGCCCAGCATCCCGGCGACGCAGCACATCGTAAACGCGGCGCGCCTGGCCAAAATGCGCGATGGGGCGGTCTTCATCAACACCGCGCGCGGGTCGTGCGTGGACGAACACGCGCTGGTTGAGGAGCTCAAGAAGCGCCGCATCTGGGCCTTCCTCGACGTGTTCGACCCGGAGCCGCCGCCGCCGGGGAGCCCGCTGTTCACGTGCCCCAATCTCACCATGACGCCGCACATGGCGGGGTGTGTCGGGCGCGGACGCCTCAGGTTGGGCGAGCAGGCGTGCAGCGAGTTGGAGGCTTACTTTGCGGGCAAGCCGGCGCAGTATCCAGTGACCAAGGAGATGCTCGATCGCATCGCCTGAGGGCCGCTGGTTTCGTCGAAATTCCTGAAACTTTTTGCCGTGAGCGCAGTCAATATACATGTCAGGAGTGCACACGTGCAGCAGGACAGTGGGTCCGCGTCTGGAACGCGGCGGTTCGTTCTTGGCCTACGGTGTATTGCGGATAGGGGGGGGGAGATGAGCAGCGTAGGGAAGTGCACCTTCGTCTCCTGCATGTGTAACGGGAGGTTTCGAACGATGTCACGTTCAGTCCTCTGCATCGTCACCCTGTGTCTAACGGTTGTGATCGGGCCGGCGGCGGCCGCGGACAAAGGCGACCGCGAGACCGCTACGGCATTGCTTTCGGGCGTGGACGCCTTGTTGGCCAAGGGCGACGAGGCCAGTCTCGCCAGCGCGGCGGAGATCTGCAAACGCGCGCTGGCCGCGGACGCCACCTGCCCCGCCGCGTATCTGAAGCTGGGCCAGTGCCAGGAACAGGCCAACAAGCCCCGTGAGGCGTTCAAGAGCTACAAGAACGCCGCGGATCTGGCCAAGAAAGAGAACGATTCCCTTGTCGCCCGCAAGGCCACGTTCGCCTCCGAGAAACTCGGCACCGGCCTCCTGCAGATCGGCGAAGCCGACCAGAAGCTGATCACGAAGCTGCTTCCCCTGGCCGACGACGCGCTCGCCGATGACGCACTGGAGACGGCGCGCCAGATCTATTCGAAGATACTGGCGCTGGCGCCCGCGCACGAAAAAGCCATGGAGGGGTTGGGCAAGACGGAGAAGGCCATTGCAGCGCGCGGCGATCCCGTGAAGGCGAAGATTGCCGCGGCGATGCTGGCTGAAATCTACTATCTCGTGGCCACGGGTGACAAGGCCAAGGCGGCCAAGGTCGCCGCGGACATGGGCGAACGCTATGGCGACACCGGCCCCGGCAAGGAAGCGGCGGCTATGCTGGCCAACAGCTTTGAACCGCCCAAGAACCTCAGCGCGGAGATCGCCGAGGCGAAAAAGGTCCTGAAGGAACAGGCGAAGAAGGCTACGGTCAAGAAGCCTTCGGCCGCCGTCGGCACCACACCCGTCGTGACGCCCGTGGCCGTTTCCGCTCCCCCCGTGGATGTGGACGCGCTCGAAAAGACCGCGATGGAGGATGCCAAAAAGACGCCCAAGGACCAGTTGCTGGCGGCGTTCAAGGACGCCTTCGCCAAGGGGAAGGATTCCTTCTCCAAGGCCACGCCCGGCACCGAAGGCAACCAGCAAAGCCTGCGCGCCGCCCTGGAACAGTTCATACGCTGCGAATCGCTGTACATGCGCATCGAAGAAGAAAAGCTCAACGATACCGCGATTGCCGCCATGCAGAAACAGGCCAGCACCTCGCGGTATTCCTGCATGAAGATGACGATCCTGGCTCACTGAGCGGCAGCTTCGCCACCGGGACGGAAAGGGGTCCGAGATGCGACCGACACTGCTTGTGCTGTTCATCCCAATGCTGGTTCTCGGTGCCTGGCGAGCGCCCGCCCAGGACAAAGAGGTCGCCCAGGCGTACGCGACCGCCGCCGCCACGCTGTCCACCGCCGGTCGGATCGAGAAGGCCAAGGAGCAGTGTTACAAGGCGCTGGCGCTCGACGACGAGTGCTCCAACGCGCTGTACGAACTGGGCAAGATCTTCGAGAAGGAGGGCAAGAACACCGCCGCGGCTGACTTCCTGCTGCGCGCCGAGCGCCTGTACGCCAAACAAGAAGCCGCCGATCCGGCCGTCGGCCCCAAGCGGCAGGACGCCGAGCGGCGAGTCAGGACGCTGAACCCGTATGCAGGCAAGCTCACCGAATACCTTACGTACTACGCGCAGGAGTTGGGAGGCATCTACAAGAAGTCGCCGGACGCGCTGACCGCGGCAGAAACCTCTGAGCGGGTGACGGCGCTGCAGTTGGCTGACTTCGTGCCGCCGGAGAAACTGCCGGTGGTTGACAGCCCCACGCCGGCCGTCGCGCCCACGCCCTCCAAGACAGTCGCCAAGACTCCGGCAAGGACCGAGGCCAACCCCGGCCTAGTGCAGCCGGTGGCGAAGAGGGAAGTCGTGAACAGCATCCCGGTGGACGTGGAGCGGGCGCTGAAGAACGCCGGCTGGAGCAAGATCACGGGGACGTGGAAGAAGAAGGGCGAGGGCATCTACGAAGTGACGGACGGCTCGCTGGAAACCCCGAAGGTGGATGGGTCGGTCGGGCTCTATGTTCACAAGCTCGATGCGGGCTTTGTCAAGGTCATGGTGCGCAACGCCCGCAAAGAAACCATACTGCCCAAGGACATCAAAGGCTACGGGTACAAGATTGAAGGCAGCAACGCCAGGATGTACTCAGCGTCCAGGTATGGCAGTTCCTACGGCAGCGGCCTGGGCATGGGGGGCAGCAGCACCGGCAGCGGGGGTGGGTCGAGCAGTTACCTCGGCATAGGGTATCGTGACATTCCCTTGCCCGAGACCAATTCGAAGAACCAGTTCGTGGTCAGCATTCAGGACGGCGCCCTGCAGATGTTCGTCAACGGCAAGCGCGAGTATAACGGCAACTACAAGCTGCCCAAAGAAGGCCCGTTCATCATCGAGATAGACGGCACGATCACTATCGAGGAACCTACCGCCAAGGGCCAATAGCCGGAAGGCTGCGCTCGGAACGTAGCCAAATGGCGGAACCATGGTACACTATCAACAGTGCACGCTGAGCGAGACGCTATGAGAACCGCAGCCCTGGTCACGATTGAGGAATTCGAGCGCATGGCGCATGGTCTGGGGCCGTGCGAATTGGTAGACGGGGAAATCGTTGCCATGTCGCCTGGACATTTCAAGCACAGCCGCGTAACCGCGACTGTCGCCTTCATCCTCGAAACCTATGCTAGGCGCTCAAAACACGGCCGCGCGCTGACCAACGAAGCCGGTGTGGTCGTAAGCACAGAGCGCCACACCGTGCGCGGAGCGGACGCGGCCTTCATCTCCTACAAGCGGCTGCCGGCGGGGAAGGAGTGCCGCGGGTTCCTGCGCCAGCCGCCCGAACTTGTCGTTGAGGTCCTGGGCGTGGACGACACATGGCCGGGAATCGAAAAGAAGGTTTCCGATTACCACGGCTTTGGCGTGGACGTGGTCTGGGTCGCGGACCCCAGAACGCTGTCGGTCCGCGTGTACCCCAAGCGCGGCGAGCCGTATGTCCTCCACGAAAAAGACGTGATCGCCGGCGGCAAACTGCTCCCCGGCTTCCAATGCCGGGTTTCCGAGTTCTTCGTTGACTGAGCGGCGGCGCCGCGCAAGAAGCCACGCGGCCATACGCGGAAAGAGTGCGCTTCCCCGGAACCGAGACCCGTCACTTCCCGCGCGCGGGCTTTTTCCTGCCGCCTGCCGCCTTACGTGTTCTGCGTCGCGCCCTCAACGTGGCGCGGCGCAGTTGCCTGAGCGGCCCCAGTCCCACCGTCGTCCCTTCGGTGTCGAGCGGGTAGTCGCCCAGCAGGTCGTGCAGGCCGTCGAGCGTCACCGCGTTGATGCGGGCCAGCATCTCCTCGGCGGTGAGCAGTTCGCGGCGCATGGTCCATTGCTGCATAAGCTGCCGGAAACGGTTGAAGGGCGTCTCGGCCAGGAACACCAGCGAGGTGCGCGCACGGTTCTTCGCGCGCTGCAGTTCCTCCTTGCGGATGCCCCTCTTCAGCCTGGCCGGCTCGGCGCGCAGGATCGCCACGACTTTCCCCGCGTTCTGCGGATCGCATGAGGCGTACACCGCCATCAGGCCGGCGTCCGAGAAACCCCAGTAGCCGCCGCCGGCTTCCTCGGACAGGCCAGTGTGCTTCAACGCCCAGAACAGACGCGAGTTGTTGTCGTCGCCGAGGATGTTGCCGAGGAGCATGGCGGCGATGCTGCGCAGGTTGCTGACCGGCACGGCGGGCCACATCACGACCAGGTGCTGCCGCGCCACGTTCCTGCGGAAGACGATCCTGCGGCCGGCGTGGTACGAAGGCGCGTCCGCGTTGCCGTTCACGTGCGGCCCGCCGCGCGCGCCCCACAGTTCCTCGATCTGCGCCAGCAGGGCCTGCTCGTTGATGTTGCCGCAGGCGAAGAGCGTGGTGTTGGCCGGCACGTAGCGCCGGTTGAAGTACTCCCGCATCTGCTCGCGTGTCATCCTTCCGACAGTGTGCGGCGTTCCCAGCACGTTGCTGCTCAAGCGATGCCCGGCGAACGTTATCTTCATGGCCTCGTCGAACGCCACCTGCTCGGGCATGTCGAGGTGGCGCGCGATCTCCTCGAGGATCACCTTCTTCTCGGTGGCGAACTCGTTCTCGGGCAGGGCCGGGGAGAGCATGTCGCTGAGCAGTTCCAGGGCCTGCGGCACCTCCTCGTTCAGGACCCAGGCGTAGTAGCACGTCTCTTCCCAGCCGGTGAAGGCGTTGTAGCGCGCGCCCATCTGGTCGAAGTCGCGGTTGATCTCCAGCCAGCCGCGCTTCGCCGTGCCTTTGAACATCATGTGTTCGAGGAAATGCGAGACGCCGTCGAGCTTGGCGGGCTCATCGCGCGCCCCCGTCCGGACCATGAAGCCGACGGCCGTCGAGACGGTCTGCGGCATGAACTCCATGACCACCGTCAGGCCATTCGCGAACTGCTGCACGCTGAAGCGTCTGGGCATCGCACACCCTCACGTAGCCCGGGCGTTCCGCCCGATGCCTCCGTCGTTCGTTTCTTCTCTGCGTCCTCGGCGTCGCCGCGGCGCCGTCTCAACCCAGCGCCGCCAACGCGGCCAGCACGGCCTTCATATCGCGCACTTCCGCTGTTTTTTCCTGGATCTGGACGAACGCCACTCTGCCGTTCTTGTCAACCACCACCGTCGCGCGCTGGCTGATGAACGGGACCTTGGGGTGGAGCAGGCCGTACGTCTTCGTGACTTCCAGCATCGGGTCTGCGAGCAGGTCGTGGCCGATCTTGCGTTCGGTTTTGAACGCGCGATGGCTCCACGTGCTGTCCCGGCTGATGCCCACGACAACCCGGTCAGGGCCGTAGAGCAGCTTGTCCAGACTGATGGTGCAGTGTTCCTTCTCGCACGTGGGACTCCAATCGAGCGGGTACCAGAGCAACACGACCGTCTTGCCCTTCTGCGCCGAAAGCTTCCACTCCTTGTCGTCCTGCGTCTGCAGAGCGAAATCAGGAGCAATATCGCCGACCTTGAGCATAGGTGGAACCCTCCTTGCTTTCCGTATGCAGTCTACCACAACGGCAGTTTCCACGCATCCTCTCTCTCACCACACGTGGAACAGGCCGAGCCGTAGCGCGACGTTGAAATCGCGCTGACGCCGCGGCAGGTTGCATAATCGCCGGCAGCTCCGACAATGCGGTTCATGAAGAAGCTGTTTCTCCTCGGCCTGCTGGTGGCTGTGGCCGATCCTGTGCTCTTGTACTTCATCTATCGTGCCTGCGGCGGCTGGGCCCTCCTGGC
>JAPLOD010000053.1 GCA_026692735.1 Planctomycetota bacterium | reverse complement strand
GAGTTCAGTTCCCGCGTGCGCGACGGGAAACACAGGAAAGAGATGGAAGTGCTGCGGGCCAAGGTCGCCACCTTGGAGCGAGCTCTGCCGAATTGCGCTTCGCAAGCGCAACGCGGCGGCAGGCCGGCGCCCAGGCCCATGAGGCAGCGCGAAAGAACGAGGCCGCAGAACGCGGAGTGACAAGACGCGAGATAGGTCGAACAGCATTATGTCAGTGAGCCAGGCTGTGCCTGTAAGCAGCGAGCCGCAGAGCGCGAGCCTGCGGCAGCGGTCCCGCTTCACGCTGTTGATCGTTGATGACAATCCGGCCAGCCTGAAGCTGCTGCGCCGCGCCCTCGAGGCGGAAGGCCACGCCGTATGTGAAGCCGCCGATGGCGTGGAAGCGTTGGAAGTGCTTGGCCGCAAGAGCATAGATGTCATCATCTCGGAAATCCTGTTGCCCAACATGGACGGTTACAGCCTGTGTTACGAGCTACGAAAGGACGCCCGGTTCAAGGCCATCCCCCTCATTATCCACTCCAGCACCTATGTATCAGCAAGCGATAAGAAACTCGCGCTCGACCTTGGCGTGAGCGCCTTTCTAGCGAAGCCTGCCTCCCTCAACGCGTTAAGCGAGGCGGTTCAAGCCGCATTGGCAGGCAGCAAGGCGCCCATGCGCGCAACGATGGAGTCGCCTGAAGAGCTGGAGAGGATGAGGGATTACAGCCAACGGCTTATCAAGACGATCAAGGAGGATAGAGTAGAGCTGTCGAGGCGAACGGAGGCGCTGCGGGCTTCGGAGGTCCGCTATCGCCGGCTATTCGAGTCGGCCCAAGACGGCATTTTGATCCTCGATGCCGAGACCGGGATGGTCGTTGATGTGAATCCGTTCTTGATTGAGATGTTGGGTCTCTCGCACGAGGACTTCCTCGGAAAGAAGGTCTGGGAACTGGGATTCGTCAAGGATCTCTTCGCCAATCAGGTCCACTTCACGGATTTGCAGAAGAAGGGATACGTCCGTTACGAAGACATGCTGCTGAAAACCGCCGGTGGGCGGCGGATCGAGGTGGAGTTCGTCAGCAACGTCTATTTGGTGGACCACCACAAGGTGATCCAATGCGACGTCCGCGACATCACCAAGCGCAAGCGGGCGGAGCAGGAAATCCGCAGACTCAACGCCGAACTCGAACAGCGCGTGCGCGACCGCACGGCACAACTCGAAGCGGCCAACATGGAACTGGAGGCGTTCTCCTACAGCGTGTCGCACGATCTGCGCGCGCCGTTGCGGGCGGTGGACGAGTTCTCGCGCATCCTGCTCGATGAACACTCCGCGCAACTGCCAACGGAAGCTCAGCGATACCTCGGGCTGGTCCGCAGCAACACTGCCCAGATGGGTGAGCTGGTGGACGACTTGCTCGCTCTTGCCAAGATGGGCCGGCAAGGGATGACCGCCGAGACCGTTGCGCCAAAGGAACTCGTGGAAGAAGCGCTCGCGCTTCTGCGCGGCGAGCAGGCGGGACGCAACGTGAATATCACGGTTGGCGACCTGCCTGCATGCCAAGGCGACCGCGGCTTGTTGAAGCAGGTGTTCGTCAACCTGCTGTCCAACGCGCTGAAGTTCACCGGCAAACGCGACCCGGCGGTCATCGAAGTCGGTTGCAGCCGCAAGGATGGCGCGAACGTGTTCTTTGTTCGAGACAACGGCGTCGGTTTCGATATGTGCTATGTCAACAAACTGTTTGGCGTCTTCCAACGGCTGCACCCGGCGGAGGAATACGAGGGCACTGGCATCGGACTGGCCATCGTGCAGCGGATCGTCCACCGCCACGGCGGGCGCGTGTGGGCGGAAGCTGAGCTGGACAAAGGCGCGACGTTCTGTTTCACGCTGAAAGGGGAAAGCACGTGACGACACAAAACGTGGAAGTCCTGCTGGTTGAGGACAATCCCAACGACATCGAGTTGACGCTGCACACGATGAAGACACATAACCTCGCCAACCGCATCCACGTCGTCCGCGACGGCGTGGAGGCGCTCGACTTCCTCTTCTGCCGGGGCGCGTATGAAAGCCGCAGCATCAACCGCCCGCCCAAGGTGGTCTTGCTCGACTTGAAACTGCCGAAGGTGGACGGCCTGGAGGTGCTCCGCCAAATCCGCGGTGACGAGCGGACGCGGATGTTGCCCGTGGTGATCATGACCTCCTCGCGCGAAGAGCGCGACGTCGTCGAAAGCTACAAGCTGGGGATCAACAGCTACATCGTGAAGCCCATGAACTTCGGGCAATTCTGCGAGGTTGTGCATCAGGTGGGTTTACTGGATGCTGTTGAACCAGCCGCCAACGCTATGAGCGATAGGCGGCGGGAGTAAGCCGATGCCAACGAAACTCAAGGTCCTGATCCTGGAGGATCGCGCGGCCGACGCGGAGTTGATGCTGCACGAGTTGCGCCGCGCCGGCTACGAACCGGAGTGGAAGCGGGTCCAGACGGAGCCGGAGTACCTGGCCCAACTCGATCAAGGCTTTGAAATCATCCTGGCCGACTACAGCCTGCCGAAGTTCAACGGGTTGCGGGCGCTGGAGCTATTGCGGGAGCGCGGGCTGGACATTCCTTTCATCATCGTCTCCGGCGCCATCGGCGAAGACAAGGCCGTCGCGGTCGTGAAAGCCGGCGCGAACGACTACGTCATGAAAGACCGGCTGGCGCGATTGGGGACTGCCGTGGAGCGGGAGTTGCGCAATGCAGTCGAGCGGCGCGAGCGCAAACGCGCGGAGGAGGTGCTGCGCGAGAGCGAGAGCAAACTGCGGACCATTCTGGAAACGGTGCAGGCTGGCATTGTGATCATCGATCCCGATACGCATACCATTGTGGACGTCAATCCGATGGCCGCGAAACTGATCGGCGAAACGAAGGAGCGGATCGTCGGGAGTGTCTGCCACCGGTTCATCTGCCCGGCCGAGGAGGGTAAGTGCCCCATCACAGACTTGAAGCAGACGGTGGACAACTCGGAGCGTGTGTTGCTCAAAGCCGACGGCACACGCATTCCCATCGTCAAGACCGTCGTGCCCTTCGGCCTGGGCGGGCGCCAGTGCCTGCTCGAGTCTTTCGCGGACACCAGCCTTCTCAAGCGGGCGGAGGAGGTGCTGCGCGCCACTGACGAGCGCTTCCGGCAGATTGTGGAGACGGCGCAGGAAGGCATCCTGAGCGTAGATGCCCAGTTCCGCACGACATACGTGAACCAGCGCATGGCGGACCTGCTTGGGTATCCGCCGGCCGAGATGATTGGCCGCCCCATGACGGACTTCATACCGCCGGAAGGACTGCCCGACCACACACTGCAGATGCGGAGCCGCGTGCAGGGGTTGGCGAGCCAATACGAACGCCGCTTCCGCCGCAAGGATGGCGCCATCGTCACGCTGCTGGTCTCCGCCACGCCCTTGTTCGACACACAGAAGCGCTTTGCCGGCTCGTTTGGCATGTTCACGGACCTTACCGAACACAAGCGGCTGGAGCTGCAGTTCCGTCAGGCACAGAAAATGGAGGCGGTCGGCCGCCTGGCAGGTGGCGTGGCTCACGACTTCAACAACATGCTGTTTGTCATTAACGGCCGGGCCGAGCTTGCCATGGACGGCCTGAAGGCGAAGGATCCGCTTCGGGCACAACTCAAGCTGATCCACGAGACCGGCGGGCGCGCGGCCAACCTGACCCGCCAGCTTCTGGCCTTCAGCCGGCGACAGACCCTGCAGCCCAAGGTACTCGATCTCAACGCCGTGGTGACTGACATGAGCAAGATGCTCTTCCGGCTGATCCGGGAAGACATCACCATGAAGATGGTCCTCTATCCCGCTTTGCGGCCCACGCAGGCGGATCCCGGGCAGGTCGAGCAGGTCCTCATGAACCTCGTCGTCAATGCCCGCGATGCCATGCCCAAGAATGGCACACTGACCATTGAGACGGCCAACGCTGAGCTTGATGAAGCGTATTGCCGGACCCATGCCGAGGCCAAGCCCGGCCGTTACGTGATGCTGGCGGTCAGCGACACGGGATGTGGCATGGACGACGATGTCAAAGCGCGCATCTTCGAGCCGTTCTTCACCACCAAGGAGCTGGGACAGGGCACGGGCCTGGGACTGGCCACGGTGTATGGCATCGTCAAACAGAGCGATGGACATATCGCAGCCTACAGCGAAGTGGGCAAGGGCACGACATTCAAGATCTATCTCCCGGAAACGGCGGCCACGCCCGCACGGGATTCACACGCGATCAAGACGATCGTGCCGCGTGGCACAGAGACTATTCTGCTCGTAGAGGACGAAGAAGAGGTGCGTATCCTCGCGCATGAACTGCTCGAATCCAACGGGTACAAAGTGCTCCTGGCCAGGAACGGCATCGAAGCACTGTCGGTCTGCAAGAGGCGCAAAGGGAAGATTGACATGATCATCACAGACGTGGTAATGCCCAGGATGAATGGGCCCGAGATGGCCCAGCGGGCCAGCGGCTTGTGCCCGGGCGTCAAGGTGCTGTTCATCTCAGGCTACACCGACGGCGCAGTCAGCAGCAACGGCCTCCTGTCTTCCGACACCAATTATCTTCAGAAGCCGTTCACCTCCGGCACGCTGGCCCGGAAGGTGCGGGAGGTGCTGGACTTCGCCGCGGAGCCCACTGCGGCAACGAGGTGATAACCGATCGCATGGGAGGGGTACAACACTTGATGCGGTTGCTGGTCGTTGACGACGATCCCTACATTGCAGAGCTGCTCGGCGAGGCCCTGCGCGGCGCCGGATATGGAGTTGATGCCGTGACCGACGGCATGGAGGCCCTGCACAGATGCGTGGAATGCCGCTACGCCCTGGTGGTTTCCGACATCCATATGCCCGGCATTGACGGTGCCGATCTGCTCGAAATGATCCGCGCGCAACGCCCTGGCATGCCCTATGTCTACATCACGGGGGAGGAGCAACCCCCGGCCTCGATCCAGCTCTGGAAAGCCGACGCGCTGGTAAGAAAACGCGAAGGCGTCGCTGCGCTGATCCGCAGAGTCCAGGACATTCTCTGCCGGAAAGGCGCCGATGCCGGCACGTCCCAGACTCAGGAGGCCGTTCAGAGAAGGGTGGCCGCTCACGATGGAGCCAGCGCCGAGCAGGGCGTGTGACTGCTTTCATGCAGCCCCAATCATTGGAGCCCTCTAATCTACAGCCTCCTCTTGAAGGTCGCTTCCACCGTCCGCGTCTTCGTGTAGAGTCTTGATGCCCGCAGAAGGCATGTCGGCGATCAGCGACAGCTTTCGCAGGCACATGTGGCAGTGCCCAAGGTGACGAGTGCCCATTTCCCGATGACTAACCTGGACTATTCACCGCAGAGGCGCAGAGGACGCAGAGTGAAATGATGAACACAGGCCTCTTTCCCATGTACTTCCCTGCTGTTCTCTGTGCTCTCCGCGTCTCCGCGGTGAATAATGCGGGCTAACCCATGCTGTCGGGTGTCGAATCGCCCTGCCCATAGGAAGTAGCGATGTCCCGAGGAACCCAGGCCATGAGCGCCACTGTGTGCAAGTGCGGGCAGTCCATCATGCACGACGGGAGCGCCACCGTTCGGGAAACGGTGTGTCCTCACTGCAAGGCGCCGATCAGGATATCGCCCCAGGTCGCCCAGGAGGCAGCAAGTCGTTGGGTCGGCATGCTCTGGGGCACCTTGCTGCTCCTGACCCTTGTCTTCCCTTGGGGCGTCTCAGGCGGGCGTCCGGTCTGGTCGTGGCGCCTTTTCGATCGCTGGCCGGTCGCTGCCAGTGTGACGCTGATCGGCGCCTGGTTGGCAGGGCTGGTTGTGCTCGGCGCGGGCGTCTCGGTCCGGGGGCTGCGACTGGCGGTCGTGTACCTTCTGGCGGCCGGCGCCGCCGTGGCGCTCTACCTCGTTGCCACTGAGGCCAGCCCCATTCCGTGGCTGGTGTTCGTGCCCGTCGTGACACGGCACGAGTGGTTGCAGGTGACGGCAGTGGCTGCGCTGGCCTTCTTCGTCGTTGTGACCGGCGTCCGAATTCGGGGCGGCGCGAGTGTTTCCGGCCGTGTGTTTCAGTGCCTGGCCTCGCTGGTCGTCATGGGTATGGCCATTTCCGTCGGCGGCGACGCCGTACAGCGTCTTAGCGGTGCCGCCGGGCGCCCGTGGGCCGTGATCCTAGATCTCACCGTGGCCGCGTTGGTCGTAGTGGGGTGCCTCCTGACACTGCTGCAAGCGCTATCGTTCAACGCCACCGGCAGCAGGATGACAACCGTCGGCAGACGGCTGGTGCTCACAGGTCTACTCCTGTTGTTTGTGCGGGGGATCGCAGACCCGGTGATGGCGACTCCGGAAATCACGGGCCACGCGCTCTGCGGCGTTCTCGGACGCCTGAACAGCGAGATACTGCTTGCAGGTATTGCGCTGGTCACGATAGAGGGGCTCATCGGCGTATGCGCCCACTGCCGCTACGCCTTGATTGCCACTGCTGCGGCACTGGTCAGTGGTGTTGCCGTGGCCGTCAGCGTTCAGCCGAGACACGTCGCCCCGGTTGCCCAACAGGTGAACGCGGCTGCCGCGCCACAGCACTCGAACGCGGTCGCGGTCCGTGCCGGAGACTGGCCTCAGTGGTGCGGCAGGGCCGACCGCAACATGGTCAGCGACGAGAAGGGCCTGCCTGACAGATGCGATGCGGTCACGAGCCAAAGGACCTCCGGCCTGACGAACGTCAAGTGGGTCGTCCCACTGGGCGTCGCTCATATCTTGGGAAGCCCCGTCGTATGTGGTGGCAAGGTGTTCCTCGGTGGCCAGGGACCGCGCGGCGTCGGGGTCTTGTGGTGTTTTCGGGAGTCCGACGGACAGCTCCTGTGGCGGATGGTGTCGCCGTATCCGTCGCTGCTCTACAACCGGCACTCCTACGGCATATGCGCCACGCCCACGGTCGAAGGAGACCGAGTGTATCTGCTGGGGCACTTGGGCGACGTGCTCTGTCTGAGCGCCAGCGGCATGGCCGGCGGCAATCAGGGTCCGTTCGTGGACGAGGCCCGGTACTTTGCGAGCGAGCAGAAGCGGGTCACGTCCGAGATCGCCCCCGATGGTACGCGGATCCTCGAATGTACTCCCGGTGTCCCCGCGACGCTTTCGTCCATGGATGCCGACATCCTCTGGAGGTTCGACCTGCTCCGCAAGGTCAACTGCTGGCCCTTCAACGCCGTCAATGCCGCGATTGTGGTCCGAGGAGACCGCCTGTATGTGGCGACGTGCTCGACGCTCAGCGAATACGCGGACGATGGTTCCGCCGAGCGGATTCGGGAATGGAAAAAGAAGTACCAGAAGACGGCCTACGACTCCCCCAGTCTGATCGTGCTGGATAAGAATACCGGAAAGCTTCTGGCCAGGGACAGGGAAGGCATCTTCGAGCAGACGTTCCACGGGGCGCATGCATCGCCGACACTGGGCACGGTCAACGGCAAGGAGCTGCTCTTCTATGGCGCCGGGAACGGAGTGTGCTACGCGTTCGATCCCGAGTGTAGCCCCGGCCCAGACGGCAAGCCCGGAGCACTCAAACTGGTATGGAAGTTCGATTGCCTGGCCGCGGCGAGCTATGGCTCACGCTTCAGGCCGGATCGGCTCTACAGGGCTGAGACCATCGCCACGCCGGTGTTCTACAATAACCGCATTTACACTTCGATCGGCAACGATCTGGCGAATAGCGGTCCCGCCACGGGGCCGGGCCGGTTGGTGTGTATAGATGCGACACAGACTGGCGACATTACCGCCACCGGCAGAATCTGGTCGTTCGATGACATGCAATCCACTGCCTCCACCGTAGCGATCGGTGACGGGCTGCTGTACACGGCTGATGCCGGCGGCGCCATCTACTGCCTGGACGCCGACACCGGCAAGCTCTACTGGAAGTACGAGACCGCGCCAGTCTGGAGTTCTCCGCTGCTGGCCGACGGCAAGGTGTATATCGGCACGCACAACCGCGGACTCCTCGTCTTCGCCCACGGCAGGGAAGGCACACTGCTGTCCACGAACCTGGGCACCGCGGATATCGTTGCCTCGCCTGCCGTCGCCAATGGTGTCCTTTACATTGCGTCGCAACGGCATCTGTACGCTCTCGAATCGGGCAAGGCCGGCAGCCTGGTGGAACACGGCAACTGAGAGGACGCTACCAGAGCGCGCACGGGCGAGACGCCCGTGGTACCACGAACGTCCCGTTCGTGGCCGTCACGCGCCGGCTGAGAGCGGTTGCGTGAAGCCCCCAGGCGCGGCAAGCGTCTGTCTCTGCGTGAGCCGCCGCCGGGTCTGTGTCGCTTTGCGTTAGGCGCTTTTGCGGTTATGATCGGGGGGCTCAGGCTGGCGGAGATGGAGGAAGCACGTCTCAACCGGCGTACATCGTGGCGGTCTTCCTGAGCACGTGGCAACGCCGTTCGCAAGAGGTACCATCGGACCAATGCGCAAGCAGTTGACCCCTCTGTGGACCGTCGCTCTTTACGTTACACGGCAGAAGCTCCGCCGCAAGAAACGCTATCCGCTCGTGCTGATGTTGGAGCCGCTCTTCCGCTGCAACCTGAGCTGCGCCGGTTGCGGCAAGATTGACTACTCCACCGATATCCTCGGCCGACAGCTCACCCCTGAGCAGTGCTTCGCCGCGGCCCGCGAGTGCGGCGCGCCGGTGGTGTGCGTCGCGGGCGGCGAACCCTTGCTGCATCCGCAGATTCACGAGACTGTCAATGGTCTGGTCGCGATGAGGAGGTGCGTCTATCTCTGCACCAACGCCATCCTGTTGGAGGAGTGGCTCGACAAGGGCCTCGTCAAGCCGTCCAGGTTCCTGAGCTTCGCGATCCACCTGGACGGTCTGCAGGAGGAACACGACGCCGCGGTCGGCTGCGCGGGGACGCACGCGAAGGCCGTGCGCGCGATCCGCAAAGCCGTTTCCATGGGCTTCTGTGTGACGACCAATACGACGTTCTTCGATGACGCGGAACCGGAGAGGTACCGCAGGTTCTTCGACGAAGTGATGGCGTTGGGCGTTTCGGGCATGATGATCTCGCCGGGCTACAGCTACCAGAAGGCGGCCCAGGGGCACTTCCTCACGCGCCGACGGAGCACTGAGCTCTTCCGGAAACTGCTCGATCAGCCCAGGAGAACCTGGCACTTCAACCACTCGCCGCTCTTCATCGCCTTCCTCAAAGGCTGCATTGACTTCGAATGTACCCCGTGGGGCAACGCGACCTACAATGTCTTCGGCTGGCAGCGCCCCTGCCACCTCCTGCAGGACGGCTACGTCAAGACCTTCAAAGAGTTGATAGAGGAAACCGACTGGGACCGCTACGGCCGCCGCTCAGGCAATGAGCAATGCCAGAACTGTCTTGCCCACTGTGGGTATGAGGCGTCTTCGATGGAATACACCTTTGGCTCGTTCGGCGGACTCGTCCGCACAGCGTGGTCGGCGCTGACCGGCCGGGGGCCGGGCAGCATCGAGAAGCCGCTGTTCGTGCCTGCCAACCGCCCCACCATGCGCAAAGCTGCGCTGTAGTCGCACGGCCACCGTACTGCAATTCGCCAAATTGCAGGACACGATTCCAGCAGTCGGCGCGTGACAGCCACGACCGTCCCGTTCGTGGCACCGGCATCTTGCGGAGGGCTTCAGCGCACGCGCAGCGGGCCCAGAATGTATTGGTTCAGCTCGGTGTGCTTCTTCAGCGCCATCTCGAGGCGCTGGTTGGGGCGGCGAGGGTCTTCGTCGAGCATGCCGATGGCAAGCTGCCACTCGCCGGTGGGCAAGCCGCCCGGCAACCTGACCTGCAGCGTAGCCTGGACCTCCTTGCCCGGCAGCCATTCGTTCGTGCCTGGGACTGGCCTGGCTCTCGCCGCACCCAAGGTGCGTCCCTGTGCGTCCACAATCGCGACCTCAAGCTCGCGGTCGGCGTAGACGCGTGAGACGCCGCGGTTCGCCACGGTCATCTGCACTGCAAAGCTGGCACCGGAACGCACGGTGTCATAGTAGCTCGCGCTTGTGACGGCAATGCGATAGCCCAGCTTCAGCGCGGTCCGGTCCAGGATCCGCACCTTGTCGGCGAGGCCCTCAAAACGCACCGCGTCCTTGTCGCTGTCGGCGTAGCAGAACGAGATGGGGCCGAATTCGAGCGCCTTCTCCATCGTCTTGTCGGTGTTCCAGCCTTCCTTCTCCCACTCCATCGTCGAGTAGCTGCCCTCCCACTGAAATGGGACGTCCTGCCAGATCTTGTGTGTCCCGCTCTTGCGCACGCTCCACTCGTCACTTTCGCCGACGGACTTCCAGCACAGGCCGTCGCTGCGCACGCCGATGTTGTGCTGCTTCATGTAGGCAAACAGCGCCGCGCGATCCTTCACAAAACTGACCCCTGCGCCGGCCAGGTACAGCCGCACATGCGGGAAGGCTTCCCGATAGGCCGCGCACAGTTCCCAGACGAGTTTCTCCTTGGCCTCCGGCGTGTACCCGAGGTCGCGGAAGACAGGCTTGTCGCCCCAGCGGTCGTCCGGGTACGTGAGCCACTCGCCGCCGGTGTTCCCCACGCCGCCGATGTCAACGTACGCCAGGTATGGGTTGTTACCCATCTCCTGGCCGAGCGCCTTGAGGAAGCGCTTATGGGCTTCGACGAATTTCGGGTCCCAGTATCTCGGCACGCTCGTCCCGCCCGCGGTCGCAGTCGGCAGACCCGGGTCGGGCAGGTCCGCAGGCGTATTGCAGTACATGCGGAAGGCAACGTAGCGCTTCTTGGCCATCCAGCCCTTGAAGTGCTGCACCTGGCCCTTGCCGTCAAGGCCCCAATCCTTCCAGGTGAAGCGTGCGTAGAGGATGTTCGCGCGCATGACGTGATTGTCCCTCGGCGCGCTCCACATCCGCGTCTGCAATCCGGCATCGGGCAGGCGGAGCGGCGTGGCGGTGTCCTCTTCGGGCGCGACGGTAATCTGTTTCCCGCCGCTTGGCAGCGGCGCGGCTGCCTTCCCGGTCTGCTCGGCAGCAGCACCCCCGCTGTCGGCGTTGCCCCCGGCCGTCGCCAGGGGCAACAGGACCTCGCGCGGGATCCTCGCGGCCAGCGCCGGATCGGCCTGCGCCGCTTTCGTGAACAGGTCGCTGGCCTCACTCTTCAGGTTCAGCTTGAGCGCCAGTTCGCCGGCCAGGAACAGGCGCGCGGCATTGCCCCCGGCGATGTCGCGGGCGATGCCGGCGATCTCCTGCGGCTTCATCCTGCTCCAGGCCAGCGGGAAGGGGTTGCCCTGAATGAGCACCCGCAGGGCTTTGCTGTCCGCGTCCTTCACCTGCACGCGCGACTGAGCGCCGGGCGCGTTGACCCAGACCTTCAACTCCTCGCCGTTCTTCAGCGCGGCAGTGATCTCCGCGGCGAGCCGCTCCGTCACGTCGGCGGGCGACTCCTGCGCGGGCAGACACGCGGCAACCAGCAGCAGAACCGCGGCGGAAGCGAACCAGGCACCCCGCCGTGCTGTCTCCTGTGTCATCGGTGAGCGCTCCGCGGCAATGGGCGGCCCGTACTGCGGCCAGATATGCGTCGAGCCGTTGGCCATGATCGCCTCACGCTGACTGCATAGACGCTGCTTTGCGCGGCATTCTGGCCGCTGGCCGGCCTTCGGTCAACGACACGTCACCGGTTCCGGAGGAGTCTGTTGCGCCACCCATAACCGGCGTGCAGAATGGTAACTTTGTCGGTGTACTCAGGGACCGAAGGGATGAGATGCGATGCGAAACCTTCGACTGGCAATCGTCTGGACATGCGTCGTGCTGTCGTGCGCTGCCTCCGAGCCCACAACGTCGCCGCCGCCGAGCCTGAAATGACACGCAGAAGGGAGTCGGTGATGAACTCTTGTCCACGTTCGAGCCTGGCTTTAGCGGCGCTGTTCCTCTGCATCGCGGCGCAGTCGGCTGAACCGACGGCTCCGCCCGCGCCGAAACAGCATCTGGTCTTCGCCCACTACATGCTCTGCTTCACCAACTCCGTCGAGTTCTGCAAGGCGGAGATCGAGCTGGCGCAGCGCCATGGTCTTGATGGCTTCGCCTTGGACTTCGGCGGCTGGGGCGGCGTGAAAGACGGCAAGTTCGAGCCCGGGAACTACACGCGCTCAGCGGAGCGGATGTTCGAGGCCGCCAAACAGCTCAACTCGGGCTTCAAGCTGCTCCTGACGCCCGAATACAGCGTCCAGCCCATGCACATTCAGATCGCCGATGTCGTCAAGCGCTTCTACAGCCACCCCAACCTGTTCCGCTACCGCGACCGCGCCGTGATCTCCTCCTACCTCATGGACTTTGGCGCGGAGTTCGTCGCTCAATTGAAGAAGGACGGTTTCGACTTCCTGTATGTCCCGTTCGTGGATACAGGCCGGTTCGAGATGAACCTCAGCTTCGAATCCACGCTGCGCATCTTCCGCGATAGGCCACATCTCGACGGGCTGTTCCGCTTCGTCTGCGACGATTCGGTGGAAGGGATGATGCGGCACAACTCCAACGCACGGCGCGCCACGCAATGGCTCGACAAGATCTACCTCGCCGGCGTGGCTCCGAACTACGCCAGCGCGAACATCCGCGACATGCAGGGCATGCGCGGCTACGGCGCCGTGTGGGAGAGTCTGATCCGCGACGGCGCGGACTGGGTCGAGATCGTCACCTGGAACGACTACAACGAGGACACCAATCTCAACCACTACAAATGGCAGCGCCAGTGGGACAAGCCGGCCTACAACCGCGACGGCTCCTTCCTGGACGTCACCTCGTACTACGCGCAGTGGTTCAAGACCGGCGCGCCGCCCGCGATCACGCAGGACCGCATCTACTTCGCATACCGCAACCGTTCGCGCTGGAACGGCAAGGCCTGGGATGCCAAGCAGAACCAGTGGGTGGACGTGACCATGGGTAAGTGGCCGTTCGATCAGATTCACGACGACGTGCGTGACGCCGTCTACGTCACGGCGTTCCTGACCGCGCCGGCGGAGCTGACGGTGAGTCTCGCCGGCAACGACAAGACCTTCAGCCTGCCGGCAGGGATCGGTCACGCTGAAGTGCCGCAAAGGCCGGGCGTTCCCGCGTTCCGCCTCGCCCGCGGCGGCAAGACGCTGCTGGATGTCGTCGGGCGGAAGAGGATCGTTGGCGCGGCCACTCCCGAGAACAGCCCGAACTTCGGCCATCACCTGCACAACCGCATCTGGGCGGGCGGCGCCGTGGTCGGAGCGCCGCAACGGTTCGAAGCCGAAGCCGGCAAGCTCGACGGCGGCGCCACCATCGTGGAACGCGACGGCCGCAAAGCCGTCGCGACCACAGCGTCACCCGGCAGCGGCTTCACGCTGCCAGTGCAGGGACTCAAGACGGCGATGTACAACGTCCGCGTCATCTACTCCAATGCCGCCGCGGAAGACGCGCGGCTGACGCTGGTCGCGGACGGGACGGCGTACGACAAGGAACAGAATGCCGAGCCGTACACGATTCCCGTCTTCCTGCCGCCGACGAGTGAGGGCCGCTTCGCCACTGCGTCGTTCCTGTTCACGCTCTACGACAAGACCACCTTCCTGAAACTGGAATGGCAGCAGGGCGCGGACAAGAAGAAGGAATGGGACGATGTCGGCCAGGCTCTGATTGACGCCATCGAACTCGTCCCGGTCGAACCCTTCCAGCCGGCGCTCGCCGCGCGTAAAGCATTGCCCGAGATGATCGCGATCCCGGGCGGCTCTTTCAGTATGGGCGCGGACACCGGCAACGCCGACGAGAAGCCTGCGCACAAGGTCACGCTCTCGCCGTTCGCGATGGGGAAGTTCGAAGTGACGAACGCGGAGTTCGAGCGCTTCGACCCGAAGCACCGCGCGTGGCGCGACGGCTATTCCTGGCGCGACAGCGACCCGGTGATCTATATCTCATGGCTCGACGCCGCGAAGTACTGCAACGGGCTTTCCGAGCAGAGCAAGCTGAAGCCCGTCTATCGCGAAGAGAAAGGCGCGTGGCTCGTTGATCTCCAGGCCGATGGCTTCCGCCTGCCGACCGAAGCCGAATGGGAATACGTAGCCACGGGCCGCGGCGAAGGCCGCGCTTACCCGTGGGGCAGCGATTCGCCCAGGCCAATGTTCCACGGCAACTTCGACGGCGCGGCCGCAGTTGATGTCCCGCTGGCGCTGCGCGCGTCAACCGGTGCGGGGACGACGCCAGTCGGTTCATACCCGGCGGGCGCCAGCCGCGACGGCGTGATGGACCTGGCCGGCAACGTCGCCGAATGGTGCAGCGACTGGTACCAGTACTACAAGGGCGACGAGCAGAACAATCCGCTGGAGACGCGCGAGAACCACAGCCGTGTGCTCCGCGGCGGTTCGTGGGGCTACTACGGCTACAGCCAGCGCTGCGCCGATCGCGAGTTCAACAGCCAGGGCTACCCCGGCTACATCTACATCGGCTTCCGCCTCGCGATTCCCGAAGCCGGCTGGAGGAAACTCGACGGAAAGTAGCGCGCTGTGTGCAGGGAGTTCAGAGCAGGACTGCCGAAGGAAAGAACCACGAAGCACACGAAGAACACAAAGGAGATTGTTCATCATGGCCTTTATCGTTGCGTTCTTCGTGATCTTCGTGGTTGACCTGGACCTCGTCCTCATCCTGCGCATAGCACTGCTGCTCCGCGCCCGCGGTGTAAACAGCCGTATGCTGGAATGCCAGGGAAGGAGAGACTCATGCGTGCGAAGTTGTTTTGACTGGAGGGCTGGGCCTTGGCAGACTTCCGCAAGTGCAACCTACACTGGAAGGAGTCGCGATGAAGATCGAGTTGAGGAAGAACTTCAAGTACGCGCTGGTGGTGCCGACGAGCATGGGCGTCCGGATCGCGCCGGCCAACGGCCAGCCCGTTCATTGCAGCAACACGTTCGTCATGCAGGCCACAAGCGCCGAGTCCAATGTGGCGAGCGTGGCGTCGTACCTCGGACTGCCGGTCAAGATCCTTACAACCTTCGTCAAGGACAGCCCGATCGCCCAGATCATCAAGGACAACCTCGCCAGCCGGCACATGACCTGCGAGGGCAAGGAAGTCGAGCAGGGAGGGCCGTGGGGCTACCGGCACCAGATCAACATCGCGGACAGCGGATGCGGATCCCGTGGGCCCCGTGTGTGGAACGACCGGGCGGGTGAGGTCGGGCGGACGCTGAACGTGAAGGACTTCGACCTGGGCCGGATCTTCGGTGAGGAGGGCGTACAGATCGTCCACCTGTCGGGGCTCGTAGGCGCGCTGTCGCCAGATACGGGGACCTTCTGCCTGGAACTGGCCCGGGCCGCGAAGAAACACGCGACCCGCATCTGCTTCGACCTCAACTACCGCGCCTCCTTCTGGAAGAAGCGCGAGAAGGAACTGCGCGGCGTTTTCGCCGAGATCGCCAGCGTCTCCGACATCCTGGTGGGGAACGAGGAGGACTTCCAGTTGTGCCTGGGGATTGAAGGGCCGGAAGCGGGCGGTAAAGGGGTCGCCGCCAGGATCGAGGGGTTCAAGGGCATGATAGGGCGCGCACAGAAAGCCTTCCCGAATGCGTCGGCATTTGCCACGACGCTGCGCGAGGTCATCAGCACCAATCAGCACCTGTGGGGCGCGATCCTGGCAGCGGGCGATGAGTGGCATGTCGTGGAGCCCCGGGAGATCGGCGTGCTGGACCGCATCGGCGGCGGGGACGGCTTTGTCGGCGGCATGCTCTACGCGATTCTGAAGGGCTGGGAGCCCCAGAAATGGATCCAGTTCGGCTGGGCCAGCGGGGCGCTGGCGACCACGCTGTTGACGGACTATGCCCAGCCGGCTGACGAAGAGCAGGTGTGGAGCATCTGGCAGGGCAACGCCCGCGTCAAACGGTAGAGCACCATACTGGAAATGTGGGTGTCCCCAGTTCGACTCTGGGCCTTGGCACCATTGAAGGCCCCTGGCACAAACGTGCGAGGGGCCTTTTGTTATTGGTCACTGGTCAGTTGTCCGTTGTCAGTTGGGAACTGATACCAACGAGATGGTCCAGCCCAGAGCGGAACGGCGGAAAGTGCGCTGCCGTGGCCTTCACCGAACCTACTTTGGCTGAACGGCTTTGTTCCCGCTGGCCCAGGTTGCATGGGCGTCGGCGAGTTCCAGCATGGCCAGTGCCGCCCAGACTTCGCAGTTGAGCCAGTTATCGTCCTTGAGCTCTCCATTAACGCTCCAGTAGGTGGGCAACTGACCGTCAGGCCGCTGTGTGTGAGTCATCACGTCGCCCAGAGCGCAAGCCTTCGCGAGCCACAGTTCGTCGCCCGTGACCCTATACATGGAGAGCCAGCCGAAAATGAACACAGCCGCGCTCGCGTTGATGCCCTGCATCCAGCCGTACTGCTCCTGGGCGCAAGGCAGCAGCCAGCCGGTCATAACGCTCGGTTTGAACGTTTTTGCTTTCTGCTCAGGCACGCTGCAGCGCCCCCACAGCACGAACTGATCCTCGCCAAACCGGATCATAGACTCGGCCAGGCTCTGGTATTCGGGGTGGCCGGCGCGCTGGTCCAGGAGATAGCGGGCAACGAAGACCGCCTGGTAGTTGCTCAGGTTGCGGTAGTGCTGGCTGGGGCCGACGTCTTCGAATTGCCCTTCCCAATTGAACGGTGTGACGACCTCCGCCATGAGCCACGGCAGCACTTTCTCACGCATTGTCTTTGCCTGCGCGAAACCGAGTGCTTCCAGGCGATGACTTAACGAGAGGAACGACTCCGGGATCACCTTGTTTGAGGTCGCCGGCTTGCCGGTCTGCGAGTTGTACTTCAGGAACCATGAACCATCCGCCAGTTGAAGCCGGCTGTACGTATCCGCGATCCTGAACGCCGCATCACGATACTTGGCATCTTTGGTCACTTCGTAAAGGTCCAGGTAAGCGTTCATGGCCCCAACGGGCTCGGTCATCTGGATGACCTGATTCTGCCCTTTGGCCGCATAGGCGTCGCCTTGATACGTCGGTGGCAGATAGGCGAGCGCTCCGCCCTCCGGCGCGGCGATCTGAATCAGGATGTCCGCTGTCGCGCGTGCCATGCGCACGGCTTCCTCGCGCTCTGCCGGTGCTGCCGCCGCGTACCGGCACAAACCCATCGTGAGCGCGGCCAGCATTTTCGTCGGATAGCAGAAATAGCCGTACGCGCGCGGGTCGGCTTTCCCGGTCTGGAGCAGTTTGCTGGCTTTGCAGAAATCCAGGACACGCTTCAGCGAGAGCAACGCACACTCGCGGTAGTCCTTGACCGGCGGGATATAGGGCCCCTGAAATCCCGGGCGGCGGCAGAACTCCCGAGACTGGACGCTGCCGATCGTCACCTGTTTGAGCACATTGTCTTTGTCGTCCAAGGCAAAGGCTTCCAGGCGCACAGCGGCTGCAGGCAAGCTGCGCCAGAGCTCCACCACCGGCGCCCACGGCTTCTCCTGAGTCGCGCTGTAGACTTTGCCCGTCGTCAGGTCCGTGGCCTGAATCCGGTAGCGCGCCGCGCCCGGCGCTTCTTCAATGTCGAATGCGGGCACATAGGTGAATTGCCTGGCGGCAACATTCCAGAAAGGCGACTTTCCCGGCACGCCCGGACGCACGGGCGCCAGGTACTCCTCGACAGCGCGCCGGTTCAACGCAGGCCAATCAAAGGTTCTCACAGGGCCCTCCCCAGCACGCGCTAACGGGGCGGCGTACGCCAGCGCTGTAGCCACAAGGCTGAATCGCACAATGGCTGTTCTCATGAGCTGGGATCTCCTGGACGAGCAGCGCCGAGCTGCTCCAGCGGCGTGTTTTCGGGCTATTATGGGCATCGCTAATCCCCATGCAAAGCATTTCTGCAACGCCGAGCACCATCCAGGTGGCAGGAATGCCTTGCGTGTAGAATAGCGATGCCTACAATCCCACGAGATCGAGTCGCCGAAGCGGCTCGGGACGACTCACCCAGGAAGTCCCGGCTTATGCGCAACGCGGCAAGGATTCCGTCCCTGGCTTCCGCCCTGCTCGGTTTGCTGACAATCGCGATTGTTGGAAACGCCCAGGGAACGGCTGGAGCCGCCGACACGGCTGAAGTGGCCGCAGGGCCCGCGAGCGACCCGGCTGCGACCCAGACGCCCGTCGGTCCGGATGAGTTGGGCTTCGAAGAGATCGTTTTTGTCAAACGCAAGCCTTACTCCTCGGATCACTACTACACGGACATCAACAACGGCACTAACCCCGACCGGTTCCTTCCGGACAACGGCATCTATATCTACAACCTCCGCACGCGATCGGAGCGCGCTGTTGCAAGAGCCGCCGACCTGCCCGGCGGCAAGGGCTTCATCGGCAAAATCAGCCTGTCGTTCGATGCCAAGAAAGTCGTTTTCGATTTCCGCCAGGATCCCGGCTCCGGATTCCGCATCTGGGAAGTGAATACCGACGGCACGGGCTTGCGGCAGGTATCGTCTCCGCCGCCGGACGAGAAGGACAAGGTGGCGCGGTGGTCAAGGGGCTGGCACACCGATGACATCCACCCCAGTTATCTGCAGGATGGCAAGATCATCTTCTCCTCGACCCGTTGCGAACACACCGTTCTGTGCGGCGGGTCGGCCCATCTTGTGGCTCCTTGTCTTCACCGGATGGATGCCGACGGCAGCCATGTCGAGCAGCTTACGCAGAGCCCGGTCAGCGAATTCTGCCCGCTGGTTCTCGATGACGGCCGGGTCATGTATCACCGCTGGGAGTATGTTGACAAGGGCGCTCGGGTCGCCAAGACCGTCTGGGCGATGAATCCCGACGGGTTCAGGCCCCAGGAACTCTATGGCCTGGCCGACGACGACACGACCATCTATATGTACCCTCAACCCCTTCCCGGCAGCAATCATCGCTTTGTGTGCGCGGGCACGTGCCACTATCCACAAGGAGGTTGTCTGGGAGCAATCCTGCTGGTGGACTTCGGGATGGGGATGCGGGAGCGCGGTCCGGATCCGAATGAAGCGGGCTTCGTCAAAGGCGATTGCCGCTATCCGGTCATTAACATTACTCCAGATGTGTTCGTCGCGCGCAGGTCGGAGCCGGGGTGGGAATTCCTGACCAAAGAAGGCAAGTACGTGCATGATGGAGACGGCCGGAAGGGGCACCTGTACACGCATCCTTATCCTGTCAGCGACCGGAAGTTCCTGGTCTCTTACAAGGTCAATCCCTCCGATCATTACAAGGACATTGCCAACGCCTATGCCTTGTACCTCATTGATACTGAGGGACACCATCGTCCGGTTCACGCCGATGCCAAACTCTCCTGCTGGCATCCCCTGCCGCTGGTCGCACGCCCTGTCCCGCCGCAAGTGCAATCCTTCCGAGATCCGCAATATGCCGCCAGCAATCAGGCCCTTTGCATCGTGGCCAATGTCTACCAGGGCATGGACGGGGTGGAGCCGGGACAGGTCAAATGGCTGCGAATCAATGAGGTGTTGCCGCGTTACTGGTCCACCAGTAGACGCTGGGATCCTTCGCTGAGCAGTGCCGGCTGGAAGGCTGCCCTGTGGCCTCGCGTCCAGTGGGGAGTGGTGCCCGTCGAGAAAGACGGTTCGGCCCACTTTGTGGTGCCGGCTAGCCGCAACATCTTCTTCCAGGCGCTGGACAAGGACTTCAGGGAAATCCAGCGGGAGAGGACGTACGTGAATTACGCGCCTGGGGAGGTGCGTTCCTGTACGGGCTGCCACGGGCAATCCAGCACCACCACGTCCGCGGGAAACGCCGTAACGCGGCTCGCGTTGAGGCGGTCACCGAGCGTACCGCAGCCGCAGCCGTGCGATCTCAAGGCCAACGGCGGAGACGGCCGCGCCGGCCAGGTCATTCACTACCCCACCGACATCCAGCCGATCTTCGACGCCAGGTGCGTCAAGTGCCACGGCGCGAAAGAGCCTGCGGGAGGGCTGCGGCTGACCGGTGAGATCACCGAATACTACAGCACGTCCTACGAGGAACTGGCCAAGAAGCAGTTGGCCGGACCAATCATCCCCGAGTTCACGTCCTTTCTGCAGGGGGACCGGGGCAACTACAACGGCGCGTACCTGCCGCCCCGGCACCTGGGGTGTCCCACGAGCACGCTGGTCGCCCTGCTCACCAATCCGGCGCACCCAAAGAACGCCAAGGACGACCACTCCAAGATGCTCACGGAAATGGAGTTGATGGTTCTAAGCCGTTGGGTGGATGCCAACTACCAGTTCTACGGCAGCTACTTCGGCCGCCACCATCCGCAATGGGTCGCCCGAGATCCGAAGAACGCCGCCTATGATCCGGCGGACTTCCGACGAAAAGCAACGTTCGACGAGGCAACCAGTTTCCTTGCTCCACCATGGCACCGATAGCGCGATGAGAGCAAGACTCATCGTGCTGCGAGCGTGGAGTGCGACGGATCCTGGTCTCGATTGGCGAGGCGAATTCATATTGCTCATACGACGGTTCCTGGTTAACCTATGTTCCTCGATACAGCGTAACATCACCATCATCTAGGCGGGCTCGGAGACAGTGGGTACAGCAAACCAGGGCAATGATCCCTCCCAGTCGCCGCAGCGGCCACCGTCGGGCGCTCTTGCAGACACCACGCCTCTTCGTCCCGTCCCGGAATCGGCTGATGGCATTCCGCGCTCTCCGTTGCCGCCGTCTGCGCGCATCTCGGGACGTGGCGGCACCGCGGACAGCCTGCCTCTGGCAAGCCTGTCCGTTGCGCGGCAGGATCTGTCGTCAGACAAGCTGCTCCTCGCCGCACCGCGCGTTGCCCACGCTGACGGCGACATCCCGACGCTGGGCGGCACGCCGCTTCTGGCGAAGCTCGGGCAGGGCGGCATGGGCGCGGTGTACTTCGGCTTCCACCCCCGACTGCACAAAGAGGTCGCGGTCAAGGTACTCCCGTTCCATCTGGCCGAACAACAGCCCGAACTTATTGATCGCTTTTACCGAGAGGCCCAGATCGCGGCGAGAGTTCAGTCGCCGCATCTGGTGGGCGTCCTGGACGTGAACCAGGACAGCGGGCTCTTCTACATCGTCATGGAGTTCGTCCGCGGCATCTCTGCTGGCAGCCATTTGAAGGAGATCAGGAAGGCGGGCGTGGTCGGCCTTGACGAGGCCACCGTGCTGGATATCTGCATCGCGGCTGCGGAGGGCCTGGCCGCCGCGCATGCGGAAGGCATCATCCACCGCGACATCAAGCCCGACAACATCCTGATACCACGGGCCAGCCAGAGCGGCGAGTTGATCTATACGGCGGCCAAGCTCGCGGACCTCGGTCTGGCGCACGTTGACGTGCTGGGCCAGTCCGTCACCAAATCCGACGCCGCCATGGGCACGCCTGGGTACATGCCGCCGGAGCAGGGCATGTCCGCGAAGAGGGCCGGCAAACCCGCCGACGTCTTCGCGCTGGGAGCGACCGTGTACACGCTGCTGGGCGGGCGTGCGCCGTTCCAGGGCGAGTCGAGCATGCAGATCCTGCTGCACACGATGCAGCAGCCGCACACGCCGCTGCAGCAGCTTCTGCCAGGGGTCAGCGCCGCCACCGCCGCGCTGGTTGACCGGTGCCTCGCCAAGGAGCCCCAGGGACGCTACGTGGATGCCTCGGCGCTGCTGGAGGCGCTGAAGGTCTGCCGCGCGGCACTGGGCGAAGCGGACGTGACGCAGCAGCACGCGATCGAGCAGATGACGCTGCTGCAGAGGGCCGCGGAAGTCGGCAAGCCCGTCGCTGCGGATAGTTCCCCGCCTCCCGTGCACCCTTCCGCAGTTGCCGGGGCCGAGCGCATCGCGACGCCGCTTCCGCCGGCGGCGGCAGTGCAGCCAGCAGCGCGGTCGCGGACCCTCACGGCGCTTGTCGCGCTACTCATGCTGGGACTGCTGGCAGGCGGCGGCTACGGAGCCTGGCAGTGGCGGGAACGGGAGTTTCACGAGGTGCGTGGCAGCACGGTTGATGCCGCGCGGCCGGCGTTGACCGCCGACAGCAGCGACGTCGCGAGGTCCATTGCGTTGCTGGAGGACTTCAAGCGCGCTCATGCCTCGCGCGGTCCGTCGGACCTGGCGCCTGTGACGGAGTTACTGCTCCAACTCGAGGGACGTCGCGATAGACTGACCAAGCGCAAAGCCGATTTCGAGGCGGCTATTTCCGAATACAACCAAATGCTCGAGATGGGCAAACAGCTAAATTCACCCGATCTGATCGCGAAAGCGCTCGGATGTTTGGCTGCTGCATATTACGAGCGCCGGAAGTTCGACGAAGGCCTCCGTTGCGCCCGAGACATGAAAGAACTGGCGCAGGCCTACAGGCTGGATTCCTGGCTGGCCTATTCTTGTTTCATGCTTGGGAACGTGTTGCTGCAGACAGGACAAAACGAACAATGCCTTCGGGAATACACAACGGCACTTCGGGTTGCATGGCCGCTTCTTGACGAGCATGTCATTGCCGGGAGCCTTCAATTCGTCGGCGATGCAATGAGCCGCCTTGGGCGAGGCCATG
>JAPLOD010000052.1 GCA_026692735.1 Planctomycetota bacterium | reverse complement strand
GTATGCCCGCCGGTTCTGCGCCGTGCATGGCGGGAAGAAGGCGCTTCTCACCCCGTGTCACCGGCGGGGGTGGCGGCGAGCGGCCGCTTTGGCGGACTGTTGAGCCGCGTCCTTGAAGCACTCCACTTACGGTTGTGCCGGCGGCAAGTGCGGCCCCACCCACACGCCGCCGCCGAAGGTCGTCAGGTACAGCCTCGTGTGGTCATCCGGATGCACGGTGATGCTCTGGACGTTCTTGAAGGGGAAGGCCGCGTACTGATTCCAGGTCGCGCCGGCGTCGCGGCTGAACCAGAGGCCGTGCGCGTTGCTGCCGACGTACACCAGGTTCCGGTCGTCCGGATGGATGGTCACGGACATGACATGTTCGAAGCTCGATCCGCCGGTCTTGGCGAAATCGGCATCCTTGACGGTGTGGTTCCACGTCTTGCCGCCGTCGGTTGTCTTGTAGACGCCGCCCTGCGCTTTGCCCGGGGCGGTGGCGGCGGTGAGGTAGATCGTGTTCTCGTCCGCGGGATCAACCGCAAAGTTCGTGGGCCAGACAAGGGCGATCGCGGCCGTGATGTCGCTCCAGGTCTCAGCCTTGTCGGTGGATTTCCAGATGCCGCCAGGGACCTTGAAATCGCGCTGCCCTTCGCGGCAGCCGGTGATGAGGCAGTAGAGGCTCCCGCTCTTGGGATGCCGTCGGATGCGGTAGACGTGCATGTTGCCCGGGTTGCCCAGGCCCTCCGACTTCTTGACCCAGTTGGCGCCGCCGTCCGAGGACTTGAACACGCCCTCCTCGAAGACCGCGACGTACAGCGTCCGCCCCTCCTTGGGGCTCGTCGGGTCGAGGCAGACGCTCGTGGCGGGCTTCTTCGGCAGGCCGCCGGCGAGCGGCTTCCAGGTGACGGCGTGGTCGTCCGTGACGCAGACCCCGCCGACGTTGTGCGGGCTCGGCTTCTTCGGGTCGCTCGCGCCGACGGCTGTCCAGTGCGGGATGTCGTGCCGGTTGCTGCAGGCGGCGTACATGCGGCCTTTGATCTCGGGGTCGAAGATGACGTCGTAGAACGTGTTGGTCCACGGGCTGCCTTTCCCGCCCCAGCTCCAGGTCTTGCCGTTGTCCACTGTGCGGCCAAAGCCGATGTCGGTGTAGGCGATGTACTCGCGGCTCTTCTCGAAGGGATCGAAGGCGTATCCCCAGCAGCTCGTGACTTCCAGACCCGTGCAGCGGTAGCGGATGGCGGGGTCGCCAGGCTGCACGCCGAGGATCTCGTTCATCTGCTGCGTCCAGGTCTTGCCGCCGTCGCGCGTGAAATAGAGGTCTCCCTGAGTGGCGAGCATGGCGAAGTTCGCGTCCCTCCGGCTGGACGAGAAGCCGTTCGTGGTGACGTAGTAGCCCCAGGAGAGCTGCGTCTGCACACACGACAGCTCCACGTTCCTGTCGGCCCCGCCCATCCGGAAGCAGACGTTCCACGTGTCGCCGCCGTCCGCGGTGGACCAGACGTTCTTGCACCAGCCCCCGCCGCTCTGCGCGGCGTACGCGATCTTCGTCTGGTTCGAGGCCATCTGGAGGATGTTCTGGTCCTCGTACTTATTGATCACGGTCTGCCACGTCTTACCGTCGTCCTTGGATCGCAGGAGGCCCGCCTTCCAGGCGCTGGCGAACAGGACGCTGCCGTCCGCGTCCTTCCCGCCCGTGAAGCCGAAGACCTTGTTCGTGGCCGCCGGTTCGATCTTGCTGCCGGTCCACGTCTTCCCCCCGTCCGTGCTGGATTGCAGCGTGTTGGCGCCGCTGACAGTGAAGAGCTTGTCTCGGAGCGCGACGACGTCCCGGGACCCGAAGGTGAGGACCTGCGTCCAGGCCTTGCCTCCGTCCTCGCTGCGCCAGAGGCCCTTGTCCGTCCCGACGAACACGGCCTCTGGCGTCCCAGGAAAGGCGGCGAGATACAGGATCGCCTGCTTCTCCCACGGGAACGTCTCCGCCGTCCCCCTCCAAGTCTTCCCTTTGTCCGCGCTGACGCGCAAGGCGGCGCCCTGGTCCCAATAGACCTTGTCCGGCAGGTAGGCCGGGAAGGCGGACGAGACGTTGTCGGACATCTCCCGGTAGTGGATCAGCGCCCAAGTCTTGCCGCCGTCTGTGGAGCGGTACGAGCCGCTCATGTCGCAGGCGAGGAGCATCAGGTTGGGGTCGTACGGCGAGACCGAGGGCACGAACATCCCGCCCGCGCCGCCGAGGCCGCGGACCTCGAAAACGTCGCCGGCCGCTGCCGGTGCGCCTGCCATCGCCAGTGAGAGCAACGCCAGCAGCGTCAAGAGCGCAGAGCTCTTGAAACCTGAGTTGTCGTCCAGAACCATGCATCGCACGCCCCACGCCCAGCGCCAGCGCCGAATGCGGAGCATCGGAGCATGCGCGTCGCGATCACGCGTCGAACCCCGCGTCTCCCTCAGCGTCCGCTGTGACTCCGCGTCGCATGAGTTCTGTGTGCGGCTCATCGGCCACCTCCGTCTGCAATAGGAACGTTCGGGAATCCCCACCGCAATATACGTCGTTTCCGCGCCGTGTCATGGAGAAGGACAGGAAGAAGCTGGAGAGGCCCATGTTTGAAATTGTACGCTGGTTTGCCGGTGCCCCTACTCCGCTACGCACTCCGTTCACCCCGTCAGTGCCGAACTGCTGACACCACGCAACGGCATGCCGAAGTAGAGCGCTATTCCTTCGCTGGCTGCGAACTGAACTCAAGATCGCCGAAGGGGAGCAACCTGTCATCCACGAAGCGCATGTAGAACTCGAAGCCGCACCCGTAGTTGCGGTTGAAGACTTTCAGCAGCACTGAGTTCCAGCCCCTCTTCAGATGCACAGGGAAGACGTCCTCATCCATGACGCTGCCGCGGTGGACCCAGTTCTTCCAGACCAGCGCGCCGTTGACCCAGACCTTTGGACCGTCGTCGCTACCGAGAGCGATCTTCATGTCGCGCTCGTCCGGGCACTTCACCCACAGCGCAGCGTACACCTGCGCGTTCTCGACGTAGCTTTCGCGATTCGCTTCAAAGAGGCTGTTGAAGTCCACGAAGTACATCCTGGCCTTGGCCTTCTTCCATTTCACGGCGTAGTCCTTGCCGATCTTGACGACGCCGTAGTCCGCGGCCAGGTCAATCTTCTCTTCCGGGGGCCAGGCCTTGTCGAAGTCGCTCGCCTGACTGTACGGGAACGGACCCGTGACGTTCCATTCCAGTTCGCTCTGTGACAGTATGTTCTTCACGTGGTCCGCGGCATGGTCCAGACCGCGTTCGATGACAAGCGACTGCAGATAGAGAGGCAGTTTCTCGAGATCGGCTGCGAATGTCAGCACGGGATAGTTCAGGTAGTCCGCAGCCCAGACGCTGCCGCTCCAGTTGGGTGTGTCGGTGGCGGCCGCGAAACTGATTCTTCTGTCGTCTGGTACGATACCGCACAGCGGCACCACGCCGATGGAGTTGGTCTTTGGCTGCCGGGGCGGTGTGAGACCGTTCCAACCGAGCGTCGGCCACCTGAACTTGGGCGTTGCGATGACCATGCTGGGACACCACGCGGCAGAGGCGGCTTTCTCGATCCCGAGCCGGAAGCTGCTGTCGGGTTTCGGCCTCCATGCTTCGCCGTCCCACAGCGTTCTGTACTTCTGTTCCAGCCCCGCGAGGATGATGTCGAATTCCTTGCCCCGAATGCCCCCGTTGTTCCTGCAGAACTTCTCCAGTTTGGCGCGACGTTCGGGAAGCGGCGTATCGAAAACGAAGTCCCAGCCTTCGAGGTTCGGCGTGACACTGGGCCCGACAGAATCGTTGAGCCACGTTGGTCCGAGCAACTGCTTGATGTCGGGCGGTTTTGTCTGATCCACGTAGACGGCCTGGTGCCACTGAGGCGCCCACTTCTTTGGCAGGCCGTCAATCATGTACTTCGAGTACGCCGGCGCGTGATCCTTCAGGAAACGTTCCTGCGAGTCGCTGCTTCGCTGTACCATGCACCACGGCACGATCCCCATGTTGCCGCCGCGCAGGTCCGTGAACGGGATGTCTTCCAGCGCCACGAGCGGCCCTTTAATGACCTTGTCCTTCTCCTGGATGCCGCGCCGGAACAGCGCGATCTTCCCGTTCTCGTCGCGTGCCTCGAACGTCTCCTGCAGCGTGCCCCACATGTTCTTCTCGACGACCCACTTCGGGTACGCAACGCAGACGCCGTAGAGCGCCAGGAACTGCTTCGCGGCGTGGTAGCACGAGAACTTATAGGAGTCGTCGTCGCCGACCCAATAGGCCATGCGCGCGAAGGAGATCGTGCCGTTCAGGTTGCTGCCAAACGTGTCGCCGCCGCCTGAGTTGTAGCCGGAGTCGCCCCAGTGGCTCATGCGCAGCGGCACGTTATAGAAACTCTTGATGAACGGCCAGCGCTGCCGGACGAGTTCCCGGTCGCCCGTGCCGACGGTGTATTGATAGGCCGCGCGCAGACCCTCGTTGGACGTCGCGTTGGCGTCGCACCAACCCATGCGCTCGTAGTTCTGGCCATCAAGGGCGAACGAGACGCCCTTCGTGTTGTCGTATTCGAAGACGAGGTTGTTGGGATTGAGCGTGTAGGCCGCGACCGCTCTGCCAGCCACGCGCGCGTACTTCTGCGCGTTCTCATCGAGATACGGAAAGACGTGGCCGATGGCGCCGGCCGAGCGGAGGTTCTCTTCTGCCCACCACGAATTGTGGAAGCGGTGCCACAGCGCGCCGTTGACGTCGAAGTTCTTGCGCGCTTCGGCCAGCAACGGGTCGTCCGGCGGAATCTGCTTGGGCTGTTCGAGCAGATTGATGTACTTGAGCACGCCCGAGAGCGTGTAGGTCAGGTCGTTGGCGCCTTCCACGCCGGCCCAGAGTCCCTGGCCGACAGGCATGTCGAGGTCCAGCAGTTTGCCCTCGACAGCCAGCGGCTTCCAGTTCAGACGGTTCACCACGGCGGTCATGTATTCGAGTGGCGCGACCTTGCGATGCAGTGTCTCCCAATCGTCGTCTATGGAAAGGAACTCGAAACGGTTGCGTATCGTGACGGCGTCCGCAATCGGATCAACTCGGAACTTCTCCTCCACGGAGAGCGGATGCTCACGGCTGACTTCGGCGATCAGGCGGCAGCGCTTCACGACATCGTCGGGCAGCCCTTTGTCCCACGCGGTGGTGGTGGTTGCCCGGACATAGCTGACGCCATACAGCGGCACGGTGGCGACGTGTCCGCACTCACCTGCGAATGCGAACTCCCAGCCGGTGCCCGCTGGTTTCGCCTGTTGGCATTTGTGCTGGAAGACGACAAGCATGGGGATGTCGAGCAGGTAGGGTGGGCGGACGAGTTTGTCCCACCCGACCGCGCCGTTGTACCAGAAGAGCATCCATGCTTCGGACATGTCGGCCACAGGCAGGTCCTTGCCGCCGCCAACGACCTGAACGCCCTTCTGTGTCATGAAAGCCGCGTGCGTGGGGCCGCCGAGTCCATACGGTTCGAGGCCCTGGAAGAGAAGCAGCCGCGGGCCGGCGTTGCGCGTGAGCACAAGCGGTGACAGGCCTGAGTTGTAGACGCAGAAGTCCTTGCTCTGCGTGCCTCCAGCCTTCGGGAAGACGGCGTACTCGATGCGGCGGTCGGCGAGCGGTTCGTTGGTGGCGGCATCAAGAATGGAGAGGTAGCCATTGTAGATGCCGGCCGGATACTGGTACTCGAACCTCCAGGACTTCATCTCGCCAGGCGCCAACGAGACGTCGAGCGTCTTGTTCTTGAGCGTTTCGGCGTGAGACATGACGGCCGTCTTGCCCGTGGTGACGTCCACGTTCACCTTCAGGCTGCGCTTCTGTGGCAACAGGTTCTGCAACTTCAGCCGCACGGCAAAGGGCTCGTTGGCTCCCAATTCTCGTTCCAGCCCAAGGCGTTCGAAGACGACGTAGAAGGGCGCTTCCTTCGTGCCCTGGGTTGTCAGCGTGAGGTCGTCGAGGAGCACATTCGGGTCTTTGGCGTCTTGAACCTTCGTGGCGTCAATGCGGATCGCTCCGAGGCGGATCGGCGGCTTGTCGAACGCCGGCACCTCTCGCTCCACACAGTTCCACTCAGCGCGCTCCAGCGTGCCGAAGTCCACATCCTTGCCGCGGACGGCCTCTTCGACGACCTCAATCTCCTGGCCCTTCTCCTTCTTCTTTCGCTTCTCCATCATGATGCCGGTGCACTGCACCGTCAGTCTGGTGGCGCTGCCATTGCCTTTCACCCACAGGCCGAGTTTGACCGGAGCGCCGGGGAGGATGAGGCACTCCTTGTCGCCGTTGCCCACGAAGCCCTTGCCAAACTCCTGGCGGATGCTGAGCGCCGAGCCGGCCCCAACGCTGACCTGCGCGCACGCGCGGCCGTCGTGTCCGCCTGTCGCGACCCCCGCGACCTCGGGCTTCAGGTTGTGTCCCTGCACGCCGACGACGACCCACTTCGTTCCGCCGCCGACATTCTCGAAGTCGTCCAGAAGCACCGTGACGGCGTCGCCGGCGCGCGCGACGTTCCACGCCAGGCACACGCATGCGGCAAGAAGGGCTGAGCTTCGTCTCATTGTCTGTCCCCTCGTCTGTTCGCGCCGGCCACGGCCTCCGTCACAGCCTCATCGCCGATCCACTCCGCGGAGCGTTCGATTCGTTCGATGAGGCTGAAGACCGGCTGCATGGATTCCGAATGCCACGGCGTGTGAACGTAGTGCCCGTACCCTAACGCCGCGACGTGGTGCTGGTTGATGAGCGCGTGGATGTCCGGATTGTGGCGGAGTCCCGCTTCCGCCAAGCTTCTGGTCGCGGGGCAGTGGTCGGCGCTGTCGGCACGCCCCATGTCAAGTTCGTGGTGAACGCGCGCTTCCAGACGGCGCCATTCGGCCGCAGGGTGTTGGGCTGCGCGCAGCATGCCGAAGCCGCGTGCGAAGATCCAGGTGGCGCGCACCTTGTCCTTGGGTATGGGCGCGAGCCGCCAGCGGAACGGCACACGCGACATGACGCAATCGGGCGTGCGCGTGGCAAACCACACAGGCAGGCGCCCGTCGAGGAACGCGCGCTTCTCCGCATCCGCTCCGCTGAGCGGCCGATTGACGCGGCGCAGTCGTTGATACCAGCGCAGCCCGTCAATGGCCGCGGGTTGGTCCAGAAGGATGCGCTGGCGCTGCACGTCCAGATTCTCGCCGCCGGCGGCCCACACACATACTGGCCACGGCGCGGGATTGGCCAACTGCTGCACCTGGCGGCCGTCAATGTCGAAGCGCGCGACCTGCCGGGACGCGCTTTCGAGGTCGGCGAATGTCCAGGATTCATCGAGCGGCGTGACGCCTAGAGCGCGGCAGGCGTCGAGATTGACGTGAGCGATTGTCGCGCCGAAACCAATCGGCAGCCCGACAAGCTTTCGGTTGAATGTGAAGCGTTGCAGTAACTCCGGGTAGAAATCCCCGCGGTCGAGGACCGTGCTCTTCTTCAGGAAGGGATCGAGGTCCACCAGCATGTCGGGCAGGGCGAACAGGCCGATGTTGTAGGGCGTGATGTCCACGATGTTGCTGTTGGCGTACTGCTCACTGAACCGGTTGGCGTCTTCGGTCCGTGCTTTGGAGCGGTCGGCGACGAATGTGCCCTTGCCGCGCACGCGCAGCAGATAGCCGTCGGCCGCAAGGCGGGCCAGCGCTGCCCGCACCGTGACCCGCGACACCTGATGCTGCTCGGCCAGTTCGTTTTCCTTCGGCAATTGCGAGAGCGGCGCATACTGGCCTCTGTCCACGGCTTGGCGCAGCGCCTGTTCGACGCGCTGGTACAGGAGCCCTGCGCCGGGTGTTTCACCGACACTCGCATGTCTGCTGGTTGACGGCATAATACCTAAGTAACTCCTGAACAAGTCACCCAGTGAGAACACAAGCGGCAAGCCGCACAAAGATAGTACACCGCCGACACAAGTATTATGCAGGTATTGTGAGCATTTGTGAGAAAACCCGTGTATACGACGGTACGAAGTCGCTTGAGATCTGGGTCGGCGTTGGAGGATACAGGGATGAAGCGGACCGAGAGGCAGATGAAAGGCGGATTACTCGCGGCCATGGGCGCCATCGCGGCCGTCACCTGCCTGACGGGTGCAGCGAACGAACTCACCGGCGCGTCCGGGCTGCGCGACATGGTCCTGACGACCTGGGCGCGCGACCGCTGGTTCCTCGTTCCCGGAGCAACCATTGACGCCGAAGCGGTTGGGAGGACGGCGGCTGGCGAACCGCTCACGCGGATCACGCTGGCCGGGACGGGTGATTGGCAGGGCCTGCAGACGCAGGTGAATCTCCCGCCGACGGCAACCGAACTCTCCGTCGCGATGCGCAAGACGGAACTGGGGCCCGCGCGGCACGACTTCGTGTTTCAGGACAAGCACGGCTGGAACGCGGTGGTGAACACGATGTGGGCGCTGAACTGCGACGTGAACTACAAGGCCGCTGTGCCCAAGCAGGGCTGGACGTGGATGGTCGGATTCTTCAAGTCGAAGGTTGAGCAGCCCTATCGTTTCTGCGGATTCAGGCTCAATGGCGGCGATCCGAAGAAGGTGCCGGCTGGCAAGGCTATCACAATGGAGGCTGGCCCGATCCACCTGAAGTACACGCCCGACGACAAGGAGTGGCTCTATGCGGACCTGCAGCCGAAGACGATCTGCATGAAGGACGGAGTTGTCGCGCCGCTGACCTTGCGCGTCGCGAATCTCGGGACGGCGGACCGCACCTTCAAACTTTCGTTGACGTGCGTGGAGCGGAACATGCAGCCGATGCCGGGGCAGCCACAGGCGCTCGGCGAGGTGACGCTGAAGGCGGGCGAGTTGAAGGAACTGCCTGCAACGATCGTGCTGCCGCTGCTGGGCCGATACGTGATCGAGTACCGTGCGGAAGCAGGGGCGAACGCGGCGACTGCGAAGGAAGCGGTGAACGTCGTCAACGCCCTGGACGTCTCGGAGGGGTTCCGTCATTGGAGCGCGCAGCGGAAGTGGTTCAGCCAGCCGGACCGCAAGCCCGGGTCGAAGATGGTGGATGTGAAGGAGAAGGACGGGACGGTCAAGCCGCAGAACAAGGCTGACATCAAAGTCGCGATGGCGGACAACGGCATCAGCCCCGTGCGCGTCTTTCCTGTGCAGTCGCGTTCGCCGCGCACCAGTGTGCCGCTGGCGGAGGCCCTGAACGCGCCGCCTGCCGCCGACAGCCCGATTGTGGTTGTGGCCACGCAACTCAGCCCGGCGTGGCTGTTCAAGAGCAGTGACAAGCAGTTGGTGTTCTTCGGAGACACGCGCCGGGCAGGGCTGGGCGCGCCGAGTCACTTTGCCTTTGCCACGGCCGAAGGAACAAAGGTGCTGCCGAATGGTTTCGCTGCCGACGAAGCGCAGCTCAAGGCAATGTCCGAGTCGTGGGTGCTGGTGTGGTGGCAGAACAGCGCGGGCTGGATGAACTGGGACATTCCTTATCTGGTCATGCTGCAGCACAGGCCCACGGCGCTGAAACTGGACGGCAGCGGCCTGACGGCGACGTTCGGCGGGCCGGCGGAGTTCTTCGCCACGATGCCGCTGTATGGCTACGCCAAGCTGCCGCAGAAGGCGGCGTTCGAGAAGGATAAGGACGCGGTGCGCTTCCCGCAGGACTGGCCCGCGGAGCAACTGCGGCCGTGGACGTGGACGAAGGAACTGCCGAAGGCGGTGGCGGAACGCTGCAATTGGTGGAGCCGCGCTCTGGTGAGTTTCCCGTACGACGTGAAGGAGACATTCGAGGTCAACCACGCGACGGGTTCAGTGGATGTGAAGGATGTCTTTGAGTACGTCGCGATCGCGAATGACTGGAAGACGCCCCCGAACGTGTGCGCGCCGTTCAGCCCCACGCTGGCTCTCGCGATGCAGAGCACCTACCCGATGACAGTGAAGGGGAAGCTCACCGACTGCCAGCACGCTACGCAGCTTGGGCCATACATGGTCGTGGAGGGCGCGAAAGAGCTTTCCTACAGCATGAACATCGGGCCGTACCTGTTCCAGGCTGCCGACGCGAACCTGACAGCGCCCGCGGACGACCGCACGCCCGCGCGGCGCGCACAAGCGCAACTGCTGAGCGGCGCGCACGCGGACAGCGTCAACGACGAGGGGCATCAGTGGGACTGGCGCGACGACAACTTCGTCTGGTATGCGCAAGGCAGCACCAACCGCAACCCGGCGCTCACCACGGCGCACGCCAGAGGCGATCTGCGGCAACACCGGAAAGGCTGGCAGCAGAGCCGCACGCTGTACACGCTGTTGGATACGACGCGGTACGGGTTGGATGAGCGCGCGGGACTGAGCCGGCGCTACATTGACGGACCGGGCATCGGCAACTGGGGTTCGCACGACTGGGGCGACAGCGGCAAACTCGGCACCGACATGGTCTACGACGCCTACTGCTACGCCTACACGACGGGCGACTGGCAGATCATCGCCGACAGGTGGGACCTCATCACGAGCCTCAACTGCCTGCCGAGCACGATGGCGTGGTGCAGCATCGGGCGCGCCGCCATCGCGGAAATGGGCGATGAAGCGCCGCCCATGCTCGCTTTGGCGCGCATGGCCTACGCGGTGGGTGATCGGGAAACGTACGCCGCCGCGGCGTACTGGTACGCTCGCGAACTGGTGCTCCATTGCGTCAAAGACGGCGGCTTCACGAAGTACCGCGCACAGTTCCAGCCGTGGCACCCGACCGGAATCCCGGAACTGGAGGCCGCGACGAACCTGTGGGGCACAAACGCCACCTGGCAGCCGGGCGGCTTCCACTGTCCCGGAGGCGGCGAGAACCAGTGGGACAACTTCTACGTGCGGCTCGACGATGTGGACACGCTGCGTTTTCATCAGAAGCACGCCACCGAACTGCCGCAGCGCGTGATGGAAGCAGCCGCGAAGTTCCCTGACGAAGAGATGAAGTACTGCGACTATTTTGCGCGCATCGCCGTCCTCGGCGAAGATGCCGCCAAGGCTCAGGATGAGTACCGCCGGCGGGAAGAGGCCGCCATCAAGGCGGGGCGAAAGGACGCCAAGAAACGCACGGGGCCGCCGGAAAACTACGCGCTGCGTGTCACGGCGGCGTGGAAGGAATTCCCGCCGAAGATCGAGACGCTGATTGACGAGAAGACGCCGGCCGTTGCCGACACCGGCTGGGCGTGGGACCAGATGAACAACATGGGCTACGGACTGGTGAGCCAATCGCAGATGAGCAAGGGCAAGCCGCCGACGCCGCAGTGGTTCTGGTGGAAGTCGCCGCGCACGGTGCAGGGCGTGGAGTGGGGCGAGAAGTGGACGTTCGGCGCGGTTGCGCCCGGCGCGAACATGGTGGCCG
>JAPLOD010000051.1 GCA_026692735.1 Planctomycetota bacterium | reverse complement strand
TCCGGGGACACGTTCAACGTCGAACATGTCCCCGGAATCTGGGCGAGCGTCGCCATCGCCGTGGCCTTCCTGCTGTGGGGCGTGGGCCATGCCGTGGCGGCGTTCTGCGGGAGTTCGCCCAACGCCTACCTGATCATCCGTCAGAGCGCCATGGTGGGCTACGCTGCCGTCTTCCTGTACGCGTTTCTGCTTTTTGGCGACCGGGAGACATACGTTCTTCAGGCGGCGTTATGCGGCGTGCTGGTGTCGGTGGCGTGCGCCGGCCTGGATGCAGTTGGTCTTCTGACGCCCAAACCGGCGCCTGGCAGTCTGTACCCTGGCGAAAGCCTCTTCGGCCAGCAGACGCTGCCGATTGCCGTTCTGGGACTCGGCCTGTTCCTGGTGTGGAGCGGGAGCTGGTTCTGGAGGGCGCTGGCCCTGGTCCTCCTGCTGCTCGTGGGGTGGCGACAGAGCCTGGGCGTGCCGCAATCGGTTGTGCCGGTCGGCATTGGCGGAGCGCTCGTGCTGCACCTGGTCATGAGCGGGGCCGTGTCTCTGCGCGGGCAGGCGGAGACGCTGAAGCGCGCCGTGCTGCTGGCCGTGCTGTTCGGCGTCGCGCTCTTCGCCTATCGAAGCATGCGGAAGGTGACGCCCGCGCAGGCTGCGGAACTGAGCGCATGGCGGCCGAAGACGTACCAGGAGCTGTTTGAGGTGTACGACCAGACGAACGCGCCTGCCAATCCCAAGGACTACGAACTATCGCCGCGCCCGCCGTACCAGCCCATCACCAATCCGGAAGTCTACAAGCTGAACGCCGTTGCCCGCGTGGGACAGCTCGCCGGCGGGACCAGCGTCGTGAACAACGTGTGGCGGCTGCTGATGTGGCGGCGCATGCTCCACGATTGGCGCACCGGCCGTCCCTGGCTAGGGGCGGGCGTGGGACGGGCCTGGGATTTCAACGAGGTGCTTAAGGAGACGTATTTCCACCACGAGGAAGATCCCAGCGGCCTGAACCCGCATAACAGTTACCTGAACATGCTCTATCGCTACGGCGTGGTCGGGCTCGCCATACTCGCGGCGCTCATGCTGTCGGCACTGTTCTATGTCTGGAAGGCGCTGGCCGTGAAGCAGGGATTCGGCGACGTGCTGCTGGAAGGCATCCTGCTGTACTTCTTCTATACGGCCATTTTTGCGTTCTTCACCGTGACCCTGGAAGGGCCGTCCTATGCGCTGCCGCTGTGGTTCTCTCTGGGGCTGCTGTATGCGCGCGCGCGGCAGATCCTGGCCGCTTCTCCGGAGACACCGTCGTGAACACACCCGAGAAGAACGCGGCCGCGGTGGTGGTTGACATCCATACGCACCTCGCTGGCGTCGGCCATGGCGGGACGAACTGCTTCATCGCGCCCGCGAAGTTCAACTCGCTCTTCTTTCGGCTCATGTGCTGGCAACTGGGCATCACCGCCGCCGATCACGCCCGCCGGCTCGACCAGGCGTACCTGGAACGCCTCGATTGGGCGATCACCACGGCTGCCGCGAACGGCGCGCTGGCCGCCGTGGTGGTCTTCGCTCACGACCGCATCTACACGGAAGCGGGGGAGCCACAGGCCACGGGGCAGGAACTGTTCGTGCCGAATGAGTACGTGTTCGCGTGCGCCGAGCGCGACGCGATGCGCGGCAAGTACATGCCGGCGCTGTCCGTCCATCCCTACCGCCGTGACGCTCTGGATGAAACCGCGCGGTGGATCGAACGCGGCGCCGTGGCGATGAAGTGGCTGCCCAATTCGCAGGGGATGGACCCGCGCGACAAGCGTTGCGTGCCCGTCTTCGATCTCCTGGCAGCGAAGAAAGTGCCGCTGATCGTGCACACCGCCGGAGAACACACGGTCAACGTGACCCGGCCCGAACTGGGCAACCCGGAAGTCATGCTGCCCGCACTGGACCGCGGCGTCACCGTGGTGATGGCTCACAGCGGGACGAAGAGCGGCCTCTTCGACAACAGCTTTCTGCCGCAGTTCTGCGCGCTGGCGCGCAAGTACCCGAACTGCTGGGGCGACACCTCAGCCTTCTGCACGCCGGGCCGCACGCGCTGGATCGCGCGGTTCCTGCGCGAGGAAGGCGTCGTCGAGAAACTGCTCCACGGCAGCGATTACCCCGTGCCCCCGACGGCGTGGTTCGCGTTGGGCACGCTCGGCTGGAAGAAGGCCCGCGAGCTGAACCGGATCCCGAGCCTGCTCGAACGGGACGTGCGGGTCAAACGCGCGCTGGGCTTGCCGGACAGTGTATTCACCAGTGCGGCGAAGGTGCTGGCGCCGGGGAGCCTGCAGCGATGGGGAGTCGGCATTGACGAGGGTGACAAGGTGGGGAACGTGGTGCTTGAGCGTGCGGAGGGACAGACGGTCGAACCACATTCATCAGGCGGAGGGTTGAGGAAAACACAAGAAGGGCTATGATGCCATGCCTGATCGTGGAGTGGGCCGCGGGGCAGCGGGGTATGCGAGTATGGTCCAGGCGGATGAGAAGCTCCTGGCACAGATGGTGGCGGCGCTGGTGCAGGACATCCAGCCGGAACGCATCTATCTCTTCGGGTCCTACGCCCAAGGGCGGGCCACGGCGGATTCGGACGTGGACTTGCTCGTCGTCGAGGACGCGCCGTTCGGCGAGGGGCGCAGCCGTTGGAGCGAGCTGTGGCGCATCAGGCGCGCACTGGCAGCGTTCGGCCTGCCCAAGGACATACTCGTCTACAGCGTGGACGAGGTGAAACGCTGGCGAGGCTCCCTCAACCATATCATCGGCCACTGTGTGCGCGAGGGGAGACTGCTCTATGAGCGACGGTGAGAACGCCCGCCGCTTGCTGGCGCTGGCAGCCAAGGACCTCCAGGCCCTCGAAGGCATGCTCGACACCAAGGCGTTCGCGACGGAGATATTCGGCTTTCACGCGCAACAGGCTGTGGAGAAGGCGCTGAAAGCGTGGCTTTCGTTCGCCGGCGTGGCTTGCCCGAGAACGCATGACTTAGGCGTCTTGTTCTCGTCGCTCAGCCAAAGCGCGCAGCCCGTGCCGCCGGACTTCCACGCTTTGGAGCAGCTCACCGATTTTGCGGTGCAGTTCCGCTACGAGGCGTTTGACACGCTCGGCGAGGATTTGGACCGCGCAGACATCCTCCGGCGGGTGACGGAATTCGTCACGCATGTGGGGAAGCTTGGCAGCGGCCCATGAGCGTCGTTGTGCGCGTCCTGCGTGTTCCTCCGGTCCTGCTGCTGGCTGCGTTGCTGCCGGTGTACGCTGGGGAAGCCGCCGTGCTTCCAGTAACCGGCGCCGAGAACGCCGACCTCGTTAGCTTCGACAAGCTGATGCGTTCCTTTATGACGGAGCACAATGTCCCCGGCGCGGCGCTGGCGGTTACGAAAGACAGCCGCCTGGTCTATGCGCGCGGCTTCGGGTTCGCCGACGCGCAGAAGAAAGAGCCGGTGCAGCCCACGTCCCTGTTCAGGATCGCCAGCCTGTCGAAATCCATAACGGGCGTTGCGGTCCTGCAGTTGGTGGAACAGGGCAAGTTCGGGCTCGACGACAAGATGCTTGAGCGGCTTTCGCCGGACATGCGGCCGGCGAACATCGGCGACGCGCGCCTCGAGCAAGTGACGGTCAGGCAACTGCTCCACCACACCGGCGGCTGGGACAGCGCCAAGTCGTACGATCCGATGTTCCGTTCCGTGGAGATCGCGAAAGCCGAAAAGGCCGACCCGCCGGCGGCGCCTGAGGACATCATCCGCTACATGCTGCGCCGGAAACTCGACTTCGATCCCGGCACGCGCCACGCCTACTCGAACTTCGGCTACTGCATCCTCGGGCGGATCATCGAGCGGGCGAGCGGGGAGACCTACGAAACGTACGTGCGCGAAAAGGTCCTCGCGCCGCTGGGTATCACCGCCATGCGCATCGGTAAGACTCTGCCCGAGGGCCGGGCCGCGGGCGAAGTGGAGTATCTCGACAGCAAGGGCCGCACGGGCGCGGCTGTGGTGGGCGCGCCGCTCGGCCGGAAAGTCCCATTGCCGTACGGGACGTTCTGCCTCGAAGCCCTGGACGCTCACGGCGGCTGGATCGCGTCGGCCGTGGACCTGGTGCGTTTCGCGGCGGCGTTCGACGACCCGGCGCGCTGCAAGATTCTGAAACCGGAAAGCATCAAGCCGATGTTCGAACGGCCGGAAGGGCCGGCGGGGTATGAGACCAACGGCAAACCGAAAGCCGCGTACTATGCCTGCGGCTGGTCGGTGCGTCCCGTCGGCAACACCGGCAAGGCGAACACCTGGCACAATGGTCTGCTGTCCGGTTCGTCCACGATCATGGTTCGCCGGCATGATGGCATCAACTGGGCAGTGTTGTTCAACTCAGACAGCGATGCCAAGGGGAAGAATCTCGCCGGCGAGATAGATGGCTTGGTGCACCAGGCCGCGGACGCGGTGAGGAAATGGCCGGAAGGCGAGTGACGGGGCATTGAGTTACCGGCCGCTTGCGTTATGATATGTGGAGCAAGGGGTGAGATTATGGATACTGCACAATTGGAAGCTCGACCCGCGCCGCCCACGGACAGGCTGGTCACAGCGGCAGAATACGCCGAGCACCCCGAATGGGGGTCGTGCGAACTGATACGCGGGAGGGTGGTTCCGATGACGGTGCCAAAGCGCAAGCACGGATTCCTTTGCTTTGTCCTCGGCAAGCTTCTTGACCGCTACGCCGAGTCACGCGGACTCGGCCGGGTTTTCGTCGGGGATGCCGGCGTGCTCGTCGAGCGTGACCCCGACACGGTTCGCGGCCCGGACGTGGGCTTTGTTCGGACGGAGCACCTTCCGCCACAGGGCGAGGAGGATGGGTACTTCGAAACCCCGCCCGACCTTTGCGTCGAGATCGTTTCTCCCACGGACCGCTGGTCCGAGATCACCGAGAAGGTGGACATGTTCCTCGCCGCCGGCGTGACGCTGGTGTGGGTGGTTGACCCGCAAGCACACAAGGCTCACGTCTTCCGTAAAGGCCGCGAAGTGCGGGTGGTCGGGCGCAACGACAGCCTGGACGGCGAGGATGTGCTGCCGGGCTTCACACTGACGCTGACGGACGCCTTCGCTGCTCTAACGTAAGCCGCCGCCGGATAGGGGACTCCAATGGGCGCAACATATTTCCCGCTGGCAATGCTGGTGGTTTGCGCCGTGTCGGCCGCCGTCACGGCGGATGCGGGCGAGGAGGTACTGTTCGACTTCGAGAACAACTTCGATGCGGACAAGGTGGACACCCGCGACACAAAGGCGACCGTCGTCAAGAACGCCGGCGGCAGCGCTTTGCAGCTCGCCAGCGGCCACACGGAAGAGTGGCCCGGCATCACGCTCAAAGCGCCGGGGGCGGTGGGGCGCTGGGACCTGGCGAAGTACGAATTCCTCGCGCTGGAGGTGAAGAACACAAGCACGAATGAAGTCACCGTGTGTTGCCGCGTGGACAATCCCGGCGCGGACGGCGTGAAAAACTGCAACACCGAGTCCCTCACGCTGAAACCGGGCGAAGCGGGGACGCTGAAGGTGGTCTTCAAGCGGCGCGCTCCGGGGGCGCCGGATGTCAAGCTGTTCGGGATGCGGGATGTCCCGGCCGCCGTCAAGGGCGGCAGCGGGACGATTGACGCCGCGAACGTGACCCAGTTCCTGATCTTCGTGCCAAAGCCCAAGGAGGACCACCTCTTCGAGATTGACAACGCGCGCGCGGGCGGTTCGTACACGCCGCCGCCACCAATAGAGGCGAAGGATTTCTTCCCCTTCATTGACGCGTTCGGCCAGTACATCCACGCGGATTGGCCCGGCAAGACGCATTCGCTCGAGGAGTTGAAGAAGCACGTCGAGGACGAGGAGAAGGAGCTGAAGGAGAAGCCGGGCCCGGAGCAGTGGGACCAGTACGGCGGCTGGAAGAACGGCCCGGCGCTGGAGGCGACGGGGTTCTTCCGCGTCGCCAAGCACGAGGGCAAGTGGTGGCTGGTGGACCCCGAGGGGAAGCTTTTCTGGTCGCACGGCGTGGACTGCGTGAACTCCTACGCGTCAACGCCGATCGAGGAACGCAAGGAGTGGTTCAAGGACTTCCCCGGCGATCAGCCGGAGTTCAAGAGCTGCCTGAGCAAGCAGTACGCGCTGCACGGCTACTACAAGGGCCGGACGGTGCAATGCTTCGACTTCGGGCAGGCGAACCTGATGCGCAAGTTCGGTTCCGAATGGAAGCCGAAAGCCGCGGAACTGGCGCACAGGCGCCTGCGCAGTTGGGGCATGAACACCATCGCCAACTGGTCCGATACGTACATCGCCAGAGCGGCCCAGGAAGGGCGCGGCGACCTGCAAGCTGAACGAAGCCTGGGGCACGAAGCACGACTCGTGGGACGCGCTCCTGCAGCACCGCGGCGCCATTGACGTGAAGAAGGCGCCCGGCGCGATGAAGGACGATCTCCGCGCGTTCTACACGAAGACGGCCGAGGAGTACTTCAGGGTCATCCGCGACGCGGTGAAGGAGATCGCGCCCAAGCAGCTCTACCTGGGCTGCCGCTTCGCCTGGGTGAACCCCCGCGCCGTGGAAGCGGCGGCGAAGTTCTGCGACGTGGTCAGCTACAACCTGTACCAGCGAAGCATCGCGAGCTTCAGGTGCCCGGCCAAGGCGGACGTGCCGCTGATTGTCGGCGAGTTCCACTTCGGCGCCCTGGACCGGGGCATGTTCCACACCGGGCTGGTGGCAACGAAGAGCCAGGACGAGCGCGCAAAGACGTACAAGGATTACGTGCAGGGCGCGCTGCGTCATCCGCAGTTTGTCGGCACCCACTGGTTCCAGTACAGGGATGAGTCCACGACGGGACGCCCCTACGACGAGGAGAACTACCAGATCGGCCTCGTGGACAACGCCGATACGCCCTACGTGGAGACCATCGCGGCGGTGCGGGAGGTGGGGTATGGGATGTACGAATACAGGCTCGGCAAGAAGTGACGGGTGACGGGGGCGGATTTTCGATTTGCGATTTTCGATTTGCGATTGAACGGCAAGCGGCACCGCGGAACTACGGCGTGCTGGGAGCCACAACCACCACAACCCGAAAACCGATGAAGTCGAAGCGGTAATCGGGGAAGCCCCGGAGACGGTACGCCGACCGGCAGTACCCGGCACGGTTGCCCCAGGAGCCGCCCCGCAACACGCGGAGCTGGCCTTCGGGCGGCCCCTGCGGGTCAACAACCGCTCCCGGCTTGTATCCCTCGTACCAGTCCTGACACCATTCCCAGACATTGCCGTGCATGTCGTACAATCCGAATGCGTTCGGTTCCTTCTGACCAACGGGGTGCGTTTTGCCGCCGCTGTTGGCGCTGTACCAAGCCGCTCGCCCCAGGTCGGCCTCAGTATCACCTGTGTAGTACGTCGTCGTTGTTCCGGCGCGGCAGGCATACTCCCGCTCCGCGTCCGTGGGCAGTCGCACGACCAAGCCAGCCTTCTCGCTGACCTTCCTGCAAAACTCCGCCGCGTCGTTCCACGACACCTGCTCCACGGGCAGGTTCGCACCTCTGAAGTGGCTCGGGTTCGTGCCCATTACCGCCGCGTACTGCGCCTGCGTCACCTCGTATTTGCCCATGTGGAACGGCGCGCTGAGCGTCACGTCATGCGCGGGCTTCTCCCAATCGTATGAACTCTGGTAACGCGTCAGGGCCGCTTTGTAGTCGGCCTGGGCCTGGGCCAGCGCCTTCGTCGAGAACCACCAGTGCATGCCGCCGAGGACGGCGACGCCAGCGACGAGGGTCATCACGGTGAACAGCGCGAGCGAGTATTGGGGCCTGTGGCGGTGGCGGATGGCGCGGGCGATGATCGTCGCGATGAGGACCAACAACACGCCGACACCCACGGCGAAGACACACTTACCGACGATGATCTTTTTGTGGAAGCCGTCCTCGTCCACGGGCTTCGGTTCCGGCGTCGCCATGATAAACTTCCCCGCCGGTATCAGCACGAGTTCGAGGTTGACGCCGCCGCCGAGGTCCAGCGTCTTCGTCGGCGGCAGGTTCACGCGCTTGGCGTATTGCTCGATGGATTCCTGGCCGTCCCAGAGAGGATACGGCGCCGGCGGTGCGTCAGCGGCGCGGGCCCACGCGCACGCGAGAAAGAGGCAGGCCAGGGTCCGGCACATGGCGGGATTGTACCACGGTTTTCACGGGACGGCGGGCTACGGCGTCTTCGTCACTTCCACATAAGCGCGGGGTGACGGCGCAGGAGCAGGGAGGGGCTTCTTGTGGCTTTCGGCCACCCAGCCCAACCGCTGCGCTCTGGGCTGGGCCACCCCGCCGTTCGCGAGGTGGGCTACGGGATGTACGAGTACCGCAGCAGGAAGTGAACGGGCATACGCTGCGGCGGGCAAGATTCCCGAAAAATCAGCGGCGCGCCGCGGAAAGCGCGCTACACTATCGGGACTACGGCTACATTCCTGTCGTCGGGTGGGAAAGGAAGAGCCATGAGTCCCGAAGAACAACTCCAGGTCGTTGACGCCATCACCGAAACGCTGAAGGACGCGTCCGCAGACGTCCGTAAAGAAGCGTTTCACTGCCTGATCGGACTGGGCCTCGACGGCCTGGCGCGAATCGTGGACGTGGTTAACGAGCCCAGCAACAGCCTCGACTGCAAGCTCCAGGCCGTGCAGGCGCTCGGGCAGGCGTTCTCCGAAGGGAAAGTCTTCAAGTCAGGCATCGTCAAGGAAGCGATCAAGGTGCTGGAGGAGTGCCTGGAGAAGGACAACGACCAGCTCTGCGAAGCGGCCACCGAGGCACTCGGCGAGATTGGCCCGCAGGCCATTGTCTGCAAGCCGAAGCTGCTCGACCTGCTGACCACGAAGAAAGGCAACAACCGTATCTGCGTGAGGGTCGGCACGGCGCTGCTGAAGATATCGCCACTGAACTGACAGACCGCCACTGAAGCCGGTCACGCACAAGCGCAGACGGCGCACGAATTCTCGCCAAGACTGTGCGCTACGGCCAGCTTGTCGCTATGGGTCTCATGGGCTTCCCGGATGAGCTCCGTACCCCGGTGTACGTAAGAAGGGTCTCTCACGAGGAGGGCGTTATGCGCTACTGCCCTGCGATGCCGCCACGCATGTCAAGGGAGCGCAAGCGTTACACCGCGACCGGCAAGGCGAACCACGAAGGCCACGAAGAAAAGGATGACCAACGTTTCTTGAATTCATGTCCTGTCTTCGTGTTCTTCGTGGTGAAACCATTTGGCGCGCTACTGCTGGCGATGGCGAGCGTCTGCGTGTCGGCAGCATGGGCGGAGACGGTCGTTCTGCAGGAAGGCAACCAGGGGTACGCCGGTTGCCGCGCCGTGACGTTGTGGGGCGGGAAAGCGCAGAAGCCGAAGCAGACGGACGCCGGGGCCTTGGCGCTGCGCGGGACAAGCAACAGCATCCTCATCCGGTTCGAGATCCCCGAGGCGCTGAAGACCAAGAAACTGGCGCAGGCGCGCCTGGAGGTCTTCGTGCCTGCCGCGCAGAAGCTGCGGATGATCGCGGAGACCGCCTGTCGCGAAGTCCTGGAGCCCTGGGGTGCGGACGCGGATTGGACGAACGCGTCGGCCGGCAAACCGTGGAAAGAGCCGGGCGGAACGCTCGACACGACGAGCGACTCCGGCCGCGGACGCCCTCGCGGCGTGCTGGACTCCTACGAACTCTGGGAGTTCAACGGCCAGTACTTTCCGCACAAGTACAAGTTCCTCGGCGTGCCCGATGGCGGGAAATGGATGGACTTCAACGTGACTTCGGCCGCGAGGAAATGGCTCGCCGACGCGTCAGCCAATCACGGTTTGGCTCTGCAGGGCATGGCTCTCGGTGACACGCGCTTCCCGAACACCGCCGAGATTGACATCCCGTCGGCGCAGCATGCGGACAAGGACAAGCGGCCCCGGCTGGTGCTCGACTTCGCGCCGCTCGACAAGCCGTACCTCGTTGGCATGACCCACACGCTCGAGCGGATCTGCGACCAGAGCACACGCTTCCGCTTCCGGGGCCCGTTCGAGGAAAGCTACGCGCTCTGCATGGCGCGGAACGAGTTCGAAGGCTTCCAGGTCGTGGTCTATCCGACTGTCGAACCGCTGCAGGAAGTCTGCTTCGAATGGACGGACCTCGTGGACGCGAAGAGCGGCGCGAAGATCCCCAAGGAAGACATCGCATGCCACGGCGAAGAGATGTTCCAGATGGTCCCCAACCCGAAGATCAAGGACTGGTACTTCCACGGGAAGAACTTCGTCCTGCCGGACCCGCTGGTGTGGGACAAGCCCATGGACTGCCCGCTCCAGATGTCCACGCCCTTCTGGTTCACTGTACGCACGAAGCCGGAAACGCCCGGCGGCTCGTACGCGGGAACGATCAATGTCAAAGCCAAGAACGCGCCGCCCCGCGACCTCACGCTGACCGTCCGTGTCTGGAACTACAGAATCCCGGAGCAGTGGAACTTCGAGACAATGGGGCAGACCTGCTGGGACGAGATCCGGAAATACTACGGAACGGTCACGCCTGAGCTGAAACGCAAGTACGTGGACTTTCTCCTGGACCACCGTTTCACGCCGACCGAGCAGTATGCTGACACGCTCTCGCCGTCACTCGAGGACATCCCGTATTGCGTCAAGCGCGGCGCGCAGACGATCTACCTTTCCGGCAACTACAAGGGCGATCCGGCCAAGCTCAAGGAACGGTACGACAAGGTCAAGGAACTGGGGCTGATTGACAAGGCGCTCGTCTACATCGGCGACGAAACCAACAAGTGGGACGAGATGCGGCGGCGGTCGGACAGCATCCGCAAGACGTGCCCGGAGCTGCTGATCATGATCGGCGGCAGCTACCCGCGGCCGGAGCTGGAAGGCATCATAGACATCTTCGATCCCCAGATTGACTACAAGGCGGGCAAAGGCCACACCTATGCCATTTCGGCTGAGGACACGCCGGCCATGATCCAGCGCTGCCGCGAGAAAGGCGAGAAGTTCTTCTGGTACGTGGCCGCGGGGCCGATGCTCCCCTGCCCAAACGTCCAGATGGAGGACCCGCTGGTCGCGTCGCGCGTTCTGTTCTGGCTCACCTGGAAGTTCGGCCCGACGGGTTTCGAGTACTACTGCTACAACATCTGGAAGTTCAACCAGCCCAAGAACGGCAAGAAGTGGCCGGAGACACCGCACTCGCCGGGCGCATTCGGCAGCAGCATGGTCTACAACGGCGACGGGAACCTTTTTTACCCGGGGCCTGACGGTCCGTTCAGTTCCGTGCGTCTTGAGAACATCCGCGACGGCATCGAAGACTGGGAGAGCCACTACGTCCTGCGCGACTACGTGGAGACGCTCGAAGCGAAGCGCAAGACGGACGCCGCGCTCGCCGACAAGGCCAAGGACCTTCTCGACAAGGCCAAGGCCGTCCTGCGGATACCCGATGAGGTCACCGGCATGGATTTCATCAGTTGGACGTGGGAGCCCGCGGTCCTCCTCAAGGCCCACAAGGACCTCGGCGACACAATCGAGGCGCTGACGAAGCTCGTGAGCGAAGAGGACATGCTCGCCACGCGCAAGGCGCGCAAGGACGAGGAGCTGAAGCGCCAGCGCGAGATGCTACGCAAGCGCGCCGAGGTGGCGAAGTAGGGGCCTCGCCGGAGTGGCGCAATCCGGCGGATTGCGCTACAGTGCGCGCGGATGAGCACACGCAGCACAATCTCTGCGCCGCCTATCGCCGTGGTCGGCAACATCAACCTGGATATCAAGACCAGCGTCTTGCCGGCATCGTCCACGCTTTTCGCCGACGGCGAGACGAGCGTGGCGGAGATCTACGAGAGCCTCGGCGGCGGCGGGGCGAACACGGCCGTTGCCGCTTCCCAACTCGGCGGGCGCGTCCATTTCTGCGGCTGCGTCGGCCAGGATGCGCTGGGGGACCGTCTCGAACAGGCCCTGGGCCACTTCGGCATCGTGGCCCATCTGCGGCGCAAGCCGGTCGCCACGGGTCGCTCGATAGCGCTGACCTGGGACAATCACCACCGCCACTTCCTCAGCAGCCTGCCCAACAACCGTGAGATGACCGCGGCGGATATAGACGTGCCCGAACTGGCTCGCGCCGGCTGCCGCCATCTCTATCGCGCCGATATCTGGTTTGCCGAAGCGATGCTGGCGGGCGGCAACGCGGCGGTGCTTACGAGCGCGCGGGAGTTGGCCATCGAGACGTCGCTCGACATAAACTGGGACCCGGAGTGGAGCAGGGCGGACAGCGCCGAACGCGTCCGCATTCGGAAGGCACAGGTCGTGGATATCCTGCCGCACGTTTCGTGGGCTCATGGCAACCAACGCGAGCTGGCGTTGTTCACCGGGGAAAGCGATGCTCCGGATGCATGTCGTTTTCTGGTTGACCGCGGTTGCGGCGGCGTCATTGTGCACCGCGGCGCCAGGGGAGCGGCGGCATTCACGGCCAGGGAGGGCTGGCTGGAAGTCCCGGCAACACCGGTTACGAAGGTCGTCTGCGAGACCGGCCCGGGCGACGTGTTCAGCGCGGCGTTCATGCTGCTCGACGGCCTGCCGCTGCGCGAGCGCTTACAGGAGTGTGCTCGCATTGCCGCCGCGCATCTGCAGGGCGCGCCCAACCTGATCCCGCGCCTGGCATGATGAGTGGCTGTGCCACGGGCAGCCTCCGTCCGCCGTTGGCTGCCCGTGCGCGCCGGCGATGGGGACGGATACAGGTTAGAACGCCGCTCCGTCCTTCGGATGGAATGGGGCCTTCGGATTCCCCTGCGGGCCACCCCGGCCCATCTGCTGCCTGGCGGCCTCGACGGCCGACTTCAGGGTCTCGAAGTCCGCGCGGATGGTCTCATGCAGAGCCTTCAGTTCGGCGAACACGCCCTGGACGCTGTTCCTGTCGTGGCTCTGCACGGCGGCCTTCGCCTTTTCGAGCAGCGCTTTGGCCGCGTTCAGGTCGGAGATGAGCTTCCCGGCGGCAGTCTTCACCGCCTCGGGAGAGTTCGGATGCTTGGCGAGACGCTCTTGCGCGTCCTTGATCCTCTCACTGATGCGTTCAAGCGCCTGATCAATACGCTGGCCCGGCTCTCCTCTTCCCTGCCCCTGGCGAGCGTTGCCGGCGCCGGCGGCCCAGACAGGCGCGGTGAGCAGCAAAGCCGCCACGCAGATTGCCGCCACAGACCATTGGGAAACCGTTGTGTTTGTCATGGCTCTTTACCCCCTTTGACCTCGCCCGGACTGTTGCGTACCCCCGAAGCCCTAATGCTCTGATGGCAAGGCCAATGCCAAAGCAAGGGAACTGCCCTGGTATCTTTTATCCTATCGCCAGTCCAGAACTTGCGGGAATGGTGTCATCCGCCCGCTGTAGCCGGGAACGGCACCTAGAGTGTGGGGGTAATCCGCATGGGGCGGGAAATCCAACACAGCATGTGCCTGCTCCGCAGGGCCGCAGGCACGGCAGCGCCCAGGCGCTCAGGGCTCCGTTCCTGGCTTGCCGGATTCTCGCAAAGGACTTGACTTGGCGCGCCTCGCGTGATAATAGTTATCTAGTGCAACTATTTCAGGAGGAAAGTAAATGGCGTCCCCTGAAGAATGCTCGCAGGAAGTGCTCGCGACGATCCCGCTGATCATGCGGACGATCCGCCGCGAGGTGCGACGGGAGCACAAGCCTGACCTGTCGGTGCCGCAGTTCCGCACGTTGGCGTTCCTCTATCACGAGCCCGGCGCGTCGCTGTCTCAGGTCGCGGAGTTCGTGGGGCTGATGCTGCCGTCCATGTCCAAGATCGTGGACGGATTGGTGGAGCGCGGGCTGGTGGCGCGGGAGACCTGCCCGGAGGACCGCCGCCGCCTGGGGCTGACTCTTACCGCCGCAGGGAAGTCGCTCTTCATGGTCGCGCGCAGAGCCGCGCGAGCACGGTTGGCCGAAATCCTGAGGCCGCTGTCCGCCAGCGACCGGGCGGGCGTCGTCAATGCCATGCGAAACTTGAGGGAAGTCGTTGCCGCCAGCGAACAGGCAGCACAGCAGAGGTAACGCCATTTCCAATGCGAGGTCAGGTGCGCCTGTCATGGCGCCGGCCGCGCTGCGAACCACAGGAGGGAGAACGCTGTGCGAACAGTCATTGTTCTTCTGGTCTTAGCGGCCGGCGGCGCCGGCGGGTACTACTACTGGCGGCAAAGGCAGGCCGCGCTGCAGCAGGCAGCGGTCCCCCAAGTTGTCACCGCGAAGGTGGAGCGTGGGCCACTGAAAGTATCTGTGGCCGCCAACGGCCGGGTCGTTTCCAACCTCGATGTGGACATCAAGTGCAAGGCCAGCGGCGAGATCGTCAAGCTGCCCTTTGACATCAGCGACACGGTCAAGAAGGGCGAACTGATGCTGGAGGTTGACCCGGTGGACCAGAAGCGCGCGGTTGACCTGGCCGACGTCGCGCTGGCATCGTCGTCCGCGCACCTCGCTTCCGCGAAGCAGAACCTGGTGATTGCGGAGCAGAAGCTTGTCACGGACAAGATGCGCGCCGACCCCAATCTGAAGTCCGCGCAGGCCAAGGCCGAACGCGCGCGCATCAAGGCTGATCGTCTGAAGGGGGCTTTGGCCAGCAACGCCGCTACGCAGGAGGACTACGACACGGCGGAGACCGAGGCGACTCAGGCGCTCGCCGAGCGGGATATCGCCAAGGCGCAGATCGAGGAACTGAAGACCGAAGAGGCGGGGCTCGAGGTCAAGCGGCAGGACATCAAGCTTGCCGAGGCGGAAGTGAAGTCCGACCAGATCGCCCTGGACAACGCCAAGCAGCGTCTCATTGAGACCAAGGTCATGGCGCCCATGGACGGCGTCGTCGTCTCGCGCCTCGTGCAGGCGGGCCAGATCATCGCCTCGGCTGTTACGAATGTGGGCGGCGGCAGCACGGTTTTGACGCTCTCGGATCTTTCGCACATCTATACGCTCGGGTCAATGGATGAGAGCCTCATCGGCGACGTCAAGCTGGACCAGCCCGTGATGGTGAAGGTGGACGCCTTTCCCGGCCGGCGTTTTCGCGGCAAAGTGGTGCGCATCGCGACGCGCGGCGTGAACGTCTCCAACGTCGTCTCGTTCGAAGTGAAGATCGAGATCGTGGACGAGAAGAAGACCATGCTCAAGCCCGAGATGACCACGGACATCGAGATCATCGTGGCGCAGAAGAAGGAAGCGCTGCTGGTGCCCGTCGAAGCGCTCAGCCGCAAGCAGGACAAGAGCTACGTCACCGTGCAGAAGGACGACGGCACCAAAGAGGAGCGCCCCGTCGAGATCGGCGCGTCCGACCGCGTCAAGACCGAGATCCTCGACGGCGCGCAGGAAGGCGAAACGCTCGTTCTGAAGAAGAGCGGCGCCGACAGCCGCTTCCAGGGCCAGGGACGTGCCCCGAATCCCATGCAGATGATGGGGGCGGGAGGCCGGCGATGATCAGCGCGGAACACCTCGTCAAGACCTACAATCTCGGCGGCAGCATCATCCGCGCGCTGGACGACGTCAGCTTCGAGATCAAAGACGGTACCATGACGGCCATCACCGGCGCGTCGGGCAGCGGCAAGTCCACCCTGATGAACGTCCTCGGCTGCCTGGATCAGCCCGATTCCGGAACCTATACGCTCGGCGGCGAAGACGTCTCCAAGCTGGGCAAGGACCGGCTGGCCGAAATCCGCAACCGGCGCATCGGGTTCATCTTCCAGACGTTCAACCTGCTGCCGCGCATGAGCGCGCTCGAGAACGTCGAGTTGCCGCTGCTGTACGCGGGACGCTCGGAAGCGCAGGCCGCCGCCGAAGCGGCGCTCCGCACCGTTGGCCTGGGTGACAGGATGTACCACGAACCGAACCAGCTTTCGGGAGGGCAGCGGCAGCGCGTCTCCATCGCGCGCGCGATCGTCTCGAACCCGGACATTGTCCTGGCCGACGAACCCACCGGCAATTTGGACAGCAAGACCGGCGTGGAAATCATGGCGCTGCTCAAGGCCCTGCACGAACAGAAACGCACCATCATCATCGTCACGCATGACCCGGACATCGCGCAGCACTGCTCGAACGAACTCCACATGCGCGACGGCCAAATCGTGGAACGGCGAGGGACCTGACCATGCTCTTCTGGAACATCATCAAGGTGGCGCTGAAGAGCCTGCTGGCGAACAAGCTGCGCTCCTTCCTCGCCATGCTCGGCATCATCATCGGCGTCGGCGCCGTCATCGCCATGCTCGCCCTTGGCGCCGGCGCGCAGAAGCAGGTGCTGGACCGCATGACGGCGATGGGCACGAACCTGCTGATCGTGCGTCCGGGCAATCGCGGCACGGGCGGCGTCATGTCCGGCACGCAGCAGAACCTGACGCTCGAAGACGCTCAGGCCGCCGCGAGCAGCCTGGCCGGAATCGGCAGCGTCGCGCCCGTCGTCGGCGGGAACGCTCAGGTGAAGTACATGAGCAAGAACAACCGGGTGAGCATCACCGGCACCGCGCCCACCTACTTCGCCATCCGCAGCTTCAGCGTCGAGCGCGGCCGGCCTTTCACGGACAGCGAAGCCGAACGGCTGGCGCGCGTGGCCGTGATCGGTCCGACCACCGCCGAAACCCTCTTCGACACCGACGAGCCGCTGGGCCAGGCCATCAAACTGAATGGCGTGAACTTCACGGTCATCGGCGTCACGAAGGCCAAGGGCGACCAGGGATACGCCAACCCGGACGACCAGGTGCTCATCCCCTACTCGACGGCCATGAAGCAGGTGTTCGGCGTGGATTACCTGAGGGAATTCGATATCCAGGCTTCTGACGGCGCGGACATCACGCAGTTGCAGAAGGACACCACCGCGCTGTTGCGCAAACGCCACCGCCTGCAGACAGACGCGGCCGACGATTTCAACATCCGGAACCAGGCTGAAATGCTTGAGACCGCATCGGCCATGGCCAGTACCTTCAACCTCCTCTTGGGCGGCATCGCCAGCATCTCGCTGCTGGTCGGCGGCATCGGCATCATGAACATCATGCTCGTGACCGTCACCGAGCGCACGCGCGAGATTGGCGTGCGCAAGGCAATCGGAGCCAAAGACCGGGACATCCTCGGCCAGTTCCTCATCGAAGCCATTCTGATGAGCGGCATCGGCGGGATCATCGGTGTGGGCGCGGGAATCGGCGCGGCAAGGATCGTGCCGCTCATACCGGGCTTCACTACATTCATGACGATCGTCACGCCCTCCAGCGTCGTCATATCCATTTCCTTTGCGGCAGCCGTAGGCATCTTCTTCGGCTTCTACCCGGCCTACCGCGCCGCGATCCTGAACCCGATTGACGCCCTGCGGTACGAGTAAGCGCGTACCACGAAGAACACGAAGGAACAGGAGACTGTTCTGTGCTTCGTGTGCTTCGTGGTTGACCGGTCGCTACTTCGCCTCCGTGGCCGCCGTGACCGCCAGCAGCACAGGCGTACCGAACTGGCTCCCCTGCGGGCCGTACAGCATGTCAATGCTCTGTATCTGCACCTGTGGCCGCGGATTGGCCCACTGGAACTGGTAGAGCACTGCCTGATCGTCGGACTTTTCGTCCGGGAACGGCGCGGCCCACGCCACCGAAGCGCTCTGCAGTCCCTTCGGCTGAGCGCCGATCCAATGGTCCACGCCTTCACCGTAACGCACAGGCACGTCGGCCGTCTGTCCATCGGCGTAGTGCACGACGTACTTGAAGACGACCGGGGGCTGGTCTTCCGGCTTGCCCGGCCGCCATTCTTTCGCGCGGTTGAGCGTGTGCAGGAAGAAGAGCAACTCGGCCGTCTTGCCCACGCGCAGGTCCTTGACCTCAAGCGCGAGATTGCCCTTCGCGCCGGGGCCGGAGAGCATCACGCAGGAAGGCAGCGGCGAGGTCCTGAAGTCGCGGATCAGGTACTGCACGCCGGCGAACGTGACCTGCCCGATGGGCAGGTGCTTCAGGTCGCGCGAGCCAGCGAACCAGCCGCGGTCGCGAGTGAGGAAGCCGTTGCAGCGTTCTTCCAGCGCGACCGGCTCATACTTCAGCCCCTCGCCGGGCACGAGGATCTTCGAGCCCGCGAAGACCGCGCCCAGGTTCCGCAGCAGCGTGGTGGCGATGTTCTTCTTTTTCTGCGCGTTCTCCGGCACGCTTTCGCGCGGCAGGATGTTCAACTGGCACAGCAGCAGCCCCCCGCCCCCCTTGCCCATGGGGTACTTGACCAGCGCGCCGATGTTGAGCAGCGGCTTCACCAACGCGGGCCACTGGTCGGAGCGCTTCACCTTGATCCACACGTTGTCAATGCCCGTCGTGACGCCCGGCGCGTCGAACTCAGCCAGCTCGATGGTGAGCTTGCCGGCTGGGTGCGGCTCGATCGGGAACTCCTGGCGCTCGTTGAGCGGCTTGGTGACCAGCGAGAGCGGCTTGGGGTCATCGTCGAAGTAGAGATTAACCTTGGTCGGCTTGGCGTAGTGCGTGTTGGGGACGATCGCAAAATTGGTGATCTCCTCCTGCCGCGGCAGTTTCAGCGTGATCCTGGGGTTGGCGTACTGCATGTAGTAGATGAGCTTCCAGGCGTCGGCGCTGGTGAAACCGTTGACCATGTTGCGCTGCCAGCCGGCCGCCGCCTTGCGGGCGGCGGCGTGATCGCCGGCCTTGGCGGCGGGGAATTCGCAGAAGGGAGCGATGTCGTCCAGGTCCACGACATAGGCGAACTCGTCATGGACGAGGTACTTGTCGCCGGACCACGGGAAGATCTGCTCGCCGGATTCCATCGCCACGTCGCGGCCGGTCAGTCCTGAAAGCAGCGGATCGCGCACGGCCGCCGGGATCACGCGCTCCAGCTCGAACGGACGGATGACGTGCTCCACGCCGACCGCTTTGTTGAAGTCGGCGAGTCCCTCGGGCGTGCGATTCCAGGCCCTCAGCCAACCTCCGCCATCCGTGAACGCTTTCACCGCGTCCGCAGCGCCCGCGAGCGCCTTCAGGTTGGCCGGGTTGGCGTCGAAGACCACGATCTGGTGTTTGCCGCCGCTGATGGCCGGAAGCAGGTTGTCCACCGCGTCGCACTTCAGGCCGGATTCGGCCAGCAGCTTGCCGGCGGGAGTGTTCGGGTCCATGACGACGGCGGTGCTCTTGCGCACCGGCGCGTACGACGCGCAGTACGCCAGCATGTTGTCGAAGAGCCGCTGAGCAACGGGATCGAAGGCCAGCTTCTCGCCGACGACCAGTTGGCACAGCAGCAGCAGGCCGTCGTTGACCGGACACTGCGACACGGCTGAACAGCCGAGCTCTTCATCGCAGTGCGCCAGGGACATCGCTCCCCGTGTGGCTTTGCGATAGACGTTGCGGTAGACGATGTGGTCCTTGGACCAGGTGAAGAAGTCCTGCTGTGCCAGTCCGTCGAAGATCGGGTGCTCCAGGTTCTCGGAGAAGGCGATGCGGCCCGCGTGAACCGTCGGGACGAGATCGGCAGGCACGGCCATGTAGTGCAGGGGGTTCTGCTGGTCGAGAACCAGCAGGCGCGTGCCTCGCGCCGCCAGCGCCAGCCACTTGGTGTCGGTGGCCTCGCGAGGCGAGAGCGCATCCTTGCCGATCACGACGACCTTGGCCTTGCCAGAGATGTCCGCGACCTTGGCGGCTTCCGTGAATGCAATGCCGCGGCTTTGCAGGCGCGCCTTGACCGATCCGAACGGGTCCAGCACGACCAGGTCTTCCTTGCCTGCCGCCGGTTTGGGGCCGTTCGGGTCAATCGCCGCCACCAGCTTGACCTCGCGGAACACCTCCTTGCCGCCGCGGCTGCACGTAAGGACGAACTCGCCTGCCGTCCGCCTGGTGATGGCAGGGACGCTGACAGCGATCTCGGTTTCCTGGTGAGCGCCGGGGGCGAGGTTGCAGGTCTCCTTCTTGGCGGCGACGCTGCGGCCATCGAGCTTCAGCTCCCACGCCATCTCGATGGGGTCGCCGGCGTGCGTGTCGTTGAAGACCTTCAGCGTGCGTTTGACTTCGCTGCCGCCGGCGAAGGTCCAGTTCCACTGGCGGCAGAAGACGCAGACCGGTTTCCATGAGTTGTAGTGCAGGTCGGCATCTTCCGACCCAAGCCAGAAATGGTGCGCCGCTACGCCGTGCCAGCGATAGCCTTCGGCAAGCATCTTGGCCAGGAGCCCTCCGCCGAGGCGCGTGGCGGCACCGCGCCCGCCGAAGCAACCTTCGCCCCCGAACTGCGAATACGCCGACGGGTTGGAGCCCCGCAAGTAGTAGGATTCGCCCATGAAGATCGGGCGGTCCGGCAGCAGTTGCCAGGGAACCTTGCCCCAACCGAGGACGGGTTTCTCGTGAGCGCTGTAGGCCTTCTCCAGCGTGTAGGCCTCATCGGGGTAATCGCGCCAGAAGCTCTCCTGGTAGTGCACGCCGTTGACCGGCAGCGACCTGTCCACCAGGCAGTTGCCGCCGTCCACCATCACCGGGCGCGTGGGATCGAGCGCCATCACTTCGCGTGCGGCACGAGCGATCTCCGGTTCGACAGACTTTATCAGCCCCAGGTTGCGCGAGTTGATGAACGTGATCTCGTTTTCCACGGACCAGATCAGCACCGACGGATGGTTGCGTTCAGCCTTGACCGCGGCTTTGAGCTGCACGATCCAGTTATCGAAGAGTTCCGTGTTATTGGCCAAGCCATGCAGGTAGTTTGCGCCCTCGCCGTCGAAGATGCCGCTGCGGCGGACGATGACGCCGTGGGAATCCATGAACGAGAGGGCCTCGTCGCTGTTCATGCCGCCGAACTGCCGGCCCCAAAAGCGCCACATGTTGTGGCCGCTCTTGCGCCAGAACGCGACGGCCTCTTCGGCCGACTTGCGATCCTTCCCGCCGTCGCTGAACGAGGTGTCGGCCCACAACTGCCACGGCACACCGTTCAGCTTGAACTGCGGGCCGTTCCATTCCCATTCGCGGAAGCCGAACGCGGTCCTGCGGACATCCACGACTTTCCCATCGAGGCTGATCCTGGTCACGATGGTGTAGAGGTTCGGCTCATCGGGCCACCACAGCTTCGGGTTCTCCCAGGGCTCAGCGAGTTTCAGGACCTGCTCCTGCCCCGCCGGCACAGTGACCTCTTTGGCCGCGATGCTCTTCTCTGGCGCTCCGCCCGAGGCCGGCACGATCTCGCAGGCAATCTGCACCTTCTTCTCCGCCGCTGTCGGGTTGAGGACGGTGATCTCCAGGCCGAGCTGTTTGTTCTTCACTGAAGGCGCCGCGAAGACATCGGAGGCGTACACCGTGCCGGCGACGAACAGGCTGGGTTGCTCCAGGATGCCCGCGTGCGCGGCGTAGTCCGCGCCGACGGGGAAATCGAAATGCTGCCAGATCCAGTTCTTCGACCCGATCCATTCCGTCGGCACGTTGAAGCTCATACGGCAGCTCTTGCCCGACTTCTTCGGCGTGGTGGCGTAGTAGGCGTCCTTGACGACCAGGCAGATTTCGTTGCTCTGCCCGGGCTTGACCGCCTTGGTCGCGTCGCACTCCCACGGCGCGTAAGGGGCCTTGGTCCAGCCGCAGAACTGCCCGTTTACGTGCAGGCTGGCGATCATGTTGATTGAGGGAAAGCGCAGGAAGAAGGACCGGCCCGCCATTTCCGCCGGCACGTTCAACCTGGTGCGGTAGACGAAGCGGTGGCAGAAGGCCAGCTCCGGCTTGACCTTGAACTTGTCGCCTGGAACCTGGATGGCCATCCAGTCGCTTTTGCTCGCATCCGGCAAGGTCTTGGTGGGGCCGTCGCGGTCAACGATCTCCTGCTCATCGTAGCGGCACACCTGCCACAGCCCGTTCAGCGGCACCTCCACGCGGTCGGCCGGGTCTGCAGCGGCGCGGACCTCGAAGACGTTCGCGGCGGCCTTCTTGTCGTCGTCGGCCTGCCACTCGGCGTCGGGTTTGTGCCTGCCGTTGGGCCGGAAGCTGCCCTTGTACAGGCACAACACGTCTGAGCGGTACAGGATGTTGCGGAAGCTCTGCTTCTTGTCCTTTTCCTCCACGTTGGACAGTTTGCCAAATTGTCCTACAGTGGGCAGGAGCCGGATCTCGAGGACGTGCTTGCCCGCCGTCAGGTCGGACTCGCCCATCTTGATCCACGCCACCTCGGTCCACAGGGACAGTTCCATCAGGTCGGTTGTGAGGTCCGCCGGCTGGATGGTCTGCCACGCGCCCTGGTCAATCCGCCAGTCGAACGGCGCGCGGACAAACTCCATGCCCACGCGGTTCCACACTTCATACTTGCCAGCCGTTGGGGCCTCGAACTCGTAGCCAACGAGGATGCCGTCCTTCGGCACAGCCTTCTCGACCTTTGCCGCCTCGATGTTGATGTCCAGCCATTTCTGCTGCGACAGGTACTGCGCGTTTCCGGCGCCGGCGGACTTCGCATCCGCGGGCTTCGTGGTTGGGGCTTCACCTTCGAGCCACACGTAGTCGGCCGACCACGCTCGCGCGGCCAGCAGCAGAGCCAGGGCGACTACGATCAGCCTGTTCATGGGGTTATCCTTTCCAGAAGGTGAAACCTGGCGGCTACTGGCTATGGGCTACTGGCTATTGGCGCCACGGCGCGTCAGCGGCCAATAGCCAAGAGCCAATAGCCAAGAGCCAATAGCTAAGAGCCAATCGTTGCACAATCATGCCCCATCAGCTCGTCGGGGCAAGAACGTATCGCTTTCGCCCGGACAGATAACCACGAAGGCCACGAAGAACAGGATACACCTTTCGTTGTGTGACTCCTTGTCCTGCCTTCGTGTTCTTCGTGGTTCACGCGACCGCCCGCTGCGGTGTATTCAGAACTGAGGGACCAGGAGACCAACGCATGAAAACGACAAACACGATGAACCGCCGTGAGATGATCGCCGCGAGCGTCACGGCCGCGGCGTCCGTGATGATTGTGCCGCGGCACGTGCTGGGCGGGCCGGGCCAGAAGGCGCCGAGCGAGAAACTGAACATCGCCGGGATCGGCATTGGCGGCATGGGCTCCGGCGACACCCAAAGCTGCGGCGGCAGCGAAAATATCGTCGCGCTCTGCGACGTGGACCAGGGCGCGCTTGAACGCATGGGCAAGAAGTTCCCGAATGCGAAGCAGTTCGCCGACTTCCGCAAGATGCTCGAAGAACAGAAGGACATTGACGTGGTCTTCATCGCCACGCCCGACCACTGCCACGCCGTCGCGACCATGATGGCGCTCAAGATGGGCAAGCACGTCCACTGCCAGAAGCCGCTGACTCATTCGGTCTACGAGGCGCGCATGATCGGCAAGGCGGCGGCGGAAGCCAAGGTGGCCACGCAGATGGGCAACTTCGGCCAAGCGGGTGAAGAGGCACGTCTGGTTTGCGAGTACATCCAGTCCGGCATGATCGGCACGGTGCGCGAAATCCACGGCGGCTCGAATCGCCCCGGCGGCATCTCGCCGCGCGGCATCCCGCGCCCCAAGGACAAGCCGCCCTGCCCGCCCAAGCTCAACTGGGACCTGTGGCTGGGCCCGTCGCCTGAACGGCCCTATCATCCGTGCTACCACCCGTTCGCGTGGCGCGGCTGGTGGGATTTCGGCACCGGCTGCCTCGGCGACATCGGCTGCCACGAGTTCTCCAAAGTCTTCAAGGCTCTCAAGCTCGGCCACCCGGCGTGGGTCGAAGCCTGCTCGTCGAACCATTCCCTGGGCAAGGAGATTGCCAACGAATCCGCGCCGCTGGCATCCATCACGCGCTGGTACTTCCCGAAGGAGGGCGACCGCGAGGCGCTGATGCTCTACTGGTGGGATGGCGGGCTGCGGCCGCAGCGGCCGGAGGAGCTGGAACCGGACCGCGAGTTCGGCGAGAACGACTGGACGTACATCGTGGGCGACAAGGCCAAGATATACGGCCACCGCATCATCCCGGAATCGAAACAGAAGGAGATCGGCAGGCCGCCGCGCACGCTCGAGCGTTCGCCCGGCCACTGGCAGGAGTTCTTCGCCGCGTGCCGCGGCGGCAAGCCTGCCGGGGCGGACTTTGCGAAGCACTCCGCGCACCTGGCCGAAGTGGTCTTGCTGGGCAACATCGCCCTCCGCACGCCGGGGCGGCTGATGTGGGATGCGGAGAACCTCAAGTTCACCAATAACGAGAAAGCCAACGCGCTGATCAACCCGCCGTACCGGCAGGGCTACAGCCTGTAGCGATTGGGGATTGCGCATTGACGATTGGGGATTGCGGATTGGGGATTGCTGGAGCGTCCCGGCGGTCGTGGCGAGGCCAATGTGGCGGCAAAGCCAGTTATCATCAGCGGTCATGCGCGCTTTGAAATGCAGCGCCGCGGCATTTTGCCAGGGGACGTTGTCGCCGCTGTCCGTGATCCGGGACAGGTTGTGCCTTCTGTCAAAGGCCGCCACATCTGCCAGGTAAGGCTGGGCGTAGCGGGCCGTTTGTTGCTGCGTGTTGTGGTAAAGGAGAGCGCTGCCGCATATCATGTAGTGACGGCGTACAAGACGAGCAAGGTCGGTAAGTACTGGAGCACGCCATGAAAGTCATCTACGACAGGGAAACTGACACGTTGTCCATCATCCTGCGCGCGGGGAAGGTCTGTGAGAGCGATGAGGTGCGCGAGGGGCTGATTCTGGATTACGACCGCGGTGGCCGGATTGTGTCACTCGAGTTGCTCGATGCTTCCGAGCAGGTCAAGGCGCCCGATTCCGTCGAGTTTGCGCTGGCCGGCGCTAAGTAGGGGTGTTGGTGTCTTCGCCGCCACGCGCAGGCTTCGGCACGGTTACGCCGGTGCCAGAAAACCGGCGCGGGCGTACCCGTGGCACCGCATTCCCCGGTGATACCAGCGCCGTACCGGCAGGGGTACAGCCTGTAGCGATTGGGGATTGGCGCACGGGGCTTGACGCCGCGCGTGTTGCCGAAGCTGCCCGCGCAGGTTAAGGTATGAGAGAGAAGGAGAGCGCGAACATGGGACACGTCTATCACCAGGTTCAGTTGTATGCGAAAAGAGCCAAGAGGGTCCGCATGTTCGTGGATACTGGCGCCACCTACTCGATTATCCCGCCGGCGCTGGCCCGCTACTTGGGCGTGGCGTTAACGGGGATCAAGCACCGCGTGCAGTTGGCCGACAGGCGCTTCATCACGATGGACGCGAGCATCCTTGGCATCCGCGTGATGGGGCGTGAGGTCCCCTCGACCGTTCTGATCGGCGCGGTTGAAGAACCCATACTCGGCGCTGAAACGCTTGAAGCCCTGGGCCTGGCCGTGGACCCATGTTCTGGCAAGCTGAAGAAGGCCCGTTCGTGGACCATCCGTGTAGGCACCGTGATCGGGCGGCGAGCTGTAGCGATTGCGGATTGCGGATTGGGGATTGGCGCACGGGGCGAGCGCGGGCCCCAACATGCTCATGGCTGGCCCGGGAGGCCACGCGAATGGCTATGTTCTCCCGTCCTTCGGCGGCTCCGCCTGCGCCGACTGGCGGCGAATGCGCCACTCGCAGAGGAAGGCGACAAAGGAAAGGATTACCAGCGCGACAAGAATGTCGGCGATCAGGACCAGATAAGACAGCACGTGCTTGTGTACCAGTTTCCACTCAGACCCGGAACGCCAACATGGCAGGCTCTGATCAACGTAATAATGCCACGGCCAGCCGCGAAAGTCTTCGCACTGGATAGGCCCACCGCTGCCAGGAGGGAAGGCAATAGTACCACCGACGAATATAGACCAATTGTGCTCCACCAGTTCATCCGATGCCGGAGGCGGCAACTCGCCAAGCGGAGGATACGGTCTAATCTTGCGGGTGTTGAGCCACACCAACCCGCCGACCACGAACATGAGCACGACCGCCGTGGACAAATGAAACTGGAACCAGGGCCGCTTCTTGGGCTTCTCGTCCATGGCCGCTTCCATAGCACTTTTTCGCTGCCGCCGCGAGTCCAAGAGCCAAGAGCCGGCCCGCTCGTCTCTTTGTGTTGAAAGGCCGCGCCTGGCAGGCACAATCATTTCCGGCCGTGAAAACACCAGTCGAACTCCACTCGTTGCCTCCCGCGCCGCCGACAACGACGTCAGGGCAGCCACATGGGGCTGCCCCTACGCCGCCACCGCCGCCCGAGCCGCCCACGGAACTCGATGAAGAAGTCGTAATCGCCTCGCCGCGCGTGCCGGCGGGCCTGCGCACGGACTTGAGCTTGCCGCGGCAAGTGGCCGCGCTGGCGATCTGGCCTTTCCTTGAGCAGCTCCTTGGCTTCCTCGTCGGCTTCGTGGACACGGTGGTCGCGGGGCGGCTGCTGAGCACCGAAGCGACATCGGCAGTGGGCGCGGCCGTGTACGTCCTGTGGCTGATGCACCTCATCATGGGCTCGGCCGCCGTGGGCGCGACCGCGCTGGTCGCGCGCGCGGTCGGGGCGGGACGGTGGCGGCGCGCGAACCAGATCCTGGGGCAGGCCGTCGCGTTCGGCGCGGTTTGGGGCGTGTGCGTGGGAGTGTTCTTCTACTTCGCGGCGCCGCTGATCGCCCGCTTGACCGGCCTGCGCGGCGAAGGGCTCGTCCTGTGCATCCGGTATCTGCACATCATGGCCGTCGCGGCGCCGTTCAGCACGCTGCTGGCCGTGAGCGCGGCCTGTCTGCGCGGCTCCGGCAACACGCGCCGGCCGTTCCTGGCGATGATCGTCGTGAACCTCATCAACATGCACGCGTGCGTGCTGCTGGTGGCCGCGTGGTCGCCCATCGGCGGCCATGGCATCAGGGGACTGGCGCTGGGGACGTCGCTGGCGTGGTTCGTCGGCGCGGTGCTGCTGCTCAGTTCGCTGGGTTTCTCGCAGAAGGACCTCCACCTGCGCTACCGGAACCTCGTGGCGCGGTGGGCCGTGATCGCGCGCATCGTCCGCGTGGGCCTGCCGAACCTGCTCGAAGGCGGCGGCATGTGGATCGGCAACTTCCTGGTGATCATGATTGTCGGACGGCTGCCGAATACGGCGGCGATCGGCGCGCATTTCGTGGCCGTGCGCATTGAGGCGCTCAGCTACATGCCCGGCTTCGCGCTCGGCATCGCCGCCGCGACGCTCACCGGCCAGTACCTCGGCGCCGGCGATCCGAAGACCGCCCGGCGCGCGGCATGGTGGTGCTGGGGGTACGGCGTGGGGATGATGACGCTGTGCGGGCTGCTCTTCGTGTTGCTGGCGGAGCAACTGGTGGGGATTGTGACCGACAAGCAGGTGTTTCTCGATACGTCGCCGGAACTGCTGCGCCTGGCCGGGTTCGTGCAGGCCGGCTTCGGGACGGCCATCGTCTTCAGCGCGGTGCATCGAGGGGCGGGCGACACGCTGACGGCGATGGCGCTGACGTACGGCTCGACCTTCCTGGTGCGCTTGCCGCTGGTGTACCTCCTGGGCGTGCACCTGGGCCTCGGCCTGAAGGGCATCTGGTACGCGATGTGTTTCGAGCTGATGTTCCGCGGGGGGCTCTTCCTGGCCAGCTTCCTGCGCGGCGGCTGGGCGCGGGTCAAAGTGTGACATTGCCTGGAGGAAGACGACGGATCGCTAGTGTTCGCTACTGTTCGCTACTGATCGCTACTGTTCGCAATTCTACGCAACCCTATGTCCGAAAACGCGAATTCGCGTGTCGTATATCCGGTGAGCATGCATATCGCGGCGGATTGTGGCGGATAGCCGTTGATCGCTACTTATCGCTACTGATCGCAATTCCACACAACCCTATGTCCGAAGACGCAATTTCATCCGGCTATATACATAGGGGCGGGGCGGCGCGCGGCGACGATAGGCCAGTTCAGCAGCCCAGCAGTGTCGCGCACAGCGCGATCTCAACGGGCCAGCGGGCTGACCTGAAAGAGCCAGCGCCGCTGTCCCCCGTTACTCCAGCACCTGAAACTCCTGGAAGGACGTGTTCTCGCCGCCGGCGTTCGTGGTGACCGGGGCGATGGCCCAGATGAGCCAGCGGTACGAACCCAGCGGCTTGCCGTCGCTCTGGCGGATGCTGGTGGCAACGAAGTCAGCCGTGGGCGGCTTCCTTGTGTCAACGTCGGCAAGCGGCGTGAAGACGCGGGGGTCCTCGACGTTCCAGCCTGGATCAGCCGCGGCGTTGCTGCCGTACAGCACGAAGCGCTGCCGGCCGCGGTTGCCGTTCTGGTTGTACGAGAACGTGTTCACCTGCGCGACGCTCTTGGCCGCGCCGAGATCGAGCTTGTACATGCCATCGGCACAGCCGTTGCCGAATACGGGCCCGTAGTTCTTGCCGAGCTTGCCGTCAGTAAGCACGGCGACGGGCTCGTTCATGGTTCCCGGCGCGCCGGCCAGAATCTTCGCGGGCAGGACCGCCGTGGCGGGGGCGGGGGCGAGCGGAATCGTCTTGAAGTCGGGCGTGGCCTGATACTCGGTGACCACAAACGCGTAGTCCGCTACGTCAAGGGACAACGCCTGCTGCTTGCGGACGACTGAGACCGTGAGCTTCTTGCCCGCGGCCTCCTCCTGGATTTCCAGCAGGTTGCTCACCGTCCGCACCGGCTTGCCGTTGCAGGCGAGGACCACGTCGTCTTTCTGCAGGCCGGCCCTGGCGGCGGGGCTTTCCGCGGGCACATGCAGCATCAGCACGCCGGACTCCTCGGGCAATCCGTACGCGGAACGGTCGCCCAGACCCGAGATGTCACGGACCTTGGCCTGCCAGACGCAGCGTGCGGCGCGTCCGGGGACACGTTCAACAGCGAACATGTCCCCGCGCGCCGCAGGCATCTGCGGCGCCCGGGCGATGGCCTTCAGCTCCGGCTTCTGCACGCCGAACTGGTCCATGGGGAAGTTGACGAAGCCGAGCGAGAGTGCCGGCGAGCCGTCCTTCACGCGGAAGTCGCCGTTGGCCGCATCCATGAACAGCGCGTCGGCGACGATCGAGTTGGCGTCACGCTTCGACTGTTCGGCGAGTTTCGTCGCGGGCTTGGGCTCCGTGACGCCCGCGCGGTGGACGAGGTTGTAGTCCATCTCTTTGCCCCACGGCGTGGACGGCATGCCGCCGGCAGGCAGGTAGTGGTCGGTCCACATGATGTTGCGCCGGACGGCATCCTGGCTGTGCTTGTACCACACGTGCGGGTGGAAGCCGTTGTTGACCATGATGTTGTTCTCGACCACGCGGTAGAACCCTTCGCGGTTCTTGATGCCGCCGTTGAGGCAGAGGTTGTTGCGCAGCTCGTAGTTCGTGGAGCCGTCGTCGAGGTCAATGTCCCAGCCGTGGTCGCAGCGCCAGCGGTTGTTGCGCAGGATGACGGTCTTGACGGCATCCAGCAGCGGGACGTCCTTCTCGGCTTCCCAGACCTTATCGTTGTTGAGATCCAGGCCGTTGAGGCCCCAGAAGCGGTCGCGGCCCCACGAGTTGAACGAGCCGTGGTCGCCGGTTTCCTTGACCGTGTCGAAGATGTCGCAGAACTCGATGACGTGGCCGCCCCAGCAGCCGTCGCCAATGTTGATGCCCGCACGCGGCACGTCGTACAGGGAGCAGTGACGAACGGTGATGCTCTGGGACAACTCGATCTGCACGGGCGCGGTCTGCTTCTCGACGCGGCCGGAGAGGTAGATCAGGCAGTCCTCGACGAGGCAGCCGGCGGGATAGTTGTTGGTCTTCGGGCCGGGCGTGCGGTCCAGCGTGGCGAACTTCTGGGAGTTATCCTTCCAGTCGCGAGGCACGCGGGCCGCGTCGCGATCGCCGATGAAAGCCACGCCGTTGCCGCCGGCCTTGGCGATGTGGCAGCCGCGCACGGTCAGGCGGCGGTTATAGTTGTTCACGAAGACCGCGTTGCCGCCGACCTGGTCAATGAAGCAGTCCTCCAGCACGCAGTCTTCGGTGCCCGTGTAGAAGAGGGCGCCGCCGCGATAGGTCGTCCAGTCGCTGCGCACCAGGGGTTCCTTGTTGTCCATGAACGTGCGCGCGGCATGTCGAAACGTAAGCCCCTTGAGCGTGACGAACCGCACCGGGGCCTGCTCGGCGCCGCGGAACTCGAAGAGGTGGCGCAGGCGGACTACTTCGATGGCCGCCGTGGCGAGGTTCACGCCTTCGGGCGGGTAGAAGTAGAGCGTGGCGGTCTTGCCGTCGAGGAACCATTCGCCTGGAGCGTCGAGTTCCTCGAAGATGTTCTCCACCATGCGGAACTGCCCGTGCATGCCGGACGGGCGGTTGTTCTGCCAGCCGCCCTGGTAGGCGATCTTGTTGTCCGGCCCCTTGCCGGTGATGACGTAGTGCATGCCGCCCCATTCGGCCGAATGCATGGCGTGGATGAAACCGCCGGCGGGATCTTTCCAGCGCGCCGCGCGCTGGGGGCTGATGGCATCGGCCGCGTAACCGTTGAAGTGCCGCACGGTCGGGTTGAAGTTGGGGTAGCGCGCCATGTGCTGGCGTTCGCCGTTGACGAACAACTGGTCGAATGCCGTACCGGCCGGCACCAACGCCAGCATAATGCCGTTCTGGTACGGCTCCCATTTCAGGTTCTCCAGCTTCATGCCGCCGCTGATGACGGCCTGTTCCTTCTGGTAAGCCTGGTACACGACCGGAGCCACCTTGGTCCCCGAATCCTCGGCGGTGAGCACCAACGTCTCAGGCAGGTAGTGCGTCCCTTCCCGCAGGAACACCGTGACGGGAAATCGGGGGACACGATTCCCAATTCGGTCCGTCTCAGTGACACCCGCGGATGACCGAATTGGGATCGTGTCCCCCGATTTCTGCCGCGCCGCCTGTTGAGCCCGCTGCAGCGTCGCGAAGGGCCGCTCCAGCGTGCCGGGATTCGTATCCGCCCCTTTCGGAGACACGAAATACTCTTCGGCATGGGCCGCGAGCGCGGCCAGACAACTCACCCCGATCTGTAGGACAATTTGGCAAATTGTCTTACGAAGGCCTCTCCTCAACGCCATAGTACCTGTGTTCATGACTGCCTGCCCCTTTCCGCCACGGGCGGGGACGCCCGTGCTACTCATTTCCCCGCCTGCTGCCGGAGTGCGCCCTGCCACGCCGGGATACCGACGTACCAGAAGGTGGTCGTCGTGTAGACCCAGCCGTAGCCGTCGTTCGGAGTGTAGGCGGGAAGGCTGTCCTCCATGACCTGCGTCGCCAGGTCGGTTGCGGGCGCATCCTTGGGGATGCCGGAGTGGAAGCCCTTGGCGCGCTTCTGGAACCACTCCAGCGCCCGTTTGTCCCCCGTGGTGCGGTAGTAGTGAGCCAGCAACGGGCAGGCAGCCATGTGGTTGGACCATTCTTCGCGCCGCTTCTTGTCGGGGCCGAAGCCCTCCAGCGTGAGCAGCCAGTTCTGGAGCATTGCGTTCAGAGCCGGGTCGCCGAAGAGATCAGCGATCTCGATGAAGGCCAGATGGCCGCCGAACGACCAGATCCACAAGCCATCGCTGGGCTCTTCGGGCGGCGCGCCGGGTGTGTTCGTGGCCCAGTCCCAGTTGGCCTTGGCGGCAGGGATGCCGTTGTGCGTCTTGGCGAATTCCACTTCGCAGTTGACGTAACCGTTGATGCGGTCGAGGTACTTCTGGTCGAGGGTCATCTCGTAGCCCATCAGCATGGCCCACAGGACCGCCTCGTCCCCGTCCGCGCTCATGTACTGACTGCGGCGTGTCTTCATGGCGGCGGCCAGGATGCGCTCAAGGTACTCGCGCATCACAGGGTCGCCGTTCTGGTAGTAACAGAGGCGAAAGCCGGGCGGCGAGCCGACGCGGGGACCGAAGTAGCCGTCGGACCAATGCTGGCAGTTGTGGCGGCGGCCGCAGAGGTCAATGCCGCCGGTGGTCGAATGGTCGTATACCTGCTTGCTCAAGCTGCCGGCGGCGCTCATGAAGGGCTGGGGATTGGCGTGCCGCACGTCCACCTCATAGACATGGTAGGACATCGGCTCCGCAGCCTCCCAGATGCGGCGATTCCCCGTCATCAGGAACGCAAGGTGGTAGTTGTAGTCGCGGACCGGTTCGTTGTTGTACCAGCCGTAGCGGCCGTCGTCCAAGTCCCAGCGCTGGCGGCCGGCGTTGTACACCTGCACCTCGTCGCCGAAGTCCCAGAAACCGAACCAGCGCCAGAAGTCGCGGTTGTGGCGGTGCATGCGCGGAAGATGGTAGAGGACGTTGTCGTAATGCTGATCGTTGGTAGCGGCACCATGCTCCGCAACATGGCCCAGAGCGAGCGTGTCGGCAACGTAGCGCGGACGCGCGCGGGCGAGCGGAGGGTGGAGCATTTCCTGGACGTGAAGTGCGCCTCTCGCCGCCTGCTCGCCGCCAGGGTGGAAGAACCAGTACGCTTCGTGGGTCCGGAGCGCGCCAAAGGCGGAGCCAAAACCGGTGGATGTGGATTCGCCGTCGCCGTACTTGAAGGCATAGCGCCGCACGTCCATCGGCGGTGAGCGTGGCGAGTAGAAATGCGTCCAGATGCCGTCCTTGTCCACATGGATTTCCTGAGGGAACCGCTCCCGCATGTGCGCTGCCCCGACCGTGACGCCCCAGCGTTCGCCTGAGACATCCAGCCAGCCATCGGCGACGTGCCCGCGTGGATTCGTCTGCGCCCCACCCCACCCCGTTGCCGGCCAGGCGACGGCTGAGTCCGCGTTTTCCTGCAGCACGCCGCTCTCGCCGTCGCGCGCCCGCTCCAAGGCCACGCCGTTCAGCGAGGTGCGAACCTTCTGAGCGCCTGACGCCGCAAGCGGCAGCCGGACGCCGAGCTCGCGGAGGAAATCGAATCTCACGTCGCCGGCGAACATGAAGGTGTGCTGGAGCCTGACCATCGCGGAGTTCGCGTAGAGGTGAAAACGTAACGTCACCGGCGTACCCACTTGGGGCCGATGCTTCTGCTCAATGGTCGAGGCGAGCAGCCGATGCTTGAGATTCGCGCGCACGAGCACCACTGCGCGGAGGGGCGATTGCTCCTCGACCTTCAGCTCCGTCACCTCCGGGACGCCCGGGTCGGGCTCGCCCGGGTCCAGCCAGGTGCTCGAAGGATAATGCTCAGAATCGGCAATGTGGCTGAACGTGCAGCCGAAGACCTCGGGCCCCGGCTTGATGATGGTCTCGTCTTCCGTCACCTTGCCGTCGCCGTTGAGGTCGAGGCCAATCGTCAGACTAAGCTTTCCGCCCTGGTTGGCGAAGGTCGCCTTGAGCTTTCCGGTGTCAACGGAGACGTTCGCGGGGGTTTCCGAGACTTTGAGGGGATTCGCAACGGGGCCGGGCGCCGCGTTGTCACCTACCACAAGCTTCAGCTTGGCGCCCTCGCCGGCCTTCAAGGTCGTCTGAAAGTCCAGCAGGAGCCACTTGATGCTGCGGTCCGGCCAGAAGGCAACCGCCCTGGAAACACAGGGCACCGGCTTTCCCGCCGCATCCAAGAGCGCGGCTTTAGCGGAAACCGGCACTGCCGGCTTCTCGTCCTTGAGAACACCGCGCTTGAGCGGGATGCCCCGGGTAACAGGGAATGACTCGAGGCCGACGCCACACGGCTCATCCACCCAGATCCCGATCTCGGTCGCGGAACCCGGCTCGTGGGACGCGAACTCCGGATCGGCGGGAGCCAGCGGCGGGTCCTTTTTCACCTCCGGTGGCAGGGACTTCATGGTGCCGAAGTTGCACTGCGTCGGCGGCAGTTTGGCGAGCGCTTCGCCGGTGGCTGCAAGCGCCGGCCGTTTGCGGGGGGCGCGGTAGTCATCCGCGTTCCGTGTGTTTCCCTGAGCGGCTTCGACGAAGAGATAGGCGGGGCCCGCGGAGAGCTTCGCCGGGGCTGAGGACAGGTCCAGCGGACGGCAGTACGGAGACTGGAAACAGACGCGCAAGACTTTGGCGCGGCTGTCCACATAGATTTCCTTGGGTGCGACTGTCTCGATAACCAAAGCGGAAACCGGCACGACCGGCATCCCCGCCGCAACAGCAACGCGGCCGTCCGCCACGGCCATCCAGCCGGGGTGGACGGTGTGATGTTGGAGAATGAAGGGCGGGTTCTGCGTGCTCCATGCCTCCCAGACCTGACAGGAGGTGGGCGTCGCCTGGCGAATCCCCGCCAGCGACCAGAGCATGGGGCCCCACACGCTCGTCTGGTCCTGCTGACAGACCAGCCAGCGAATCTCGGGGATCGTCGTTCCGGCACGCGGCAATATCGCGGCGGCAGCCGTCTTACTGTCCCGCTTGGATTGCATCCCGGAGTCCGGGTGGAGATTGAGCCGGAGCGGGAGCGCAAGACCGAATGCGGTGAGGCACGCGCTCTTCGCGCGCTCGGGCAGCTCCATCTCGGCTGAAGCCACGATCGCGGGGCCGCTCTCTGGAACCACAATGCGGACGGTGAACGGGGCAACGCCGATGCCTTCGAAGGCAACCGTCCCGGCGATCTCGACGCGCGCGCCCGGCGGTCTATCCACCACGCTGCCTGTAATGCGAGTCGCCAACGTCTGGCCGACAGTCTCCTTGCCTCGTAACGGTTCCAGCGGGCCGGCCCCTTCGCCATGAACAGCCAGCGACGCGAACAGTCCGCAAAGGGGGATGCCGGCACTGCCGGCCTCGGGCGCGCCGCAGACCTCGACATCGCCCAGCTTTGCTGACGTGACGAAGCCCTTTCCGGACGGATCGAAGACCAGTGTGAGCGGGCCGCGAGAGACGGTCACCTTGTTCTCCGCCGCTTCCACCCGCACAGCGGAGGCCGGCACTGCCGGCTCACCGGCGCGGAGCATGCCGCTGAGCGGAATGCAAAGTGCAAAATGGACCACGAAGAGCACGAAGAACATTGTACGGCAGCGGTTGTGCGAATTGTTATTTGTGTTCTTCGTGGTGAGCGTCCCATTGGGGATTTTGGATTTTGGATTGTGGATTGTTGATGTTGGGTTCTTCATTTTGTGTTCCATCCTAGCTGGCAAGCAAGCGGGAGAAAGCGCATAACGCCTCAGCGCTCATAGGCGCCCATGTCCGGACCTTTTCCTTTGGGGCGGGGCGAGCCATCGAGGTCGGTCTGCGGGGCGCCTGCGGAGGTCCCTGAGTCAACGGCGGGCGAGCCGTCGTGAAGATGGAAATCGCCCTTGGCGGGGTCCTTGAACTTCGGGTCGCCAGTAAGGCTGTGCTGCCCTTTCCTGGCGGACTCAGCCCCCTCGGATAGCAGGCTGTAGTCTTCTTCCACAGCCCCTTGAACCGCGCCCACGACGATGCAGTTCACCATCCGCACCTGGCCGCGGACCTCTACGGCAGAGCGCTTGCCCACAACGAGGGTGCAGTTGATCATCTCCACCGGCTTATTGCTGCCACCCGACGTCTGCACGGCCCACCTTGAGTTGCCATACGAGAGGCAGTTGGCGAGTCTCGCCCCGCGCCACAGCTTGAACCCCTCCGCGCAGTCGCCGCCCGCGATGCAGTTCTCCAACACCACGTCGTCGGGTTTGAGGTCGTACGCGGCATCGGTGCTGCCTGAGGCGAAGCAGCGCCGGAAGACGATGTTCTGTGCGTCACCGCACTCGACGCAGAAGCCGTCGCAATTGTCCTTGCTGATGGGGTCGCCGGCCGATTGCGTTTTGTTGTGATTGTTCCGCGCCTCGCAGTCCTCGACGAGCATGCGATGCGGGCGGTTCTTGTCTTTGTCGCCGAGGTGCATGCCGTACTTGTTGTCGTGGAGCTTGAGGCGGCGAAAAACGCAGTCAGTGCCCGCAGCCACCTTGACTCCCATGCGGCAGCCGTGGATGTCGCAGTCTGTGACCTCGATGAAGCTCGCCCCGCCGTCCACCAGCACGCCCCACGAGGAGCGCACGATCTCGAAGCCCTCGAGCACCACATGACGGCACTCCGGCCCTTTGAACGCAAAGCCGGCGGTGCCGGTCTCCACTTTGGCGGTGCCGCCTTTGCCGTCAACAATGGCCTTGAGCTTTTCTGCTGCGCGAATCGTGACGGGCGCCCCCGCGGAGCCGCCCCTGGTCAGCGTCGCCGGGCCATAGGTGCCCGGCGCCACGACGAGCGTGTCGCCGGCCTTCAGTGTCTCCGCCGCGGCCGAGAGAGTCTTCCACGGCTTCTCCTGCGACCCCGGCGCGCCATCGTCGCCATTCGTTGCCGCATAGAACGTCTGGCCGGCAAAAGCGGCGGAAGCCACCCACGTGGCCAGTGCGAGTGCTGCGATTACCTTCCTCATGTGGGCCCTCCAGGCCAGTCATCCGCGCGCCAGATAGTTCTTGGTTCGGCGTTCGTGGTTCGTAGTTTCCCGCGTTTGCAGCCGCCCCGCCCAGTTTTCAACGCCGCCGACGCAAGAACCAAGAACCACGAACCACAAACTACGAACTATAGAAGATTGAACCTTCCACGTCATCTCCCCGGCGCCGCAGGCCCCTGGCGCTCCTCCGGCACCCCCAGGAAGCTCCAGGTCCCGCCCAGTTGATACGCGGCCTTTCTCTCGATCCGTTCGGCGATCCCGTCCACGCGATACCTGACTTTCCGCGTCGTCACCGTCACTACCACCGACTCGCCCCGCCGCGCGAACTCAACCGGCCGGCCTTCCAGCAGCACGCGCTTCGCCTCCGGCGCCCAGATCGTCAGCCGCGCCGGCGCGCGGACCTGGTACTCCATGTCCGGATGCACCAACGCGCTCAGGTTGACCGTGTCGCCGGACATCAGGACGGTGAAAGCTCCCCCGGGGTTCCCACCCTCCACCGTCACGAGCTTGCGGCCCTTAAACTCCAGGTCCCGGGCGAAGTGCGACAGGAACAGCACGGGCTTGTCGCCGGCGGTGCCGGTCTCCGCTTTGGCCGTGCCGGTCTCCGCTTTGGCGGCCGGCTCGCTGTAGGACTCGAACGGCTTCAGCGCCGATGTCTTCGCCTGCGCCAGCCCGATGAAGTCCACGCAGTCCGGCCACTTCACCTCCTGCTCGAACCCCGGGACGGCCGATGGGCGGCACGCCGGTACCGGCGCCTTTTTCGGTTGCGGAAGGATCTCGTCGCGGTGCGGGTACAGCATGATGATGAAATTCGGGCGCACGCTCTTGGCGCTGATGGAGACGCAGCGGGCGCCAATGCCGGGGCGCTTGTGGACATGGGTCCAGTGGGTTACCGCGGTGAAGGGCTTGGCGGCGATCTCCACGTTGGCTGGGGAGAGGGCTGTCAGATCGCACGCGGCCTCATAGCCGCGGCGGACCCACGGGTAGGCGATGTCTCTGGCCGCGTCCGGCCCAAGGAGGCTGGCCACTTCCGCCGGGTCGGGGGACTTGCCGCTTTCCGGCTCCTGGACGACGTCGGGTGTCGCCTCCACGCCCGCCGCACATCCGGCCGCCAAGAGGATGCCCGCCACGCCCGCCGCGAATCCTCGGACGACGATCCTTCCCGCATCCATGTCCCGCTCCTCTCTGCCGGATATGCGTCCCTTTGGGGGTATGGAGCGCGCACGGCAAGGATGCCGTGGCACCCGGCGATCGCGCTCTATGGAGACATCCGGGAATAGTAGCGTTCCCGGCGCTTTTCGATCCTCTCCTTGACGGATTCGTGCCGCTCCGGTGTGACCGTGACGGAGACCTCATCGCCCTCGCGCTTGAAAGCGGTCTTGGTCCCGTTCACATAGACCTCCTTCACGTCCGGGCCGTACGCCTTCAGGTTCACGGGGACGCAGAGCTTCCAGAACGAGGTCGGCCGGGGATAGGCGGCGATGTGCAGGACGGAGCCGCTGCAGGCGACGGTCACAGAGGTGATGTTGCGCGGGTCCTCGACCTTGAGCAATTCCTTCGGCGGGTCCTCCTTGCGCGCGTTCTTCGGCCGGAACGTGAGGCGGTTGCCACAGACCAGCAGGTACTTGACCTTCGCCAGGTTCTCGTCCGCTCGCGGCAGCCGGACGATGGAGAGATCCTGCGTAACCAGCGGGCGCGAACTTCGCGCCTGGTAGGCGCCGATGTAATCCACGGCGTTCTGCCACGTCACCTTCACGGCCGGGACGGGCATCACTTCGCCATCCAGGTTGATCGGCGGATCCTCTTTCAGCAGCTCGATCGTCGGCCGCTCCATGTCGGCCCGACGCGGGTACAAGAGCGCGGTGAAATGCGGATTGCGGCCCCTGATCTGAGTGGGCGCGTGGAGGCTCCGGAATGCCTCGATGTCTTTCCACACGCTATGGGCGTGGACGCGCGGGTGCACGATCCAGAAGCCGTGGCCGGACCTCACGCGGAGGACGTCCTGCTCGAGCCGCATCGTCTGCAGCGGCTCGGCGCAGATGAAATGAACGTCCATCTGTGCCCGCTTCTCCGTCTTCCAGGTCCACCCGTCGCTGAGAGCGGTGTTGTCCTTCGTCACGGGCACGCAGACGACGCCCTCCGGCACCGCGGGCGGGACGTAGGGGTTGGGCAGGGGCGTCGCGTCCTCCGGCTTATCCTCTCTCCGCGCGTAACCACGGACGCCCAGGAAGGACGGCGCGACGTCGCGGACGGAAGAGAGCGCGACCGCCCCCACGCGCAGAGCGGCCCCCGGCGGGCCGTGGCCGCCCTCGTTGATCGCGATCTCGTGCTTTCCCGCCTTGAGCTCCATGCCGTCCGCCGCCTGGTTGTTCAGCCCGTGCCAGTCCCAGACGGATTCAGACCATCCCACGGCGGCATAGCCGGTCGAACGGCCGTCAACCGCGGCGCTGTAGTAGCGGAACCCCATGCCCGTGCGGTCGGAACAGCCCGCCAGGACATACAGCCAGTAGCGTCCGTCTTTGGGCGTCTCGACGGCGACTCGGGCATTGCCGACGAAGGTGCCGTTCTTGTCCCGCTCGGCCGGCCCTTCGAGAAACGTCTCGGGCGTTGCGGGATTCTTGGACACAGTGAACGAATTGGCCTGCAGTTCCGCGATGTTGTCCGGGGCCAGTTGCAGGAGCCAGTCGTAGTCATGCTCCTTGTCGTCCTTCTCGATGTCATCGCTCACGACGTAGTACGCCGGGACACCCGCCGCAGGATCCGGACGCACCCAGACCAGGGATCGCCGGGCCACGCCTACGGGATCCAGCGCCAGCACCTGGTCATGGAGAAAATCCTGGTAGCCGTGGAACCCCAGGCTGTAGGCGTCCCGGAGGTCCGCCGTCGTCGCGGCGGCGAAGGGGTCGTCCAGCACGTACTGGATGTCCCCGCACAAAGGGCGGCCGAGCTTCAGGTAATTGCATCTCCACATCTGCACGTCCTGGCCGCGGCCGTCAATCAGCACCAGGTTGTGCGCGCGGCCGCTGCGGTTGCCCAGGTGCGTCGCGTCCCAGCTTCCATATCCCGAATCGGCCGCGAACCACTCGCCCTAGGCATGCAGTGTGAAATTGCCGATATCGCCTTGCTCGTGGATCCCAACGAAGGAGCGCACGTCAAAGGTCAGCGCCGGTTCCCCCAGCCCCCAACCGGCCCGGAAGTACACCGTGCCCATGTACCGGCCGTGCTTGACCGGCGACATCAAGGGCGCGATGTCAACCTCCTGCGGCTTCCGATACCACAGGATCGCGCCCACCGGGATGCCCACGCCCCCGCCGATCCGGTCGGCCAGCCAGTTCGCGTAGGGGTTCTCCGGGTTGGCCCAAAGAAGAAGCTTGTACAGATCCGGGTCCGTCGTGGGGGCGAGACCGGCGTCTCCCATGCCGAGGCCGACGTTCGTCCCCGGCATAAGCTCGTAGGGCACCCACGTGAGGAACCGCTCGTAGGACGATCCCTTGCCGAGGACGTTGATCCCCTTCCTCTGCAGCGCGCAGAGCGCGAGCGGGCCGAGATCGCACTGCACACCGTAGTGGAGGTAGTTGAGGTGCTCCGGGTAATCGCCGTCCGCACCGAAGAAGACGTCGAGAAACTCCTGCGCGGAACGGATGGCCGCGGCGGCCGCGTCCTGCGCCAGCTCGGCCCGATCCTGCGGAAAGCCCGGCTCCCCCACCACGGCCAGCAGTTGCAGCAGGACCCAGAAATGGCCGGGATGGGCCAGGTTGCCGTAGACGCCAGCGCCGTTGAAGTCCCGATCCCATTCCGCGCCCTTCTTCAGCTCGTCGGGCTTGGCCGGGAGAAAACCGGTGCGGAAGGCCTGCCGCTGCTCGTCCGTCAGGAGTTCGTACCCCAAGTCATACGCCAGCGCCAACTGAATGGGACAATCGTCCGTCGCGATGCCCTGGGGAAACGCCTCATGCATGGCCTTAGCGATCCGGCGGAAGTTCCCCGCATACTGCTCCTCCCCGCTCACCAGCCACGCGAAGGCAGTCTGGTACAGCGCCGTCATGGCCTCGCCGCCGCACCCTTTGTTCAGCGGAGGGGGAATCTTCTTGGCCAAGCGGGCCTGTGCCAGCTCGGCCCGATCCTTGCGCGCTTTGAGCTCCGCCAGGAACCTCCCTAGTACGGTCTTCTTCTCCTTGGCCTGCCCAACCACCGCTTCCAGGTCGTCACCCAGATCCGCCTCGGTCTCTTTCCTGATCCTCTCCCACGCCTCCTTGGGCAGACCCGCCTTGACGCGTTCTCGAATGCCGGGCAGATCGTCCTTGGATAGCACAAGGTGGGGGTGGACGGGCTTCTGGGCGAGCATCTGCGCCACCCGGGCCTTTGCCAGCTCGGCCCGATCCTTCCCTTCCGTAGCGCGGGGCGGCTCCGCCGTCTTGTCCGGGGAGCGCTTGTCGTTCGCGGTCTCTTGGGGCGGTGGCTCGGTGGGTCCTTCCGGCTTGCGCGTACCCTCGTTCGCCCTACGGGCGAAGCCGATGGCGCAGAGGGCTACCAGGGCCACGGCTACGACGCCCACGGGAATCGGCCAGGAAGGGCGCGGCCGGGGCCGTTCGTCCCTGTCGTCCGGACTTCCCACTGCGCACCCCCTTCCTCGAAGGACACCGGGCGCTGCTCTCCCGAACGAGAGAACAGGAACCGCAGATGAACGCGGACACGCCGATCAGTTCCGTTCACGCATCTGCGGTCATCCGTGGCGTACCTTGGCAACTTGCGTTACGCGGTTCCGTTGTATCTCCATAGTGACCTACACCACACTTCTCCGTTATCCGGCTTGTTGCAGACACACCGGTCAAAGAGTATGATTACGATTGCACTGAACGCTGATGGCGGGTGAGACTGTGTGCAATCAGGAGCGTTGGCCGAGTGGTCTATGGCGGTAGTCTTGAAAACTACTAGGCACGCAAGTGCCTCGGGGGTTCGAATCCCTCACGCTCCGTTGCCCTTTCAGATGCCTTCTCCGAGCGGAGAAGGACTTACGGCTTAGGGCCAGGTTTGCGGCGAAAGCTGAGCGTGCGCCTGGCCGCGGAGCACCACGGCGAGGTGGCGCTGGCGCGCGCGGTATGGGGCTGCGCGCAGGACTAACCGAATTGACTCCACCGTTCGAGCGAGGTATTTTACCACACCTTACGCGATGGGGGCGCCGCGCGATGCGATACGAAGGAGCCTTATGAAACCGATCCGTCTGGGCATCATCGGACAGGGACGCAGCGGGCGCGACATCCATGGCGTCTACCTCGCCACTGATCCCCGCTACACCATCGTCGCCGTTGCCGACGCATTGGCCGACCGCCGCGCGCGGGCCGTGCAGGAATACGGGTGCGAGGCGCACGCCGATGCCAAGGCGCTCATCAGCCGCCGCGACCTCGACCTCGTCGTCAACTCCTCGTTCAGCCACCAGCACGCGCCGCTGACGCTGGCCGCGCTGCGCGCCGGCCACCACGTGCTGTGCGAGAAACCCCTGGCCGGTTCCGTGCGCGACGTGGACCGGATGATCCTCGCCGCCCGGCGTGCCGGCAAAGTGCTGGCCGTGTTCCAGCAGTCGCGCTACGCGCCCTACTTCATTGAGATCCAGCGCGTGATCGGTTCCGGCCTGCTGGGCCGCATTGTCCAGATCTCGGTCGCTTTCAGCGGCTTCAGCCGCCGCTGGGACTGGCAGACGCTGCGCGCCCGCAAGGGCGGCAACCTGCTCAACACCGGCCCGCACCCGCTCGATCAAGCGCTGGCGCTCTTTGGCGAGGGCATGCCCGACGTCTGGTGCCGGATGGACCATACGCGGGAAGGGACCTGGGGCGACGCCGAGAACCACGTCAAACTAATCCTGAGCGGCGCGGGGCATCCGACGATCGACATCGAGATCTCCTCCTGTTGCGCGTACCCGACGAGCCTCTACCGCGTGTACGGCACCCGTGGCGGACTTACGGCGACCGCCGACAGCGTCGAGTGGCGCTGGTTCAAGCCGGGCGATGCCCCGCGGCAGCGGCTGATCCGCAAGCCGATCGCGAAGCCTGACGGTACGCCGGCCTACTGCCAGGAGACGCTGCCGTGGCAGACCGCGCGTTGGCCCGCGGCACAGACCGTCGCGCCGGCGAAGAGCGGCTACACCCCCAGCGCACCGGGCACGGTTATGACGGCGGCCGTGTACGGCATGCTCTACCGCACCCTCACACAGGGCAGGCCGCTCGAGATCACGCCAGAACAGGTGCGCCGCCAGATCGCGGTCATCGAGGCGTGCCAGCGCCAGAACCCGACAATCTATCCTCGCCGTTGATGTCCACCGCGGTGGAAGGAGCAAAAGGATGACGGCGGACAAGGTGTGGCTGGATTGGGATACGGGCTGGGATACGGAAGCCTGTTTTGCCGCAACGTGCACCGGGGAAGCAGATTGGCTGCCGATGGTTCGAATCCCTCACGCTCCGCCAGTTGGCCTGTGACGCGGAACGCGCACCACGAAGAACACGAAGAATGGAAGAAGACATCCACACACCCCTCTCGCCACGTCCGGTCCTTCGTGCTCTTCGTGGTTCACTTGCACTGCCGAGTCGCTCGACCCACACTGGAGCTTGGCCAGCCTGAGACAAAGGAAACCGGAGCAACGATGAAGTCAACGCCGAAGACGGATCACCACACTCGCCATGCAGGCTCGATGCCTGCGCTGCACGGCCTTTCGACGCGCGCCATCCACGCAGGCGAGGACCGGCTGCGCTACGCGGATTCCATTACCACGCCGATCGTGCAGACCTCCACGTACGCCTTCAAGGACAGCCGCGAGATTGACGCGTACACGCACCACGGCAAGGAGCGGTTCGAGTACGGGCGGTACGGGAACCCGACCGAGCTGGTCGCGTCCCGCCGGCTGGCGGCGCTGGAGGGGGCGGAGGACTGCGTGGTGTTCGCCTCGGGGATGAGCGCGGTCACGACGACGATCCTGGCCCTGGTGCGCTCGGGCGACCACATCGTCATCACCGACGACGCCTACAAGAAGACGCTGGAGTTCTGTTCGGCGTATCTGCAGCGGTTTGGGGTCACGTGCACCATCGTGCCGTTCGGCGACTACGCTGTCCTCGACCGGGCAGTGCGGAAGAACACACGGTTCATCTTCTCCGAATCGCCCACGAATCCGTACTTGAACATTTTCGACCTGGAGAAGCTGCAGGCCATCGCGAAGAAGCATCGCGTGCTGACGCTGATAGACAGCACCTTCGCCACGCCGTACAACCAGCGGCCGCTGGAATTGGGCGTGGACCTGGTCCTCCAGAGCGGCACCAAGTATCTGGCCGGGCACAACGATATCCTCGCCGGGGCGGTGCTGGGACGGAAAGCGCTGGTGGAGGAGATTCGCGCCCTGCACAAGGCCATGGGCGGCGTGATTGACCCGCACTGCTGCTACCTGCTGCTGCGCGGGCTGAAGACCTTCGTCCTGCGCGTCCGGCAGCAGAATGAGACGGCGATGCGCGTGGCGGAATACCTGGAAGGCCATCCGCTCATCCAGCGCGTGTACTACCCGGGCCTGAAGAGCCATCCGCACTACGAGATCGCCAGGCGGCAGATGTCCGGCTTCGGGGGCGTGGTCACGTTCGACATCAAGGGCGGCCTGGCGGCAGCCAAGCGGTTCCTCGATCACCTGAAGCTCTGCTACATCGCCCCCAGTCTCGGCGGCGTCGAGACGCTGATAACCCATCCGGCCACCGTCACCTATTACCGGGACACGCGGAAGGAACGGTACGCGCTGGGCATCACCGACACCCTGATCCGCCTCGCCGTGGGGGTTGAGGATCCGGAAGACATCATGGCCGATCTGGACCAGGCGCTCCGCCGGGCGAGCCGGCGCCGCCGCGGCCCGTACAGATAACCACGAAGGCCACGAAGAACAGGATACACCGAAGTTGTGTGATTTCTTGTCCTGTCTTCGTGTTCTTCGTGGTTCACGCGACCGTCTGCCTGTGCACGCGGGGGCTATTTCTTCCCGGGTTCCTGTCCGAGGCGCTCAAGGCAATCCTTGCCGAAGAGACACCACTGGGCGCACGCGAGGTCCAACTGCGGATTGCGAACCTCCTTGCCGCAGCCCGGGCAGACGCGCGTCGGCTCATCCTTCCAGATCTCAATCTCTCTGCCGCAGCCGGGACACTTCAGCAACGAAATGTCCTCAGGTTTCCAGTAGCGCTGGTCCTGCCCCGGGCAGTGCGGCGTATCCACGGTGAGTTCCTCGCCCATGTGTGACGCAAAACGGGGCAAGCTGGAAAGCTTCCCCTACGGTCCGGCGCCCACGGCACGGGCCGACGGAAAGCGGCTCAGGTCGGTATGCGGCAGAAACAGGGCCGCCGTGTACTCCTCCATGTACGATGGGACGACGTTCAGCTCCAGATACGTAACGCGGTCCGCGAGTTCCTGAACTCTGCGGCGCGCCCCGCGCTTCAGCAGCATCTCGCGGGCTCCGGCAAGCGCGGAGTTGCCCAGGTACGTGAAGCGTTCGAGCGGCACGTCGGGCAACATGCCGATGAGGATGCTCTTGCGCAGGTCCAGGAAACGTCCGAAGCCGCCCGCGACGTAGACCTGAGCGAGGTCAGTGGTTGCCAGGCCCGCGTGCTTGAGCATGAGGGCGCAGGCGCTGTAGACCGCAGCCTTCGTCCGCAGCAGGTTCTGGATGTCGCTCTCCGCGATAACCAGGTCCTGCCCGTTCTCCGTCAGCGCGCCGGGGACGACCACGTACGCCAGATCGCGCGTGCCTGCGCCGGCCGGCCGGAGCAGCGCGCCGCAACGAGCGGGGTTGAAGCGGCCCGAAGGTTCGAGGCGCTTGCCGGCCCAGAGCTCGGCCAGCAGATCAACCATGCCCGAGCCGCAAATGCCCTTCGGCTTGCCGCCGCCTATCACGCAGAACGCGGCCTGGCCCGTGGCCGGGTCCAGGCGGAAGCGCTCAATGGCCCCGTGCGCGGCTCGCATGCCACAGCGGATGCCGCCGCCCTCGAAGGCCGGCCCCGCCGAACAGGCGCAGGCCATGAGCCATTCGCGGCTGCCGAGGACGATCTCGCCGTTGGTCCCGATGTCCAGAAACAGGCGCACCGCGTCGCTGTCGCCGGCCAGCGCGGTGCGCAGCAATCCAGCCGTGATGTCTCCCCCAACGTAGCTGCCGACGCCCGGCGCGAAGACCACGAGGCCATCCGGGTTGATCGGCAAGCCGACCTCGCGCGCGCGGAGCGGCGGCGTCCGGTTGACCGTCGGCGTGTATGGTTCCAACCGGATGTACTCCGGGTCGAGCCCCAGCAGGAGATGGATCATCGTCGTGTTGCCCGCGACGGCGGCGCAATCCAGCTCGGTGGGCTGCAAGCCGTGCGCCCGGCAGAGCTGTTCGATGAGAGGGGTGAGCGTCTGGAGAACGAGCGTGCGCAACTCCTCGCGCCGCGCGGGAACCTTGGCGTAGTTGATACGACTGATGACGTCGAGGCCGCGGGCGGTCTGGCCGTTGTAGTCGCAGGCCGTGTCCACAACGTGGCCGCGGACCAGGTCCACCAACTGCACCGCGCAGGTGGTGGTGCCGATGTCAATGGCCAAGCCCCAAGACCGTGCGGCTTGGTCGCCGGGTTCAACGCGCAGAATTTCGGCCGGCGCGGCGTCGGGCTGAAAAGCCTGACCTACGGTGACGGTGACGCGGTCATTCCCGCTGCGCAGAGCAGCGGCCAGGGCGCGGAGGACGCCAAGTCCGCAGGTGAGCGTGGCGCGACCTGCCAGGTTGCGCCGCAACGCGCGCGCGAGACGGTCACAATCGCTGAAGGAGTTCTCCAAAGAGGGCGGCTCGACCTCAACGCACGTTCTGATCACGAGCGGCTCGAGGGGCTCGGCGCTCGTCTGGGCGGGCGCGGCTTCGGTGACGATCCGCGCGCCTTCTTCGGAGGAGTCCGGCACGCGGACGGTGACGTCGCCGGTGACACGGCTGTGACAGGCCAGGGCCCAGCCCGCGGAC
>JAPLOD010000050.1 GCA_026692735.1 Planctomycetota bacterium | reverse complement strand
TCAATGGTCGCCATCGGCGAATGCGAACGGGTCATCGTGGACGGTTGCCGGGTTTACCAGGCGGACTTCTGCGGCCTCAGCGTGGGTAGATCAAGGCGGTGCACCGTCAGAAATTGCGACCTTTCTTACAACGGCAACACCGGCCTGGGCATGGGGGAGTGCGAGGACTGCGTCATCGAGGACTGCACGCTGCTCTTCAACAACTACCGCCGCTTCCACGCGGGATGGCACGCCGGCGGCGCGAAGTGCATCCCCGCCAACCGCCGCTGCACGATACGCCGCTGCGAGGCCGCCTACAACGTCGAGTCGGACGGCATCTGGTTCGACAGCGAGAACGCCGACATCCAGATTCTCAGCAACGTGTCCCATCACAACGGCGGCTGCGGCATCTTCTTCGAGATCAACAAGGGCGGCGGCACCATCGCGGACAACCTCGTGTACGCCAACCGTGGCCGCGGCATCTACATCTCCGGCTCACAGAATGTGTGGATTGTCCACAACACGGTGGCCGGCAACCAGGCGGGGATCGTCTGCATGCCGCGCGGCGCCGAGTGGCCACTGGAGAATGTCCGAATCCTCAATAACCTCCTGATCCGCAACAGCATCGCGGCGGAGGGCCACGCCCGCGGCTGCGAACTCACCGTCTTCATGGGTTGCCCCGGGGACACCTATACGCGCACCGTCGCAAGCAATCATGCCGACTACAATATCTATGCCGACGCGCCCGGGATACCGACGCTGCGGCATTCGTGGAACCCGGACAACACCCTCCAGGAGTGGCAGCAGCGCTTCGGTGAGGATCGGCATTCCAAGCTGGCGCCTGCCCCATTCGAGTTCAGGGGCACGGGCTTCAAGTTGCTTTCCCGCGAGAGACTGGATGCCGCCGGGCCGCTCCCGGAGCCGTGCGGATGGAAACCGCCCAACCCGGGGCTGGTCGGTGCCGCTCGCACGCAGTGGCCATAAACCGCATGAACCGTGCCAGCGACTATTCTCCGCGTTATGCCTTGACGGCTTCCCCTTCTTCAGCTTCCCGGCCACCTTCGCGCCTGGCCTCCTTGTGTTGGACACGGCGCGCCGTCGTGGCTATGACACCTTCTACGCAAGGGCTAAGGAGAAACCGTCATGCAGACTGCGCCTTCGATGGTAGGGTTGTTCGCCGTGGCCTCGCTGGCCGCGTGGATGCTGAGCCTTCCAGGCCCTGCCCGTGCGGCCGATGCGGCGGCGCCCGGCGCGACTCGCATCGCGCAATGGAAGGACGACAAGAAAGCGGCCTTTCTGCTGATGTTCGACGACAATATGCCGTCGCACGTCAAGAACGTCATTCCGGAACTCAAGAAGCGCAATTTCACCGGCACCTTCTACGTCAACCCGGGCAAGAAGCCGTTCTGGACGGCGGTGTGGGAGAAGGACATTCCGGCCGCGGGCGTGGTGTTGGCCAATCACACCATGCACCACACGGGCGCCAAAGATCTGGCCGGGCTTGAGGAGGAGATCAAACTGTGCAGCGAGGCGATCAACAAAGTGACGCCCAACTGCAAGGAGCCGCGTCTGCTGTCGTTCGGGACGCCCGGCGTGAATAAGGACATGTGGCAGTTCTCGAAGGAGCAGATCAACGCACTGCTGGCCAAGTACAACCTGATTGATCGTGGCCCGTTCCTGGGAGCGGTCATTCACTACAAAACGGGCAAGGAGATGGCGGCGGTGGTGGATAAGGCGATCGCCGCAGGGTCGGCGGGGTACATCGTCTTCCACGGCGTGGGCGGCGAATGGATCAGCATTCCGCTGCCGGACTTCATCGAACTGCTCGACCACCTGGTCGCCACACAGGACCAGGTGTGGGTTACTGACCATAGTTCGGCGCACAAGTATGCGACCGAGCGCGCCGGCGCGGAAGCGCGCGTGGTGGAAGCCAACGACAAGCAGATCAAACTGAGCCTGACCAGCAAAGCCGATGCGCAGCTCTACGACCTGCCGCTCACGCTTGTCACGCAGGTTCCCGCCGGCTGGCAGAAGTGCCAGGTCGTCCAGGGAACGAAGAAGACCGTCGTGACGGCCACCAACGGCGCGGTGAAGTTCGAGGCGCTGCCGGGCGCGGAGCCCATCACGCTGCAGCCGGAATGAACCACGAAGCGCGCGATACCCTAAACCCTAAACCCTGAACCCTTTGCCTCCCTTTGGCCGCGGCGTCGCCGCGCTGAGTTCTTCGTGCGCTTCGTGGTTCAACGCCGGCTTGGGGTGTTACTCCCCGCCCGCCAGCTTGGCGACCTGCTCGGGCGAAAGCGCCTTCGGGTAGATCCGCACGTCGCTCAAGCAGCCGCGGAAGTACCTGCCACTGTGATAGCCCTGGCCCAGCTTGAAGTTCTGCTGGGGGTTGGGGGCGAGAGGTCCTTTGGCGGGCGCCCGGCTTTTCTCCACGCCGGCAACGTAGAGGATCGCCGTTTCCCCGTCGCACACCACGGCAACATGCTGCCACTGGTCGGCCGTCAGTTGCGCGGGACCGGCGCCCTGCCAGCGCTTGCCATCGCCAAAGCCGAAACCAAAGGAGTTCAGCTTCTTGCCGTCCTGTTGCAGGCTGATTCCCACAAAGGGCTCGCCGTGGTTACCGAAGATGTCCGCGTGCTCGATCTGTGCCGGCGCTGGGTTCACCCACAGCGCGATCGAGAAGGGCATCGTCAGGTCGGGGAGGAAGGTGTTGGTCTCGACGAGATCGTCCACCCCGTCAAACTTGAGGACCATGCCGCGGGCGCTCTTGGTCCACGTCGGGCCGCCCTGTCCGCCCATCAGCGTCGCGTGATGCCCGTTGCCTGAGGAGTCCACGGCCACGTCTCCCGTTCCATCATCCAGCCGCCAACGCGCGAAGAGGCCGGAGCAGCGGAACGTTTTGCGGGAATTGGGGGCGACGACGTTGGGTTGTCGGGCGCGGTCCTTGACGTTGCTCACGGCAAGCGCGTAATCCACGCCCTCAGAGAGCGGCGAGGTTGTGAGCGTGACCGTGGCGAGGTTCGCGCCAAGCGAGGCCGAAAGGATCTTGACGCCCTGATCCAGCGCGTAGTTTGAGGCAACCTCGGCGCTCGCCTGCTCCACAGGTTTGCCGAACGTCACGACGACCCTGTCCGGCTTCCCCGACGCGACCGCGGCAAGCGCGGGCGGCGTCGTGTCCACGGGCGTCACGGCGATTGTCGCGCTGGTTGTGTCCGTGCCGCCCTGCTGGTCCTTGACTGTCAACTTCACGGCATAGGTCCCGGGCGTCTTGTAGGCGTGTTCAACAGCCGGACCGCTGGCCGTCGTTCCGTCCCCGAGATCCCAACTGTAGTTCGCGATCTCGCCTTTGGGGGCGAAAGAGTCCTTGCCGACGAAGCCGACCGTCTCGGCGACCTCACACGTCTCGCGACTGACCGAGACCACTGCGGCCAGAGCGTTGACTCGCTTGTAGGCGAGGATGCCGGCCTGACGGCGGCTGGCAAGTTTCACCAACAGGCCCTTTTCGATCAGTTCGCGGCCGGCGACTCTTATTGCGCCCTCCACGTCGAGATCTGTGAACTCGTAGACCGCGGCCGGGTCCAGACCATGAAGCTTGAGGCGCATCGTCGCCTCTGTCGCTTGCGTCCGGCGAAACGCCTGGATCATCCCTTCTCCAGTTTCGGGCTGGTTGAACTGCCAGGCGATCCACGCGCCTTCGGACAGGCTATATGGCGTCAGCGGGTAGTAATCGCCGTAGAAGCAGCCGGCGACCTTCTTCCAGTCTTCGATTCGGCGGCGGAAACTCGCCCAGTCCACACCGGCGGCGCCGGCCGGATAGCCGATGCCGAAGGCCGGGGTGAGGTGGCTGCGGACGGCGTAGACGTCGTTATAGAAAATGCCGGTGCCGTAGTAGGGGACCCAGAAGGACAGCCCGTAGGTGTGGCCCTGGTTGCCGACGAGCATGGTAGGGTCATTGGGGTTCTGGGGACCCTGGAAATCGCTCCGCAACAGCGGCACGGAACGGCGCAGCGTCTCGACGTCGTTGCGCCGGCCGCCGGACGCGCAACTGTCAATGAGCATGTCGGGGTGCCGGCGCCGCAGTTCGTCCCAGTAGGCGAGGTAGCCCTCGACGTGGCGGATCTCCGCGATCCCCTGGCGGTCCTTGGCTTCGTTGGCGCGCCAGCACGAGAGCGGGTCCATGTTGAAGTCCTGGCGGTACAGGTCAATGCCCTGCTCAGTCAGGAACTTGTCCACGTGATCGGTCAGCCACTTGCGCGCGTCGGGGTTTCCCAGGTTCAGCAGTTGTCCCTTCAACAGCCATTCCGGGTGAGTCTTGTGGAGCCAGGTCCCGGCGTGGACCCGCTCCGGCTCAAACCACAGGACCAGCTTCATCCCTTTGGCATGGGCGTAGTCAGACACGGCCCGGATGCCTTTGGGGAAGCGCGCGGGGTCGGGCTCCCAGGTGCCGGTTTCCGGCCAGTCCCTGCAGGGATACCAGCCGGCGTCCATCCACCAATAGTCCAGCTTGATGCCGCCCTTCAGGTACTCGTCAATGTACCCGATCTCGCTGGCCTCGGACTGATGCAGGCCCATGCAGGCCGAGGTGAATGGCGGAGGCAGCTTGCCACCGGGCCGGGGAAGGTTGTGCGCAATCATCCAGCGCCGCCAGATATTCTGGGAGCGGAGGCGATCGCCTTTCCAGAATTGGAGCACCACAAGCGGGGAGCGCACTTCCTCGCCCGGGAGCAGCTTGAAATGCGTGAGTTCCTGGCCAGCGGCGATGTGCAGACTGGTCGCGTCGTCGCGCTCGAAGCGGGCCGCCCACTGCCCCGGCCAGCCGATCACGGCGATCACGCCGCCGCCGTCATACTCGATGTTGTAGTACGGGTACGCTCCGTTGGTCGGCCGGCCGCCGGCGGGGGCAAAGCTCTGCCGGGATTTGGCGCCCAGGCGCGTCTCGTGCGGCTCGTAACTCCGCGCCGAACAGTTGTCGCCCGTGTGGTGGTGCAGGACGAACTCGCCGCCCGATCCGGGAGCCGGCGCCGCCGGCTGGCGGGTGAGCTTGATATCCAGCGCCTGGATGCCCGCGATGATCGGCGTCTCGTTCGCCCCGGTGTTCTTGAAGTAGAGAGTCCATTCAACAGTGGGGAAGTCGTGGTATTCGATTGCCCGGCAGCGCACCATCAGGCCGGATTGAGGATCGGTCCACGAGAGCGCGTGCTCCGTGCGTTGGCCGTCGAGTCTGGTGTCCTGGACTTTCCGCTCCCACGCAGGCAGCAGAGCGGCCGAGGGCTTCTCATTGCAGGTGAAGGAAAAGGGAAGCGGCCCGCCACCTTGCGGCGACAAGAGGGCCTGCTTGAGCCACTCATCCTTCTGCTTCAGCTCGTCAGGCGACATGGCTTCCCCCGCAAGCACGGAAATGGCGACGATGCACACTGCTGCTGCTACGCGAATCATCCCGGCTCTCCTGTGAGAACACCGCTGTTGGAAGATCTTCATAGGCATCCTTCGCGACTGGCAGCCATGCCTGCATTTCTGTACCATAGGTGAGCATTTGCAAGGAACAATCTCTGACCCGCCATCGGCCAGATAGAGGGAGCTACCATGAGCGCCGCTCTGCGTTACCCGCTGATTCCACTCCTCGCTCTCGCCTGCGTGCTCACCGCACTGCCAGCGGCATGCGGCGGCGAGCCGGAGCACCCCGCGCCGGCCCGCACGAAGGGCTGGAGCTGGAAGACGCCGCCCGACATGGTGAAGCCCGATTCAGGCAAGCGGAACCATGTCTTCTATGCCGGCGAGCCCGTCGAGTTCAAGCTTGGCAAGTCCGCGACCAGCTACGAAGTGCGCGACTACACCGGCGAGCTCGTGGACCAGGGACCCGCGGGCGAAAGCGTGACGCTCAAGGTCAAGGCGCCCGGCTGGTACAAGCTCTACGTCTACGGCAAGGAAGTGCGCAAGGAATGGGGCGACATCGTGGGCACGACCAACTTCGTCGTCTTCCGCAACAATCCGAACTTCCCGCCGCTGCCGCCTCCGAAGACACCCGGCGGCGGCGGCACGGAGGACGAAGTCATGCGCGGCGTCACCGGCATGGGGCCGCAGAGACATCGCGCCGAGGCCGCCAAGCCCACGGAGTCTTTCAGGGAGCTCGACGCCAGCATCGAGCCCGACAAGAAGTACTACCTCCCGTTCGATCCCGTCCGCAAGCGCGCGCTGATGATCGCGTTCCCCAACGGCACCAAGGGCAAGCTGGACGGCGTGAAGAAGGTCGTCGAACGCTACAAGGACGTGGTGAAATACTGGGAGCCGCGCAATGAGCCGAACTTCGGCAGCGGCGGGGCGGACTTCGTCAAGAACGAGATGAAGGACTTCTACGACACCGTGAAAGCGGTGGACCCGTCGGCGAAGGTGATGGGCCCCGGCATGGTGAGCATCGGCCCGCAGCTTCAGGGCTTCATCCACGATTTCCTCAGGGGCGGCGGCGCGCAGTACACAGACGTGTTCTCCTTCCACATCTACAACGGCGTGAACGGCGATGTCTGGCTGGCGCGGCAGGCGCTCGGCTCTCTCCAGGAAATCCTCGCGCGCTACGGCGTCGAGAAGATCGAGAAATGGCAGACCGAGCAGGGCTTCATGGCGGCGGTCTACGGTTCGTACCAGCCGCGACTGCAGGGCCGCTGGACGATGCTGGAGTTCATGCTCTTCGAGCAGTACGGCATCCCGAAAGAGCACAACCACTACTGGTACGACGTCAGCCACGGCTTCTGGGACTGCCCCATGTTCTGGGAGAACGAGGACGGCGGCCTGAACCCCGGCGCGGCGCTGATCCGCGTGTGGTCCGAGGAACTCTACGGGACGAACTTCGCCAAAGCGCTCGATTTCGGCAAGGACGGCAACAAGCTCTACGTCGGCAGTCTGTTCGCGGGCGAAGGCAAGTCCGTCGCGGCCATCATGAACGTCGGCTGCGGCGTCAGCGAACTTGAGCTGCGCGTGAAGGGCGGCGACAAGCTCCACGTGGTCTCCCCCGTCGGCGTCGAATCCGACGTGCCCGTCCAAGGCGGCATCGCCAGGGTCAAGGTGCCGGAGCTCCCCGTCTACGTTGAGCTGGCTCAGGGGCAGACCATCGAACCGGCGGCGCTGGATTGGGGTCCGAACCTGGCCCGGCTGCCCGGCGTCACCGCGGCCGCGTCGGGGACCGGCGAGCATCCCGTGAAGAGCAGCATCCCGAACAGCATCACGAAGATCACCAACGGCGAGTACGAGAACTGGTACTGGCAGCAGCGGGACGGCGATCACCCCTGGATGGACAACACCAAGGAGTTCCCCGCCTGGGTGGAAGTGCGCCTGCCCGCGCCAACCCAGGTGGCGCGCGTGGTGGTCTTCGCGCCCGTGCCGTGGCAGTGGGACGGCACGCTCGTGGATTACGAGCTGCAGTACGACAAAGGCGGCCAGTGGGTGACACTCGACCACGTCAAGGAGCCGCTCAAGACCTTCGGTGTATACTCGCCGCCCACGCGCACGAGCGTGGACAGCTTCTTCGCCGACCGCTGGGTGTTCGAGCACCAGTTCGCGCCCGTCACCACCGCCAAGATCCGCCTCCTGGTGCACGAGACCACCTGGGGCGGCGGCGCCACGAGCATCGTCCCGGAAGCCGGCGGGCAGACCGGGCCGCATCAGGTCATGCTCCGCGAGGTGGAAATCTACGGCCCCGCGCCGACGGTCGCCGTCCGAGCCGGCGTGCCGTCGCTGTGCGTGACCGAGACCTTCGCCAAGAAGCCCGTGACCATCACCGTGGCCAATAAGGCCGACGCCGCGGCGCAGGTGACGGCGCGGGTCGCCGTGCCGCAAGGCTGGGAAGCCAGGCCCGCTGAGCTGCCTGTCGCGCTCGGGGCGAAGGAGGCCAAGACTGCCTCCTTCGATCTGGTCCCGCCGGCCGAGATCGCTGCCGGCCCCGTGCCTGTGCAGGTGGCCCTTGTGGACGCGCAGGGCAAGACCGCGGACTCCGACACGCTCACCCTGAAAGTCACCGCGCCCGTGGACCTCGCGCCGCAGATGCCGGCCACCTTCGACGAGAAGAAGCAGGAGCTGACCGTCGTGGCCACGGGCCTTTCCAAGAAGCCGATCAAGAGCGTGCTGCGCCTGGAGGTCAAGGAGCTGGCCGCGGGCGCGAAGGCCATCCGCCTGGAGAACGAGGTCACGCTGCAGCCCTTCGAGAAGACCCCGGTGGCCTTCACTGTCCCGGACGTGAACCTCGGCAGTTCGGCCTGGCACGTCACGTACTCGATCGTGGCGGAGGCCCTCGTCGCGACCGCGGCGCAGGACATCGCTATCCGCCTGTGGATGGTCGCGGGCCCGTTCGCCAACGACTTCGCCAAGGACTTTGGTCCCGAGAAGGGCGTGGACCTCGCGGCCACGTACCCGGCCCTCGGCGGCAAGACCGCGGGCTGGAAGGCCGTGGCGAGCAACCTCGACGGCTACGTGGACCTGGTCAAGGCCTTCCAGAAGGAGCCGCACGAGAACTGCTCCGCCTACGCCGTGGTCTACGTCAAGTGCCCCACGGCGCGCAAGGCCGTCCTCTCGGTCGGCTCCGACGACGGCGTCAAGGCCTGGCTGAACGGGAAGGAGGTCGTCGCCGACAACGCCTCGCGCGGCGCGGCGCCCGGCCAGGACAAGGCCGACGTGGAACTCGTCGCCGGCTGGAACGAACTCCTCCTGAAGATCACCCAAGGCGGCGGTGGCTGGGGACTGTATGCCGACCTCCTCACCCCTGACGGCAAGCCGATGGACGACCTCTCCTTCGCGCCGGGCAAGAAGTAGCCCCGTACCCCGGGCGTCCCGCCCGTGGCAGTAGCCCGCCCGTGGTCGTAGCCCGAGCCTGCGTCCGTGTCCAAGACTGCACCTTGTGTCGTCGCAGCCGCCATTGTCCGGCGCTGTCCGCACCTGCAGCCTGCGCCCTGTAGCCTGCAGCCCGAGCCTGCGTCCGTGTCCAAGACTGCACAGTGTAGCGCAATCCGCCGGATTGCGACGCCCGCCCCAAGTCGCCCCCCGCGGCCAAGCCCCGTCGCCCAGCGCCTGCGTCCCTGTCCAGAACTGCACTAGGTGCATAGCTTATATCGTTCGCGGCTGGTGGCGTGGATATGCCGGTAGACTCGTAGCGCGGCTTACGCCGTTGAGTTTGCGCCACGGATGTGCGCAGCCCATTGGACTGTTCGCGGGAATATGCGGGGCTGCTGGCAAGCGGTCAGCGTGGGAACGGCGGATTCCCGGCACCAGTCGCTGCGGTTACTGGCAACTCGCCTCTTTGGAGTTGGGCTGAGGTGGCAGATTGGGCTACACAGAACAAGCTTTTGGGTGTGGCGCAGGCGGCTTGGGCTCGTCTCATCAAGGACACCAATGCGCGGCTGTCTTCAGCGCGCTTGGTTACCTAGCGCGGTCCGCACCCGCCGGCCCTGGCCCCCGGCCAGAGGGAGTTGTTCGCGTGAAGGGGGAAAGGCCGCTGTGAAAGTTTCGTGCGCGTCCCAATCCTGTTCGGCACTTTGGTTGCGTCGTTCAGAGTGACAGGGATTATGGCGTGCGATTCTGCAGATTCAACCGCTCATCGCGCGAGACACGCGGGATAGGATCAGGTGTGAGGGCGTGCGCGAGCGGGGCCTTCGCGATGCTCACGAGGGCACGATAAGGACTACTGCGCCAGTCTTAGGCCAGCAATATGTGCGTCCACTTCGCTTGCGCTGGCCCAACCCTGGAAGTGAAACTGCAGCATTTCCAGAGTGCGCTTCGTCGGCTTGCGGCCGGTCCACAAGACGATTAACAACGAGGCGATCAGGGCTGCATAGATCTCAATCCGCAAGCCGTGCGCCGATTGAGAGAGCAGGTGTTTGCATCCCAGGACACACTTGAACCAGCGGAAGAAGATCTCGATGTGCCAGCGGTAACGGTACAACTGTGCAATGCTTTCAGCGGGCAAGTCCAGGCGGTCTGTGAGCAGCCATAGGTCAAACTCCTCGGTACACTCGCGGTACTGTTTCGACTTCGCGTCCACCGGCTTCACGCGCGGCTTCAGGTGCTGGGCTGCCGGGTTCTTGACGTGGACCTTGAGCAAGCGTAGCGGTTGGCGCAACTTGCTCCTGATCTTCTCCCAGCCCAGCCAAATGACCTGATCCAGTTCTACTCCCGCCCCTTGCGCTTCGGCCGAAAGACGCCGCTCTTCCACTACTTCGGACACGGCATTGCAGGCGATGCGCGCGACGAAAGAACTCCCGGCATCCAGAATGCTCTGAAAGAACGCGTAGTCGCGATAGCCCCGATCCAACACATACAGACACTGGGGATGAAGCTTGGCGGCGAGCGCGTTGATTTCGCTGCTGTGGCCCTCCGTTAACTCCACGTCCCGCGGAACGCCGCGTGAAATATCGAACTGGAAATGCAGTTTTACCGCGTGCTCGTGCGGCCCGCGCCAGAGGGCCCAGAGCATCCGTGGCAGTGCTTCCAGCAACGTGCCATCCGCGGCCATGATCGCCAGCGCATCAGGGAGTCCTGGCAGAGGACGCGGTGCATCGTGGGCCACAGCTTGTGCGGAGAGCCTCTTGAATAGAGTTTCAGCCAGGCGCGGATCAAAGACTTGTGCGGCTTCCGACAGACTGCCCAAAGAACTTCGCTTCACCCCCAGATGCTTTTGCACCTTCTCCAACTCACTGGCGAACTGGACACCGCGCAAGCTCGTCACCACAGGGTTGAAAAAGTAGAGCAACAGCAGCGACAGGTATTGGTCATAGTGCAACACGCGATTGGGGTGGTCACGGTGAGCGTGCAGGTGTTTCAGTAAACCTTTCAGCACGCCGAAGTACTTCAGGCCGGTCAATTCCTGCTCGTTGAAAGGCGCCTTCGGATCATCACTATCTGCTGCCATACCCTTATGGTCGGCTTTTCTGCGAAGAAAAATGCGCGAAAGTCACTCAGGGTCAAAAAACAGTCGAAAAATAACACTTGCGTCTAGCATGGCCCGTGCCGAACAGGATTGATGGTGTCCCCGGAATTAAGCTCGACGACCCACTACAGCACGTCGGGAGCAGGAGTAGTTGCTGCCGAAGGGTCGAGCTTTCTGCCGCGAACGTCAAAGAGTCTGGAGAGGCGCTCGCACTCGGCGACGATCATTTCCTCGAACGTTGGCCACCTGTTCAATGGCACAACTGTTCGCCGAGCGCAACGGAAGACTCTTGGATCGTCACTGCTCAGATACAGTCTCGAACCATCGTATGAGTAGCTACCAATGAACAGCATCGTGTCCGATGCGTCCTTCGGCCTCTCAAACGTATTTGATGCGTCAATATCAAATGGCTGGAAAACGTGATCGCCCTCCCTGATGTAATCTCGCCGAAGACCGTAAATCGCAAAGCTATCGGAAAACAGAATCATTCCATTTGATCGAGAATAGAACTGACGGAGCGCGGCCGGAATTGCGCGTTCCGCATGTCTCTCAAGTTCGCTAATCCCTGTCACGTCGAGCCCCTTGAAAACGAAGTGGAACCACGCCTCTGGACCAAGATGTGGCACGCGCCCAATCAGCCTCGCCCCGTTGCTCTTAACGGTGTGGGTCCCCAAACCCGCCCACCGATTAAGTATCTGCATTGCCTGCTCGAAGTAATCCATGGTTATCTGTCCAAAAGAGGTCCCGAACAGGATTGGGACGCGCACGAAACTTCTTGGCGGGGTGTAGTGGCTCATCGAGTCTGCCGGGTGCCGCAGGCAAAAGAAGCCGCCCCCTGTGCGTTGCATACCAGAAGGAACTCTCGCATCGCCACGCGCACACCTAACCCGACACCCGATACCCTGAGCCCTGAACCCGGAACCCGGAACCCGCCGCCCGCCGCACCCACAAGCAGCCGCTCCCCGTCCCTCGCATACCTGAGACGTAACCGTTCAGTCCGTCCGTCCTCCGCGCGCCGCTCCATCGCAGGGGACGGCGCCACTCAAGGCCGACGTCTCGCCAGGAGCAGCATCTCCCCGCTGAGTTTCACTGGCACCATGATGCGCCGCAGGCCGGGCAGATTCAGGAGGGGGCTCATCAACGCGCCGAGGCGATACCGTTTGAGGCTGACACCCAGCGAGTACAACTGGAAATACACACAGAGCGTTCCCACGTGCACCGTATCGAATCCGCATTTCGAGAGAAGCAGTTCGCACGTTCGACGAGAGAAGTAGCACAGATGCATGCCCTGAAACCACCACCACTTCTTGCCCAGCCATCGCGGAAGCCAACTGTCAACATCGCCAGTGTACACGACGAGCAACCCCCCGGGGCGCAGCAACCGCGCCACGCACTGCATCGCGCTGTAGGGATCCTCAAAATGTTCGATCACGCCAAAGAGTGTCGCAATATCGAAGGGCTTGTCCACCTTCAGGCGGTCCAGCGGAACATTGTGTACCTTGTGTCGCTTTGCGGCTTCCTCATACGCCCACCTGGAAAGCTCCAGACCCTCCACTTGGTAGAACCGCGCGGCCGAATCAAGGAAGATTCCGGTCGCACAGCCGATGTCCAGCAAACGCCCGGAGGGTTGGTAGCGTCGTAGTATCGAGACGGCGTGGTCGGCCGTCCTCCTGCGTTGGGGGCAGGAACGAATGTATGTCTCATCACGATGCTCCTCGTAGCATTCGGCGACCGATGGCATCGGATTAGTGTACAGGAAGCCGCACGATGCACACTTGACCACTTGGTACGTCTTCCGCGTTTCCGTCGAAAAGTCGTAGCCAACCGCAGGCGGCCTATCGCCAAGGGTATCTGGCAACACAACTGTGTGCTTCGTGCTGCCGCACAGGCAGCACGGAATCTCACGCTTGTTCATTATCCCCTCGCCGTGGGTGGCACTGATAGCTCCGCCGGGTGGCCCGGCTCAACGAGCCGGGCGCCGCAGGCACAAGAAGCCGCTCCCTGCGCGTTGCATACCAGAAGGCGCTCTCGCATCGCCGCAGCCACACCCAACCGCGAACGCGAAACCCGATGCCCTGAACCCTGAACCCGGAACCCGGTCCGTTACGGCCTCCATCCCCCCTTCTCCCCCAGCACCCACGGACCCGCGCCCGTCACCGCCAGACGCAGCAGCCCGCCCGCCGTCTCCGGCGCCGCCTTCGGCTCGCCCTGCGGCTTGCCGGAAGCGTCAACGGCCGCCAGTTTGCGCTGCAGCGTGTACAGCACCCACGTCGTTCCCTTCCCGTCCGGACGGACCACCGCGGGCAGCGGCGACCCCGCCGGCAGCTTGGCATCGGGCACAGCCGCCGCCGGCGTTCCCGCCACATCGAACAGCTTGCGCCCCTTCAGCTCGTGGCAGCTCACGTGCCCGGCCACATCGCTCGCCCAGATGCGCCCCTGCTCATCCACCGCCACCGATCCCGTCGGCGCCTTGATCTCGCCCACGCGCCGGCCGTCGCTGACGCGCACCAGCATGACGCCTTCGCGCACCTGAGCGCCGTGGTAACTGGTGATGTTCCGGTACGGCGCGAGCACCACCGGCGTGCCGTTCGCTTCGGCCAGCGCCAGGTCCATCGGCGTGTCCAGCAGGCTGACCGTCCCCAGCAGCGCGCCGTCGGGACTGAACCGCCGCAGCGCGCCCTTCTCGGCTACGACGCTCTCTTGGTACGGCGAGCCGTCCTGGTTCGTTTTGAAGACGCTGGTGTCGCCCCACGCGTTGGTCGCGACCCAGTTGTTCCCGCTCGCGTCCACGGCCAGGGCGCGCGCGCCGGCGCCCAGTGAGTCCTCGGTCTCGCCGG
>JAPLOD010000049.1 GCA_026692735.1 Planctomycetota bacterium | reverse complement strand
CCGGGAGAAGGCTGCGCTCCTGGAGAAGGTAGCCCGCGCCGTGCAGTACGCTCACGACCACGGCGTCATTCACCGCGACCTCAAGCCCGGCAACATCATGCTCGACTACGGGCGCGGCGGGTCGAGCGGAACGTCTCAGAGACGCGATATTCAGTGCCGCGACCGTGAGGGAGCGGTCGAACCGCTTGCTGACGCGCGCGGCTCGGGTGGCACCGGCACACCCAATCCGCAATCCGCAATCGCCAATCCGCAATCGGCAGAGCCGCTCGTGATGGATTTTGGCCTGGCCAAGGACACCCAGCAGGAATCGGGCCTCAGCCGCACCGGCCAGGCGCTGGGAACACCGGCGTACATGGCCCCTGAGCAGGCCGAAGGGAAGGCCAACCTCGTTGGGCCGCGCTCGGATGTGTACAGCCTCGGTGCAATCCTCTACGAGATGCTCGCCGGTCGCCCGCCGTTTGTGGGCGAGAATGCGCTACAGGTGATGCGTGCCGCGCTGCATGAGGAACCCGTGCCGCCGCGAGTCTTCACGCCGGGCGTGCCGCGTGACCTGGAGACAATCTGCCTGAAGTGTCTGGAGAAGGAGCCGGGGCGGCGCTACGCCAGCGCTGCCGAGTTTGCCGAGGACCTGAAGGCGTGGCTAAACGGTGACCCCATCAGCGCACGGCGGCAGACCTGGGCATACCGATTGGCCAAGAAGGCTGAGAAACACCGAGTACCTGTCGCCTTGGCAAGCGCCCTTCTGCTCCTGTGCGCGGGCTTCGGCGGATGGTACGGCTGGGAGTGGTGGAAGACCTATGGCAAGTGGACGCTGGTGTTCGAGCAGGATTTCAGCAAGAACGCCGACCTATCGGCGTGGGAGTTCTATGACCAGGGCAACAACAGAAAGGTGGAACCTTGGCCAGTTAGTGGCGGTTCATTACGCCCGGTGTCAGGTGAATGCGCGTGGCTCAAGGATGTGCGCTTGGCCGGCGAGGTCAGACTGGAAGTCACCGTGCGCTACGCGGATGCCCAGGACGGGATGGATCTTCTTGTGAACACCCGTTGGCAGAAGGGGCACATGCTTCCTGCCGGCTATTCGGCGCAGGTCGCAGGCTGGGGCGGCACTGTGGATTTCGTTTCACGGAACGACGCCCCAGGCGCTTGGGACACGACGAGCGGAGTTCCGTCGCGGATCAAACCGGCCACAGTTCACAAGGCTGTGTTCCAGCGCGAGGGGAATTGGCTTGCGCTGGCTGTGGACGGGCGGGATGTCTCCAGGCAGGCCGACCTGTTGCCTCTTGTTGGCGAAGGACACGACAGAATCGGCCTGCGCCAGTGGATCGTTCCATCAGAGGTGCTTGCCATCCGTGTCTACAGGCGCGCATTGCCACAGAAGGCCAATCCGGTTGTGGCGGGTGACTCCCTTTTTGAACGGGGACATGCCGAGGACGCCGAATGCAAGTACATGGAGATTGCGCACGACTATCCGGGCACGGCCATTGGCGATCTGGCTTTGAGCAAGGCGTTCCTTGTGGCGATGGGGCGTGGGGCTTCAGGCCGCCAGTCCGCCCAGACGATCAAGGCTGAACTGGACCAGCAGTATCCATCTTCGCCTTACCGGGCGCAGACGCTGGAGATGGACGCGTGGACGCTCTGGAAAGAGGGCCGCTTCCAGGATGCGCTCAACCTGCTGCCTGAGATTCGCCGTTTCGACAAGGACACGCGGATCGTCCCGCGCTTCCTAAACATACGCCGTGAAATCCTGCCCGAGGACGTGCAGCAGGCCCTGCTCCAGGCGATCGCTGAGATACCCAGATTGAACCGGCTGAATGTCAGCGCGCTGGGGCTTGCGCAGATCGAACCCTTGAGCAAGATGAGGCTTACGGCGCTTTGCTGTGACGACAACGAGCTTTCCTCCCTGGAGCCGCTCAGGCACATGCCTCTGACGGACCTCAGTTGCGTGCAAAACAAGATCGGCAGCCTGGACCCGATCGCGGCCTCCTCCTTGCAGCGCCTGGTGTGCTACGCCAACGAGCTAACCAGTCTGGAACCGCTCCAGGGCCGCAGGTCACTGCTGCAACTCAATTGCAGTCAAAACCACATCAGCAATCTTGGTCCGCTGCGGGGTCACCCACTGCGCAGCCTTGATTGCTCCCACAACCCGATTACGTCCCTGGAACCCTTAAGAGGCATGAGTTTGACTTGGCTTTTTTGCTCGGATTCTCCCATTGATAACCTAGATCCGCTGCGCGGCATGCCGTTGCGGTTCCTAGACTGTGGTTACAGCGCCGTTTCAGACTTGATACCGCTACAAGGTGCGCCCTTGGAGACACTACAATGCCGCAGAGCCAAAGTAACGACATTGGACGGAATCTCCGGCCTCAGACTAAGAGAGCTGCTGTGTGGCGACAATGGCATCCTTAGTCTGGCTCCGCTGCGGGGTATGCCGTTGCAGGTTCTGGAGTGTGATTGGAACAGGATCGAAGATCTCCAACCACTGAGTGGCTCGCCACTGCAACATCTGAATTGCTCCGGCAACAAGATCGCCGATCTCGGACCTCTGCGTAGACTTTCGCTGAAGCGGCTGGACTGCAGCTACAACCAGGTGCAGACGCTTGAGCCACTGAAGGCGATGCGTCTTGAGCGGGTTGACTGCAGCAGTAACCCGCTGACCACTCTCGATCCTCTGACGGCTACGCCGCCTGAGGCTTTCATCTTTGACTGTGATAGTCTGCCCGATGCCGAATTGGAGCGCGTCCGTGATATCTGGCAGAAGCAACCAACCTTCGCACATCACGTACGAAACGCCGCGACGCTTCTGGCCATCCGCAAGAACGACGTACCGGCCCTGCGCTCGCTCGCATTGGTTTTCCAAGGGCACAGGTATCTTCTCGTTCCCAAGCCAGTGGGATGGGCGGAAGCCCGAGATCTCTGCGTGAAGCTCGGTGGGCATCTTGCGACACTGACGACTGCCGATGAAGAAAGGTTTGTCCTTGCGCTGCCAGCTCCTGGTGTGGAATCGTGGCTCGGCTGCGAGAAAGCAGCCGGCAAGCCGGCCTGGGTAACAAGAGAAGCACTGGGTCACCGCGCTGGTTTCTTGCAGAAATGGGGGGGTGGCGACTGGCGCCTGTTCATGTTCCCCCACTCCCGCCTTGCCCCTTCGCCGACAACCTGGCAGGCCACGGAGAAGAAGTGCTTCATCATCGAATGGGACGAGTAGGCCGACCGGAGACGCCCGCGACTATGCCCGACTTCTCGTTCTGCCCGCAATGCAACACCAAGTACCGCACAGCCGGCATGCCGGCGATGAAGCGCTTGCGCTGCAAGAAGTGCTCGGCGATCTTCGTTGTGCAAGAAGACGCGCCGGCACCGGAGGGTGGGACTTCGTCGTCCGCGGGTGCCAGTGCCGTGAGCGGCGTGGCTCAGTCGGACGACGACGCTGTTCAGCAGCCCATGCCCGCTGCCATCGGTGATCGCAGCGCGCTGGTGCGGGCGAAGTTCGACGGCGGCATTACACTGGGCGGATCCCCCGTCCCTCTCGACGAAATGGGCTCGAGCGAGGAGACCCCCGCGCACCAGACGGCCGTCGGTATGCCCGCGTCACTAGCCCAGGAGCAGGACGAAACGCTGAAGCCTGCTGCGACGGATGAGAAATACATTGTGGAAGAGGAGCTCGCGCGGGGCGGGATGGGGATGATCCTGCGGGCGTCCGACCGCGATATCCGCCGCGAAGTGGCAATGAAGGTCATGCTGGATGGGCGGTCGGAGAGGGAACGCGGCCGCTTTGTCGAAGAGGCGCAGGTCACAGGGCAGCTCGAGCACCCCAACATCGTGCCGATCCACGAACTGGGCATTGACGCCGAGGGCCGGCTCTTCTTCACGATGAAGCTGGTGAAGGGCAAGAGCCTCAAGGACGTGCTCGACGGTTTGCGGCCCGGGGCCAAGAGCCAAGAGCCAGCAGCTAAGAGCCAACAGCCAATGTCGCTGGGCCGTCTGCTCAACGCCTTCATCAACGTCTGCAACGCCATGGCGTTCGCGCACGCGAAGGGCGTGGTGCACCGCGACCTGAAGCCCGCCAATATCATGCTTGGCGACTACGGCGAAGTCCTCGTCATGGACTGGGGACTGGCGAAAGCCGGCGCGGCGGTGCGTACCACGCAACAGCGCGCCAAGGGCGCGCCGGCGGGCAGGGCCGCGGAGGAGGGGGACGAGCTCGATTCACGGGACGAGCGGCTGGCCGAGATGGTGAAGAGTCTGCGGCAGGAGAGCGGCGGCGAGCTGACGCTCGACGGCACAATCGTGGGCACGCCGCATTACATGTCGCCGGAACAAGCGGAAGGGCGGATTGCCGAGGTGGATGCGCGCAGCGATATCTATTCGCTTGGCGCCATTCTCTACGAAATCCTGACACTCAAGCCGCCGGCGGAAGGCAAGAGCATCTGGATGCTGGTCAAGAACGTCAGCGAGGGGAACATCAGGCCGCCTGAAGAGCGCGCACCGATGCGCCACATCCCGAAAGAGCTCTCAGCCGTCGCAATGAAGGCCCTGGCCAGGGATCCGAAGAACCGCTACCAGCGCGTCGAGGCCCTGCGCCACGACATTGAGCTGTACATGGAAGGGCGCGCCGTCAGCGCCAAAGAGGACACCTCGTGGGAGGCGCTGGTTAAGCTGGTCCGGCGGAACAAGGGGGCGAGCGTTGCGACGGCGGCGGCGCTGCTGATCGTGGTCGCGGTCGTGAGCGCCGGCTACTGGCTGAACCTCCAGGCCAGAGACCGCGCGGAAAACTCCGAAGAGGCGGCCACGCAGGCGCTGGCGAACTTCCGGTCCGAACAAGCCGCGCGCCTGGCACAGCAGAGGGTTTCCGCGCCGCTCCTGGTCGAAAAGGCGTGGCGGCAGATCGAGAAGAAGGACCTGGATGGCGCGCTACAGAGCCTGGACATTGGCATCGCCTTCGACCCCCAACTCCCCGCAGCGCGGATGCTGCGGGCCGAGGTGCTGATGGTAAAAGGGGAATATCGGGGGGCCCAGAGGCAGCTCTTCGCCCTGCTGAACCTGCGGCAGGACGACGCGGACGCAAAGTGGCTGCTCGACGTCTGCGATCAGGCGCAGAAGGGAAACACAACCATGGCCACCAGCGCCCTGGCCGATTTCTTCACGCGGCGCAAGGAATACGCATTGGCGGATACGCAGGTGCGCGGCGGGGACAGACTGCTGAAAGAGTGCCGAGCGCGCATCAACAGCGGCTGGTCCGGGAAGAAGCTGGGGGACGCCTTGACGATGGATACCGACGGGAAATGCACCTTCCGTCTGACACAAGGCGGCCAGATCACGGACCTCGCGCCGCTCCAGGGCATGCCGCTAACGGCGATTGACGTATGGAGCAACCGTATAACCGATCTCAATCCGCTAAAGGGGATGCCTCTGACGAGCCTCAAGATCGGCGGCTGCTTACTGACTCAGCTTGGTCCGCTGGAGGGACTGCCGCTGACCGAACTCTGTGCGGCCAGCACAATGGTCACAGACATCAGCGTGCTCAAGGGCATGCCGCTCAGATCACTGGACTTGCACGACACCCGCATAAGCCGGATTGCGCCGATAGCAGGAGTGCCGCTCAAGGACCTTAACCTCGCAAGCTGCAGGAGCATCACCGATTTCACACCGTTGAAAGGCCTGTTATTGGAGCGCCTTGATCTTAGCAGCACCCAGTTCAGCGACGGCGCGATGCTCACAGGCATGCCTCTCACCGTGCTGCGCGTTGAGTACTGCGGACGGCTGAAGGACTTCACGTTCCTCAAGGCCCTGCGGTTGACCGAACTCGGCATGGGGCAGACTGCCTTCGAGAACCTCACACTGATCCAGCACATGCCGCTCACAGCATTGCGTCTCAACTCCACGCCCATACGTGACCTCACGCCGTTGGCGCGGATGAAGCTGACAACGCTTACCATCAGTGGCTGTGGCTATATCAGGAACCTGGCACCCCTGAAGAACATGCCGCTGACAAACCTTGACTCGGCGAATTGCATTGCCGTGAAGGACCTTTCACCATTGGAGGGTCTGCCCCTGACGTGGCTGTCCCTGTGGAACTGCGAGGAAGTGAAGGACCTCGGCCCGCTGCGGCGCACGCTCCTGACCTGGCTGAACCTAGGACAGTGCAAGCAGGTTGAGGACTTGACCCCCCTCGGGCACCTGCCGCTTACCGAACTCCGCATCGAAAAGACAATGGTGCGGGACCTGACACCGCTGCGAGACCTGCCGCTGAGGTACCTGTGCATGTACGATACGCTCGTGACGGACCTGTCGCCGCTTGACAAGATGCCTCTCAACGGGCTTACCTTTACGCCCAAGAACATCACCAAGGGCATAGAGGTTATCCGCGGTATGAAGAGCCTCGGGAGGCTCGGCACGCAGCCTTCGAAAGACGTGCCGGCCGTGGAGTTCTGGAAGAAGTACGACGCCGGCGAGTTCAATAAGTAATCGGAGCAGGCTCATGGCTGACTTCACCTCGTGTCCACAGTGCCAGACGCGCTACCGCACGGCGGGTATGCCCGTGGGCAAGCGCCTGCGCTGCCGGAAGTGCCGCGCCGTGTTCAGCGTTCAGGAGGACGCAGCCAGCACGCCCACGATCCAGAAGCCTGCCGACGAGAAGGTTGATGCCGACGCACTGCCGGCGGGCATGGGCCAGCAGAGCAGTCTCTCCGTGGCCGGCGTCCATGGCGGCGTGGTGCTCGGCCAGGACAAGCCGGTCGTCGAGTCGCTTACAGCCGCCACGGGCGACGAGAAGTACGCCGTGGAGGACGAGATCGCTCGCGGCGGGATGGGCGCGATCCTGAAGGCCGTGGACCGCGACATCCGGCGTCCCGTGGCCATGAAGGTGATGCTGGGCGAGGCCGACGAGCGCAAGCGCGCCCGGTTCGTCGAGGAAGCGCAGGTCACCGGCCAGCTTGAACACCCCAACATCGTCCCCATCCACGAACTGGGCGTGGACAGCGACGGGCGGCTGTTCTTCACCATGAAGCTGGTCAAGGGCCGCAGCCTGGAGCAAGTGCTAAAGGCGCAGCAGAAAGGCGGCGAAAGCGGCATGTCGCTGGGCGCGCTGCTCAACGCCTTCGTCAACGTCTGCAACGCCGTCGCCTTCGCGCACTCGAAGATTGTCAAGAGCATCGCCGACGAGATCGTGCTCGAAGTGAAAGCCAAGGACCGCTCCTGGACCGTCACGGTGCGGCCGAAGGCCGGCAAGGCGGAGGTCATCACGCGCTGATTCGTTGGGAACAAGGTACAGAGTTTCAGGTTTCAGCGAAGGTAGGAAACTCATGGCCACAGTTTCCGCTGAAGCGAAACCTGACAAACAGGGGAGGTGAGGCGAATGAAGACCCTTACTGGCATGTTGGCGTTCGCGGCGCTTGGAATGGCGCTGCTGGCAGGCCGCGCGACCGCGGGCGACGTTCCAGCAAAGGATGGGGTCAAAGCGCTTGACGGGGGGAATGCTCCTGCGGGCGGCACGGTAACGCCGCTGCAATGGCTGAAGAGCCAGCCCAAGCCGGTGTTCAGGGATGGGCACATGCTGGCGCCCCTGACCCGCTGGGGCTGGGCCATGTCCTTCGACGTTGCCAAGGAGCTTGCCGACAACTGGGGCTATGCCGTGGAGTTCGCCGGCTACGTGAGCGAGAAGGTCGCTGATGAGGCGCTGGCCAATCCCAACGGCCGCAACGGCCAGTGCCTGGCGCTGGTCGCCGGCAACCCCCAGAAGTACAAGCTGGGCGTTCTGCTAGACCGCCAGTTCCCCAAGGACATGCCGCCGGAAGCGTACGTCCGCGACACCGACGGCAACTTCATCCCCGAGAAATCGAGCCCCAAGAGCCTCAGTCCGGAGATGCCGGAGGACTGCTTGAAGCAGGCCGGACAGCTCAGCGCCGTCGGTCTGGCCAAGCTCCACACACGTTGTCCAATCGCCATCATCCAGAACGGCGGCGAGTACGGGCTGAACGTCCTGGGCTTTATCCAGAAATGCTGGGAGAAGGACCCCAAGGTGGTCGCCGCCAAGGGCGACTTGAGCTGGTACCGGTATATCTCCCGCCAGAAGGCCCGCGAGCAGAAGGCCGTTGCGGATGCTGTCCGCGCCGCGACTCCCGACCGCCTGCTCTATGTCTTCTACACCTGCGGCGGCGACACGCACCGGCACGGCACCCTCGAGACCTTCCACGACGACTGGGCGTGGGACTATTCCGACATGCGCGCCTGCGCGGACATCGCCACTAACGAGTATTACTATCACGACTTCAACTCGGGCTGGATCGGCAAGGACGACATGCTCACCCAGGCCCTCGGCGCCAAAGGCCATGAGCTGAGGTTCGGCATGAAGAACAGCTATGACTACCTGTGTCCCGGCTACAAGCAGGACGACAAAGCCCCCACACCGCCGGTGTGGGACGCTGGCTTAGCCATTGACAACAACGCCAAGGCCTTCGGCGACCTGGGCCTGTATGAGGGCTTCCTCAAGTGCCTGTACACGGAGGGCATGATAGGCGGCGTCGCCGGCTACTTCTCGTTCCCCAAGGGCGGATTTGACGCCGCGTTCTCGCCGGACAAGCCGCCGCAATACCTGGTGCAGATGGTCATTCTGGGGCGCGTGCATGCGCTGTTCTCGCACCAGGAGGCCTTTCTGCGAAAAGGCGACCTGCTGTCCGGCCCGAACAAGCATGCCAAGGTCACGGACCAACCGGCCTATGAGTTCCCGACCGGCAACCCGAACCGGCGGGTGCTGGCCCGGAAGATGCCAGACCAGCCGAAGTGGCTGATCACCGCCTGGGCCTCAGATGGCGTTGAGGGCCCGGCAACGGTGGAGATCCCTGAGCTGGGGTCTGTCACCGTGCAGGCGCGGGCCATCGGCAGCGTTTACGAGGCGACGACAAAAGACGGCAAACCTTCGGTTGCACCGGCCTTCGGGGAGTGAGGTTGATTTCAGGTGTTGGGAGCACTGCGCACGTGTCTTCGCGTAGGCGTTCAGGTTCGGGCTTCGCGGCGACAGCCGCACGGGCTTCACACCGGACGCCCGCAGCAAGGCCAGGAGGGCCTGAGAGTACAGCGGGTCCCTGTCCATGAGAGGGCACCGCTTCCCCAGCAGGAACCCATCCTGCGCGTCCAACTGGTTGCGCAGCGCCTGCTTCACCCGGCTCTCCCCAGGATCAACGGCCAGCCCGGCGAACGAAACGCGCCTCGTTGATAGCTCGATGACGAACAAGACAACGTACCGCACCGTACTGCGGCCAACCTGCTGGCCTAGGTTCGCGAGCGCGCCGCGGATGCGCGTGTAGCCCCACGTTGGGTTCCCGCCCGCGATGATGTCGGCAAGCGTGGTGTGCTGGCGATAAACTCGGGGGAATGCCCAACCGCTGTCGATGCAGTGTTAAGGTTTACTGAAGCGTCCGTATGAGCCCCCACGCCCGTAGGAAACGCCGCCTCGCTTGCGCGGCTTCGGAATCCTCGAAGTGCGCGTCGCCACGCCCAGAAATGCCCGCACTCCGAAGATGGGAGCGAATCATTGTCCCCGCGCGGAGGTTCCTCGAACGCCTCTTCGCGGCCATTGTCTTCCACCGTCCGCCGCCGTATGATTCCCGGCGTTCTTGCGCTTATGCGGGGGAACCATGGCCGGCAACGTCTCTGACGAAGCCTTCGCTCGCGCCGTACAGCAGGCCGGCATCGCGACATTCGATGAGATTGAAGCCGGTCGTGCTGCGCAAGCCGAGAGCGCGAAGAAGAACGTAACCGTATCGCTGGCCGACGTTCTCGTGCAGCAGGGCGTCATCAACGCCAAACAGCGTGAGGGCATCGAGAAGAAGCTCCAGGCCGATCAGCAGACCGGCGGCATCAAACAGCTCGGCCCCTACAAG
>JAPLOD010000048.1 GCA_026692735.1 Planctomycetota bacterium | reverse complement strand
CATCACGGGCCCGTACTGCATCGTGAGACCGCGGGCCTCTTCGGCAGAGGTCACGACCTTTCCGCCGGGGATCGCGATGCCGGCGCGGTCAAGCAGCTTCTTTCCTTCGAACTCATAGAGCTTCATGGAGCGTCTCGCAAGCTGTGTGACTGAGACCACCATGCTACCGTGCGCCGCTCACACCGTCCACTGGGTTCCGCGGCGCTACGGGAGAGGCCATCAGCGTTTCGGGAGCTTCTGCAGGGCGTGGAGTTGCCTCATGGTGGCGATGTAGACCACGCCGTTGGCGGCGGTAGCAGTGCCACTGATGGCGCTGTCCAGGTTAACCGAACTGAGCACCTTCTTCTCCTTGCCGGCGGCCAGAATCCAGAAGTCGCGTCCCTGCGTGCCGACATAGACCTTGCCGTCGGCAACGAGCGGCGAAGCCCAGATCGCGTCTCTGGTATCGTGCGTCCAGAAAGGGCGGCCGGTGTCGGCGTCGAGACAGTGGATCCTGCGGCCGCAATCGGTGATGTAGAGAAGCTCGTCGTGGATGGCGACCGATGAGAGGCAGTGTCTGACCAGCTCGTACGACCACACTTCGCCGGTCCCGGTGATGTCGCCGGTCTTGGAGGCATCAATGCACTTGAGCCACGCCTGCCGCTTGCCGTGCCAGACGTCGCCGCCGGCCGTCACGTAGACGCGCCCTTGGTGGAAGACGGGCATGCCGGTGATGTTGCTGGGGCTCTCGGTGCGGTTCATGTCGTACTGGTGGATATTCTCCTTGGGGCCGTTGGGGTCGCAGTCGAAGCGCCAGACGCACTTCAGCGTCTGGACCTGTCCCTGGGGCGGCGCGGCCTGGAGCGCCTCGAACGCATAACACACGCCGTCGCCGACGCCGAGGAAGACAAGCTTCCGGCCGTTGACTTCTCCCATCGCCGGCGACGACCAGGAACAATGGACGATGTGCGGCCCGATGCGTTCGCCATCCTGCGCCAGGAGCTTCCCGGTCGCCTTGTCGAGCACCACCAGGCTGGGGCCATTCGGGCAGCGAATCCTGGCGTGCGTGTTGTCCACACCATTGCCGCTGTTCACGTACAGGAACGGACCGGCTGCCAGGACCGAAGCGTTGACGGCGTCGTGGGTGTGAATGCCGGCGCCGGAGACCAAGTCGAAGAGCCAGATGACGTCCGCGTCCGTCGGGCCGACCTTCTGCGGCTGCCCGCCCGCGAACGCCATGTGCTTGCCTTCGTCCAGGTACGGTCCGTCATTGCCGTTGGCCTGGCCGTTGATATCCAGGCAGACGACTTCGCCGCGGTTGGTCACCGAGTAGACGCGGTCGCCTTCGATCGTCGGCGGCGAGGACCACCCCGCGCGCGGCCAGTCCAGATAGGGATCGCCCTCACGCTTGGGGACGACCAGTTGCCAGCAGAGCGAGCCGTCCTTCTCATCGAGGCACAGCAGCACGCCGCAGTCGCCCTTGTGCTCGGGATCACGAGGCAGGTCGTTGTTGGTGCCGATGAACACCTTGCCGCGCGCAGCTATCGGCGTCGAATAGGTCTGCGTGCCCAGCTTGACAGACCACTTGATGTTCAGGCCGGTCGCGGGGTCAAAGCTGTCGGGCAGGCCGAGTTCGTCCGAGACCATGTTGCGTGATGGCCACTGGCCCCAGTGGGCCTGGTCGCCGGCGGCGCAGGCCGCGCTCACCGCGAGGCACAGCAGGAGGAAGAGGACAGGCGCCAGAGAGCGTCTCTTTGGCATGGTCCGCATTCTCCGCGGTTCGGGGCTGCAGGGCAAGAACGTTGACGGCAGGCCCACTGGCTGCGGCCAGTGGCACACGCGGAAACGGCAAAGGGGCCGCTCTGTGCGATTCTGCGGCGTAGATAGAGGGGGGTCGTGGGGATGCAGAGGAGCGAACTATGAATGCCGGCTGCTTTGGTGCCTTGATGGTGGCAGCGTTATCGGCGCTGGCGAGCGCAGTCTTGTGTGCGGGCGAAGACGGGGACAAGCTTCCCGCGCATCCGCGACTAATGCTGGGGAAGGACGATATCCCGGCAATCAAGGCACGGATCGCGAAGCTGCCGGGCGCGAAGGCGCGGTTTGAGTCGCTGAAGAGACAGGCCGACGACTGGCTGAAACGGGAGTACAAGCTGCCCGAGAAGGGCGGACAGTGGTACCATTACTACTCCTGCCCCAAGCACGGCGCGCGGCTGAAGATGCAGAGCCCGACGCGGCACGTCTGCCCGATAGACAAGGAAGTCTTCACCGGCTACCCGTACGATGACGTGGTTATCAGCAACGAACACGGCGCGCTATCGGGTGCCATACGGATCCTGGGGCTCGCATACCAACTCACCAGGGAGGCGCGCTATGCCGCCAAGGCCAGGGAAATCCTGCTGGCGTACGCGGCGAAGTATGAGAGCTATCCGCTGCACAACATCAAGAACGAGCCGAAGGTCGGCGGCGGCAAAGTCGGCCCGCAGACGCTCGACGAAGCCACCTGGCTGATCACCGTCGTCGAAGGCGCGGACTGCATCTGGGACACGCTCAGCGCCGCCGAGCAGACCAAGGTGAAAGACGGGCTGCTGTATCCGGCGACGAAGGTCATCCGCGACCACAGGATGGGCATCCACAACATTCAGTGCTGGAAGAATTCCGCCGTCGGTTTGACGGGGCTCCTGATAGGCGACATGAAGCTCGTTGACGAAGCGCTCAAGGCCGAGTCCGGGTACTACAACCAGATGAAGAAGGGGCCGTCCGCCGACGGCGTGTGGTTCGAGGGCGCGTGGGGGTATCACTTCTACACGCTCAGCGCCGTGTCGCACCTGACGGAAGGCGCGTTCCACAGCGGCATCAACCTGTACAATGAGGACTGCAAGCGGCTTTTCGACGGGCCGATCGCTTTCGCCATGCCCGACCTGCGGCTGCCGGCGTTCAACGATTCGGGGATAGCCAGCGTGGCCGGCAACGCGTGGCTTTACGAGATCGGCTTCGCGCGTTACAAGGACCCGCGATACTGCGCGGTGCTGGCGCAGAGCAAGCGCGATTCGGACCAGGCGCTGCTGTGCGGCGTGGCGCAGCTTCCGGCTGCAGCGAGCGCGGCGACGGCCAGCAGGAACTACCCGGCATCGGGATACGCGGTGCTGACGGCGGGCCAAGGCGCCGACGCGACGTGGTTCTGCATGAAGTACGGGCCCCACGGCGGCGGGCACGGACACCCCGACAAGCTGAACTTCGTGCTGTACGCGCTGGGACAGATCGTCGCTCCGGACCCCGGCACGGCGAACTACGGTGTGCCGATCCAGGCCGGGTGGTATCGCACGACGCCGGCTCACAACACGCTGACCGTGGACGAGGATTCGCAGAAGCCCGCCGAAGGGAAGTGCGAGGCCTTTGTCGCCACGGAGGGCTTCAGCGCCGTGATGGCGGAGGCGGGCGCCATCTACCCCGGCGTGTCCTTCCGCCGCACGATGGCGCTGGTGGGCGGCAACCTGCT
>JAPLOD010000047.1 GCA_026692735.1 Planctomycetota bacterium | reverse complement strand
ATCACATCCACAAGCTCGCCGAGCGCATCTCAAGGGCGAACTGGTGGGCAGACCGACGGTGCCAGGGCTGCAGGGATGTCGGAGGCAGGGACGCGGCTGAAGGCCATCAGAAGGGAGTGAGCTCCGATGACAAGGCTGACGTGTCGTCTGCTGGCGGCGGGGATGCTGTGTTGGCTCGCAGGGCCTTCGCAGGCAACGGAGGTGCGCGTCTGGGTGGTCGATCCCTTGACCAAGGTGCTCACTGACGCGCAACCGCAAGACGTGGATCCGGCGGTGCGTATCTCCGCCGCGCGCGGCGAGTCTGAAGCAGGCCAGGTGGCTTTCCGCTCGGATGCGCCCGTCAAGGCGCTCGGCATCTCGGTCACGCCCCTGGTGAGCGAAAAGGGCGCTGGGAAGCTGGAAGCCGTCGAGTCGGTCTTCCTGAACTACCATCTCTTGGAGCAAGCGACTCAGCCTGTCATCGAGGGCGAGCTTTGCGCCAAACCACCCGTGATGCTCCCCGATGCCTTCTGCCTAAGGAATCCCATCGCGCTCCCTGCCCACACGACCCGCTCGGCCTGGATCACCGTGTGGGTGCCCGAGGATGCGCCGCCTGGCACCTACAGGAGCACTGTGACTCTGGACGCCGACGGAGCGAAGGCGGCTGTGCCCATCGAGGTCCGGGTCTACGAAGCCGTCGTGCCGAGGAAGCGCAGCCTGAAGGTGTTTAACTGGCTCTTCTACGACGCGGGGACCGACTGGGGGCAACTCCACCACAGGCTCGGCGGCGAGCCGTGGGACGACCGTGACTGGGAGACCCTCAAGGCCATCGCCCGCAACATGGTTGCACACCGTCAGAACCTGTTCACCGTGCCTGTCCTTCACAACGTCCTCACAGGCTCCGAAGTCTTCTCGGTCAAGGTGCTGAAGGACGGCGAGTCGTACCGCTTCGACTTCTCGCTCTTCGACCGTTGCGTGGAGACGTTCCTGAAGGAGGACCCCGACGGGACCATCGTGGGGGGCTACCTGGCGCTCTTTGGCGCCTCGGGGCGCACGCTCGATGCCCAGGGGAATCTCGCACTCCGCTCGCCCGCGATCCAGCTCTGGGATGCCCGCGGCCGCGAGAAGGCCGGGAGGCTGGAGTCCATGGACGTGGACGACCCGATCCACCGCCGCGACCGGCATGCTGTACGACTCAATGTGCAGATGCGCGCACCAATGACGTCCCCACACATCCCCTAGATTGATCGGCGGGAGAGTCACGGCACCGGGAACATAACCGGTAGTACCGTGTGCGGGATTATCGCAGTGAGGCTCGGTGCATCCGCAATCCTGGCAGAGGTCGCCGCCTGCGCACAGAATCCCGCCACCGATGTTCCGGTCGAACCACGCTCCCGCGTCCTCTTTGTTGAGATGCGCTGGTATTGGCAAGAACTCGCGCCAGTAGAAGTGGGCCCGCCCGCGCCGGGCTTTGAGGACGAACCCCATCACGTCCAGCGCGTGCCCCTCCACATCCAGTCCGATGCTATTTGGCATGACGACTCCTTCGGCGCATAGCGCCCCAATGGTGCCCGGCAGGGCCGGGCTGTTGTGTTTTTTGGATTGCCGGGCCAGCCACAGGCTACCCGGCCTGGTATCTACCCCTCCATAGCGCCCGCGCGGGCATAGTCCTTCAACGCCGCGTTGATGTCTTCCTCGCTCAGATTGAGGTAGCCGAGGTCGAGCAGACCCAGGTACGCCGCCACGTCGTATGGATGATCCCAGCATTGCGCGGGGAGCCGCCAATGCCCTTTCGCGTCTACGGGTCCGACGATGTCCCAATTCGCGTAATACAGCGGGTACTCCCTCCACCCGTAGAACGCCAGCATGAGCCGCCGGAGCCGCGCGATGACTTCCTCGCATTCTTCGCGCAAGATATAGTAACGCCACTTGTCCCCTAGAGGAATTTGGCCCCAATAATCCTCGTCGTCCTCGTACTCGTACGACGAGTCCGATGAGAGTCTCCACACCTGCCGCCAGAAGGCCCAGTTCTCAGGCACGTCCTCTCCCCAATCCACGTATCGCATAATGTGCTCCTTTGGCTAGTTGCACGCTGCGCGCACCATGCGCCTCAGCTCGTCCATCCGCGCGCGCGGAAGCGCGCGCAGAAACTCCTCAAACTCGATGGGCTCGCCGCCCGCGAGCCAGGCCCAGCGTTCCGCCTCGCCCGGCTCGAACATGAGCGCGGCCTGATCCCGGTCCAGGTTTTTCATCGTCCAGTACATGGTTGTGCCTCCTCGTTAGACCGCCGCTGGTGCGGCAGTTCCTTCAAACCAGGCATTCATAGCCTCTTGTGCCAGGAATCCGGTCTTCTTATGCCGCTTCCGGTACGACACGAAAGTCTGGCCATCGCGGGCCGTGAGGTAGTAATCGTTCTCCGGGAATGCATCAGCGTATGAGTGCCCGGCTATGTAGTTCCCGTCTATTTCGCGCCCGTCTATGTCGTCCCCGTCGTTCCACCACAGGTAGAACGTCAGGTTGGGGAAGACTAATGTCAGGTCCGCGATCAGCGGTGCCAATTCGTACGAGGATTCAATGCCATATTCGCAGTGCTCGCATACGTAACCCGGACCCGGCCGCCTCCATACCTCATCTATGTACGGCTGCTCGGCTATTCCCAGCTCGGCCATGTAGGCCGTGGCCTCGCCAGGGTCCGGGTATAGGAGCCGGGCTGCGGCCATTACGACGAACTCCTGATCCCATGCCGCAACGGCCGTGATGAACCGCTGAATGTCTTTCGCGGGGCCGTCCAAGTACAGCCTGTGGGTAAACCGCTCCGGCGGGATGCACCAGTGAGTGTTGCGGATGAGGTGAGGTTCTACGTCCTGCGCCGGACGGAGCATGCGCGGCGCGGGCTGGTGTTCGATGCGCGGGATGACCCCGATGTCGGGCAGGCCCAGGTACACATCCACGTCGTAGGGATAGTCCCAATCGTAGTCCTCGGGGAGGGTCAGATGCCCTGTCTCATCTGTGGGTCCGATTATCTCCCAATCCACGTATTTCATGACGATTCCTTTCGGGCGCAGAGCGCCCATGTGCCCGGCAGGCCGGGCCTGTTTGCTTGTCTTGGTTTCCAGTGTGGTGCCGCGCTGCCCGGTGAGCCAAGCCTCGCGCATCAGGGGCCGGGAGGAATCCGCTTTCCCCCATCTTGCCCCGCATGCTGAACGTCCAGCCGCTTGATCCGGCCAGACACACAAAGACCCCTGAACGACTGGACCAGGGCAGGTGTCGTTCAGGGGTCTGCAGCAGGCGGGTGCATTACTCCCGCCCTTGGACGTTGTGACTGTTCTCATGCCCTGGTCCTTTCGCTCCTAGCGGGTAATGACTCCGCCGTCAGTGCCATTATACGAAGTTCATCATCTTTCCCTGCTGCGCCGCACTACGCCACGTTCCGCTTGGGCCACGGGTGCCGCGCCGTGGGTTCAGCCACTTCGTCGTCCGTGGGTTCCGCGTCGCCGAATTCGGCGCGCCCGAAATAGTCCTGCCAGTCGCCGCTTGATCCACGGTCGTAGATCAAATCCCAGCACACGGCTTGGTCTTGGTCCTCAAAGCCCCAGTCCACGTATTTCATCCTGCACCGCCTTTCCCGTCCCACCCGCCCGCGCGGGCCGATGGAAACAAAACCCGTGAACCAAAGGGGCACCTGCGAAGGTCCTTTGGTTCACGGGCAAAGTAGACGGGTTTGCGGCTCGTCCGGTTAGTTTGTTTGTGCTCATCGCAGGTGCCTTGTCCTTTCCGTATGGCACGGGCGCAACCCCGGCCTTTGTTCACTGGCCGTCACACCGTCGTTCAGAACCTAGACTCGAAAGCGCGACTCAGACTGGGGGGACGGGACAGCAGGATCGATCTCCGGGCCACAACTGCCTGCTGTCCGAACGGATTCTTGCGGCCAGTGTGATTATACCGGTGTTTTGCGCGGGCCAGGAATTCTCACCGTGGTGATGGGTGATCGTGCTGATATTCCATGGCAACACGTTCATCGCCGGCGTGTCGCCTACCGCAGGCCGTGCGCGAATCTCGGCTTACCGGCACAGGAATTCAATCGTTTTCGCCTCGGGTTAGAAACATGGCTCTATGTTTCAAAAAGAAAATTCTTCTGCCGCCAGATCTGGCCATGTCCAGTGGCAGTACGTGCTGTCGCGGAGTTCTTGTTTTCCTGCGTGAAGACGCCGGGTTGCGCTGCCAACGCACTTGGCGCGCGTGCTTGCGGCGGCGATACCTCTGCGGTGCATGGCAAGACAGGAAGAATGTTCCGCTGACGGGTTGGGGAGGCACCATGGAGGGATGGCTGCACGCACCACGCTCCACGCGCGGAATTCCCGCAACTTTGTGTCCCCCTTGCGGGTTATGTAGCCAGGGAGAAAGCCAGTGCCCATGAATCGCGCTACGGTCCTTCTGCTCGGCTTGGCAGCGTGGTGCATTGTGGCGGCTGCTGCCTGGGCTGCCGACAACGCACCTTGTTTCGTCAAGAAGGATACGTGGCTGGAAACGGTGCTGGCCTCGCGCGAGGCGCTGGCAAGCCGTGAGGGACAGGCCGAGAAGCAGGCCCAGGCCGGCAGAGCGGCCGACGCTGCGGCCAAGCAGTCCTTTGCGGCGGTCCGTTTCGAGATGACTGGCAGGGACCAGCCCCGCGACGTTCGGCTCCAGGTGGCGGGCCTCAAGAGAATCTACATCGGAGTCGCCGGCGAACGGGGCCTCTACTTCGGCCACCCGCGGGTTGTCAACCGCGATGGCAACGCCCAGCCTGTGGAGTTGGGGCAGCCCAAGGGCCTTATCTGCGCCTCCTCCGGCTCATGGGGCGGCGCCAGGGAGGGCGAGAACAAGCCGATCAGCCTGGCTGGCCAGGAGTTCGCCCATTGGCTGCGCGGCCAAGATGGGGAACTGACGGTCGAACTGGGCGACCAAGCCGACTGGCTGCTGATGACGGTCGGCCTGCGGACCAAGGACGAGCGCAAGGCGCAGGCTTGGGTGGACTGCCGGCCGAGCCTGGAAATGGTCAAGAGGCCCTCTGAGTCCCGGCAGGAGATCTGGCGGTTGGCGGCGGAGGCCTTCCCGGGAAAGCAGACTCTCCGCCAGCAGCGGCTCGAAGAGGTGGCCGGCATCTGGGATGCGGAGTGGAAGGACTTGGCTGAACTTGCCGGCCGGTACGCCAACGCCTGTGAAGGGCCGCTGCGGCAGCCGGCTCAAGCCCGCGCTCGGGAGTGCAAGAGCATCGCCGAGCTGCAGGCCGTGCGGGACATGTTCTATGCGCGGTTTGCCAGGCCCAGGCTTGAGCTGGCCCGCAAGACCCTCGACTTCGTCGAACGCGCCGCCCCGAGGCCGGAACTTGCTGCGCGCTTGGCCGAGCTGGAGAGACAGTACGCCGCAGGGAAGGGCGGCGAGGGCCTGTATGCGCAGGCTTGCGAGCTGAGAAGGCTGATCATCCTCTCCCACCCGCTGCTGGATTTTCCCAAGCTGCTGATTAACAAGCGGACAGGCTTCCTGCCCGAGCACATGTGCGACCAATACCTGGGCCGGCATTCCCAAGTCGCTCCCGGGCTGGTGGTGCTTGAGAACTGGAAAGACAGCCCCCAAGAGACCGTACTGCTGGAAGGCAAGCTCCCCAAGGGCGGGCTGATCCAGCCGGATCTGTCCTTCGACGGCAAGCGTATTCTCTTCGCCTTCGCCAACCACGCCGGCCAGCGCAACTCGCAACTGCGGGGCTACTACATCTATGAGTACTCCTTCGAGACCGGCAATGTGCGCCAGATCACGGGCACAGAGCGCGACCCGCTGGAAGGCCGCAACGGCCGCGAAACCGTGCTCATCGAGGATTTCGAGCCCTGCTATCTGCCCGACGGCGGCTTCGCGTTCATCTCCACGCGCAGCCAGCAATATGGGCGTTGTCACGGCGGGCGCTATGTGCCCGCCTATACGCTCTACCGCGCCGAGCTGGACGGCTCCGGCGTCCAGGCGCTGTCCTACAACGAGTCCAACGAGTGGGCGCCCAGCGTCCTGCCCGACGGGTCCATCGTGTATTGCCGGTGGGACTACGTCAACCGGCACGACACGATCTTCCAGAGCCTCTGGACCATCCATCCCGATGGCACCCAGACCGCGCATTACTACGGCAACAACTCACGCTCCCCGTGCATGATCAGTCAGCCGCAGCCAATTCCGAACACCCATAAGACGGTCTGCACTGCGGCTGCGCATCACGGGCAAACGCTGGGAACCATCATTGTGGTGGACCCGTACAAGGGGCAGGAAGGCGGCCAGCCGCTGACCTGGATCACGCCCGAACTGGGGTTCCCGGAGTCGGGGATTCCCGAGGGCATCACCAAGGCCGCCTCGCCCTTGCCCGAGGACGTGCAGGGTGGCCGCGCCGCCACGCCCTGGCCGCTCAGCGAGGACCTGTTCCTGTGCACGTACCAGAACGGCTCCCAATCCAACTCGCAGTTTGCGATCTACCTGGTTGACACGCTGGGCGGGAGAGAGCTGATTTGCGCGGACCCGGCGACCTCCTGCTTCAACCCCATTCCGTTGCGCCCGCGCCCCAAGCCACCCGTGGTCACGCCCGCGGTTGTCTCAAAACCCGAAGCCAAAACAGGCGTGTTCTTCGTGCAGGACGTCTATCAGAGCACCCAGCCGCTTCAGCGCGGCACGATCAAGGAACTTCGGATCAACGAGATCATCAGCCAGCCCACCAGTTCCGTTCCGCCGCGCAGCCACGCCGAGAACGAACTGGTCAAGAAAGTGCTCGGCACCGTCCCGGTCGCCGCGGACGGTGCGGCGGCCTTCGAGGCCCCTGCTGCAACGCCGTTGCAGTTCCAGCTTCTGGATGCCAACGGCATGGCCGTGATGACGATGCGCAGCCTGGTGTACCTGCAGCCCGGGGAGAAAGCCTCGTGCGTGGGCTGCCATGAGTCGCGCAGCAGCGCGCCGCCGCCCGCCGCGCTGGCCCGTCCCACGGTCCACAAGATCGCCCCGCCGGTCGGCCCGCAATACGAAGGGGGGTTGAGCTTCATGCGGACCGTGCAGCCGGTCTTGGACCGCTACTGCATCTGCTGCCACGGCTTGGAGAAGCCCCGCGGCCCGCTGGACCTGACCGGCGGCTTCACCAAGGGCGATGAAGTCGGCCAGAGTGGCAAGCGCGAGATGCCGGCTTTCAGCGTTGCTTACGAGTCGCTCATCAGAGCGCCAGGGTTTGTCAGCGTCGCTCCGCGCAACGGCGAGACCGTGTTCAGCAAGCCCAAGGACTACTTCGCCCACGCCGGCAAGCTGGCCAAGCTGCTCTTGGACGGACATCCCGGCAAGGATGGCAAGAAGCGCCTGGAGCTCGACCGCGAGAGCTTCCAGCGCGTCGTGTATTGGCTGGACTTGAACGCGCAATTCTATGGCGATTACTCATTCAACCGCGCTGAGAACCAGCCGCCGCTGGCCAACGGGGAGAAGACCCTGCGCGCGGCCATTGAGAAACGGTTCGGCTCGGAGTTGGCCGGGCAACCTTACGCCGCTCTGGTGAATGTTGCGAATGCGGCCGAGAGCCGCATCCTGCTGGCTCCGCTGCCAGCAGCGGCCGGCGGCTGGGGCCAGATCAGCACCGGCGCCTACGGGGGAACGGACGACCCGTCGTACCAGGAAATGCGCGCGCTGGTGGGGGCCTCCATCACGCCGCTGAAGTACCATGACGTGGCCGGCACCTGCGGGCGAGAAGCGTCATGCTGTTGCGGCAATTGCTGGGTGCGCAAGGATGTGGAGGCGCGGCGCCAGCACGCGGGTCAGAAGGAGGAGAAACTGGTAACCGGTCAGTCCGCGCCGCAGCCGTAAGGGACGGTGGCATGCGTCCTCGTCTGAAGGCAGCGGCAAGAGTGCAGATGCTGCCGCAGGCTTCGCGGCGCATTTCCGCGAGTATCTGAGCTGACGCCCAGCGCAGACGGGCCTCCGACGACGTATGTGCAGCCAGAAGGTTCTGGCTGCCCCGCCGCGTCCCGCATGGTGCCGCTGTCGGCTGCCGACAATGCTGTCGCCTCCGGCCCATACCTCTACTACACGGACGAGCACAAGCAGTGGGTCGAAGGCCGGTGACCGGCGGTGATGATGGGGCCGCCGGAACGGTCCCGGCGGCGGGCAGGTTGCGGACGGGTACAAGTGGATCGTGCGCGGCGTCGAGATCGGCATTCCCTTCTTACCGCCCAGCAAGATCCGAGCACAGCGGCGCCCGCGCAGGGCTCTACTTCCAGACGCCGTACTTCCCCGGCGGCGGCTGTTTCGTGGTGCCGAAGAGCGCAAAGTCCACAACGCCCGTCCCGATGCCGGCTGGCGTCTCCTTCACGATCAGGCGTGCGGCACATGCGTCCCGCGTCGGGAACGAACGGTAGTCAATGGGAAAGTCGGTGTCGTTCTCGCAGCCATCGAACAGCAGGCACCACGGGCCCTTCGGTGCCTCCCGGACCTCGACGTGATACCGCACCGGCGCGGGCACGATTCGGCGCTCGTAGTCGAGGTTCGGCTCGGACCAGATTACGCGGAGAGCGGAGAGCGCGAATGTCGCCTCAAGATCCACCTCCAGCCATGGCTCGCGGTCCCCCTCTGCCGGCTGCCACCACGTCTTCATCGAACCGTCCACGGCGTACAGCGGCACGCGGCCCGGCGCGGAACTCGACGCCTTGGCCTGCCGGCTCTGTGTCATCGGGAGCAGACCCGCATCGTTGCCCAGTTCGGGATGCTCCAGCATGCCTGGCGCCCACTGCGGGGTCTCGGAAGCGCCCAGCACGAACAGGTTGCCCTCTGCGTCGAAGCCTGCCGGGTCGAGCCCGATCCGCCGCTCGAAGACGTGGTGATAGCAGACGGTGCACGTGTAGAAAGCCCACAGCGTGTCCCGCGGCCCGCGAACCAGGCAGCCGTGCCCCGGTCCACGTACAAGTCCCTCGGTATCGCGCAGGATGGGGTTTCGTTGCTGATAGACGAAAGGACCCAGCGGTGACTGGGCCACGTACGTGCCCATGCCGTAGGTTCGCCACTGCGTGCCGGGCGCGGCATAGGTCAGGTAGTACCGGCCGCGCGCCTTCAGCATCCATGGCCCCTCGCACCAGCTCGTGGAGGCGTCCTCGTTGAACTCGCCGAATCGCTCCCAGACGTGGTCCGGGTTGTAGGCAAAAAGGAGCGTGGTGGCCGTGAGCGCCTGGTTGACTCTCCCAGCATCCATCTCCACGCCGAAGATGCCGGGGGCGCCGCAACCCCAATACATGTACAGCCGGCCGTCGTCGTCCGAGAACATCATCGGGTCGGTGAAGTGGGGCAAGGGCTTGCTGTCGGTCCCCGATGCCGTGCCCACCTCTTCCCAGGGCCCAAGCGGCGTCGACCCGCGGTAGATCGGCGTGCTCGACGCCGTCAGGAAGAACGCCCCGCGGTGGGCCACGATCGTCGGCGCGTAGCCCAGATCGTCGAGATTCATCTTTCGGTGCTGCCAGGAGACGAAGTCCTCGCTGACCCACGCCATGCCGCACGACGGGTACAGATACCACTTGCCCTCATGGTAGAGGACGCTGGGATCGGCCAGTTCGCGGAAGTCATGGCCGCCGTCGGGCTGGCGACAAGCCTTGCCGCGCGGGTAGTCCGGGATCGGCAGGGGATTGCAGTAGGTGCGCGAGTAGTCCATCGGTGGCGCTCCGGGGTCAACGGGCACTCTTCATACTACAGGACGGAGTTGTGCGTAACCAGCCGCGCGGCATTCCGCACTGCCCAATGCCGTCGGCAGTGAAGAACAGTTGATCAGCCTGGCTTTCCGGGGGGTTCAGGGGCCAGATTCGCTTTCGGACCGGCAAACCGGCCCAAGACACCACCGGCATCGAGATCGTCGTTCTGGCGGCGTGAAGTGGCTTGTTTGTCGGGGTGTCGGGGTGCCGGCCAGCGCAGATCCGCCAGTCCCAGAGCTGGGCGACGTCCCGACATCCAAGCGTCGTCAGCCACGACCATGGCCACCGTGGCCTACCCGCCAACAGGCCCGCAAACCAGCGTACAAAATCATAGGCGGGCCGCTTTTGTCTCTGGGGTAGTAATCTGCCGGTGTGAGGCGTGGGAGCCGTCGCCAGTGCCGGAGCTTTGATCTGCTGGCGCCAAGGCAGTCGCCTCAATGTGCCGTCCAACCGCCGGCTGTGCCGCAGGGGCTGACGTCCAGCGGTCCTTACCTGTCCCCGTCGCCGTTGCCTTTCCCCGCCCGCCACCGTATAACTCGCGCCCGCGTCACCGGACTGCTTCCCTGTCAACCTTCCAAATGAAGGAGGATGAGAATGAGAAGGCAACTGCTGGCGCTCGCGCTCTCGGTGACGACCTCCCTGGCCTTTGGCCAGGCGGGCGGCCCGGAAGCACCCCCTCTGGTATCCGATGGCATCCGGGCGGCGCTGGCGCTGTCCGGGATATGGGAAGCGCGTACCGGAAAACTCGACCTGCCGTTTCCGCCGCCCGCCGACGGGTGGAAACTGGCACGGGTGCCGGATTCCGAATGCGCGCGGCTTCTGGACAACACGCCGCTGGTGCGGTGGGACGACATCTATAGCCCGACGCTGGAAAGCATCATGACCCCGGACGGCAAGGGGTTCAAGGATCCTGACAAGCTGGCCGCGTGGTATCGCCGCAAGTTCGATCTGGTCGGGGGCGTACCGGCCGGCCAGCGCGCGCTACTGCGTTGCGACGGGATTGCCTTCCGCAGCAAGGTCTGGGTGAACGGCAAGCCGGTTGGGGAAAACTTGCTGTGCCTGGCGCCCAGCACCTACGATGTGACCGGCGCCGTCCGCGCCGGGACCAACGAGTTGGTGGTGGGGCTGACCAGCCGCGCCGCACTGGTGGATATGGAGCGCCACACCTACGTGGCGCCCGTGGCCGGCGTGGCAGCGGGCATCTGGGGCGACGTGCGCCTGGAGTTGGTGCCCGCCGTGCGCATTGACGATGTGTGGGTCCGCACGCTGGTGTCCAGGAAACGGATCGAGGTGGATGTCACGCTGGTCAACGCAGGCACCGCCCCGAGCACCGTGACGCCGAACGTGGTCGTGCGCGGAGTGCTCCCCCACCAGACGCCGCAGGTCGCGATCAAAGGCGAACCCCTGACGCTCAAGCCCGGCGAGACGCGGACGACGACGCTTGGCGCCGACTGGTTGGCGCCGCACCTGTGGTCGCCCGCGACGCCGTCCCTGTACAGCGCCGAGGCCTCGACCGCCGACGCCGGGGCGACGGTGGACCGCACCTGTGTCCAGTTCGGCTTCCGAGAGTTCACTGCGAAGGGCCGAGACTTCCTGCTCAACGGCCGCCGTCAGGTCCTGCTGCGCAATAGCTGTCTTGCGGGCACGGCCAAGCCGCGCGACGAGATAATCTGGAGCGTGGTCAAGGAAATGACCAACTTCAACAGCATCCGCCAGCACATCGGCTTCATCAACCCGCACATCCTGGATCAGGCGGATTACGCCGGCCTGATGGTGATCCCCGAATTCTGGGGCTGGTATCGCGACGACGACGTCAGCTTCCCCAAGGCGCTGGCGAGTCTGTGGGTCCCGAACACGCAGGAAACCATGGCCCGGGTTGTGCGGCAGCACCGCAACCATCCCAGCGTGATCCTGTGGAGCATGGCCAACGAAACCTATTGGGGCAGAACAGACCCGGCCCTGATGGCGATCGCCGACAAGCTGGTGGGCACGGTCCGCGCCAACGATCCCACGCGCCTGCTGCAGGGCGACGCCGAGGTCACCTATGGCGGGCGATTGGACACAATCAACATCCACTACCCGGAGGGCAGCAATGACGTGCCTCCGGGCCCGGCGGACATCGTCGGACGCCAGTACGGCAACGCCGGGTGGGTGATCCCGAACGACTTCGCCTGGCTCAAGAAAGAGGGTGTGAGCCGTTCCTGGCGGGCAGAGTTCACCTGGGACCGGCCGCTGATGATCGGCGAATACCACTGCATTGACCTGGGCGATCCCGGCTTCCATGCCACCTGGGCCGGCGATGACGCCTATGACATCTTCAAATGGAAGCGCCAGGATATCAACGGCCGCGACGCCCTGTTTCCTCGCGAGGACAACGGCTGGATTCAAATGGTCCGCATGGCGACGGACCACTACCGCGCTATGGGTGTGGCGTGCCTGAACCCCTGGACGGGCATCGGCGCACAGATCATGCCCTCGATCATGGTGCGCCCGCTGGATTACCACCCCAACGCCTTCGGGGGCGAACCCTACGGCCGCCGGCTGGTGGTCATCAACGACGGATCGCTGACGTGGAACAACTACAACGACATGCACGTGCAGGCCTGGCTGGTCATGAATGGCTTCACGGTCTGGCAGGGCAAGCTTCCGGCGCACGCAGAGGAGGGCCAGATGCGCGAGCTGATGCTGACGCTCACGCCGCCCGCCGTGGCCGTCCCGACCCAGGCCCGGCTGATCTTGCGCCTGTGCTGCCTGTACGGCTCGACGCCGCATGAACTATATCGGCACGAGGAGGACGTGTGGGTGATGCCGCATGCCTCGCTGGCTGGAGTTGATCCAGCCGCTGTGTCGCTGGTGGACGCGGAGAACGGCTCGACCGCGAAGGCGCTGAACTCGCTAGGCTTGAAGATCGGCCCCGGCATGGCCGACGATGCCGCGCTGGCAGGCAAGCGCCTGCTGGTGATCGGCGAAGGCGCGGCGGGCAAGGCGGACTTTGACGCAGCGGCGCGCTTTGCCGAACGCGGCGGTCGCGTGCTGGTCCTGCACCAGACCGAGATGCCCGCCTTTCTGCCTGCGCAACCCTTGATCGATCCGCGCCATGCAGCATCAATCAGTTGGCGTTACTCGGACCACCCGGCCATAGCGGGCTTGGAGGACGCCCAACTGCGCTGGTGGCGGCCGGATCATCTGGTAGTCACGGAAACGCTGGCGCGCCCCTCCTCCGGTCCGGCGCTGCCGGCCGTGGTCAGCGGCGGACGCACCGGCATGCACTGGTCGCCTTTGGTGGAGGTCCGTCATGGCAAGGGCACCGTGACGTTCTGTCAGTACCTGCTGAGCGACCGGGTGGGCGTGGAGCCGGCCGCCGGCATGATCCTGGTGCAGGCCGTCAAGGCCGCGCTGGCCGGCGCTTCGTTCGCGCCAGCGCCGGCGCTGCGCCTGGCCCAGGGCGTCACGACGCCGACGCTGAACATGTTGTCTCTATGCAGCGTCTCCGTTACCAACGATCCTGCCGGCAACGGCCCGATCCTGCTGGACGCCGCCACGTCGCCCGGCGCGGAAGCTCTCAAGCGCATCCGCTCGCAGGTGGAAGCCGGCGGCCGATTGTGGCTGCGTGGGCTGAATGAGAAGAGCCGGGCCGGTGTCGCCGCCTTGCTGCCGCAGGACATCGGCTTCTCGCCGTTGCCCAAGGGCGTCAACGCGGCGGCGCGACGTTTCGCCCATCCGCTGCTGAACGGCCTGAACACGTCGGACTTCTACTGGCTCCGGGGCGACCAGCCTACCTGCCCGCTCGGCGGCCCGGCAATCGTGCCGACGGATCCGCAAGCCGCCGTGGTGCTCGTCGAACCCGCCCTGCTCGTGATCCTTCCGCTGGGCAAGGGCTTGGTCCTGGTTGACCAACTGGCCTGGGACCAGGCCGCGTCCGCCGAGACCGAATGCGCCACCCGCATCGTCTCCAATCTGGCGCGCAACCTCGGCGCCGGGTTCAGTCTCACCAGCGCCAAGCGCTACCGCTGGTCGTACCTGGACCTGACGGCCAAGGCCAATCGCAGCTATTACGATGAGGTCGTCGGCGATGGCAAGGGCGGCTGGAGCGATCAGGGCGACAACGACATGCGCTATTTCCTGGTCAATCATACCGGCAAGGTCGGCGGCATGGCGGTCGCGGGCCAGGCCTTCCCAACCGAGGTCACCTTCAACGGCGTGTCGTTCAAGCTGATCGATCCCAAGGCCAACGGCGGCAAGGCCGTGCTCACGCTTCGTGGCGGACCTCACGATCCGACTGCTCCCGCGGAAGCGCGCGGCCTGGCCGCCGGCAATGTCAAGGCCGACCGCGTCTGGTTCCTTCACACCGCCTGCTGGGCCACCGGGGCTTTCGACACCGAGGTCGCGCGATACGAAGTGGCGTACGCCGACGGCTCGCGTGCGAAGATCCCGGTCCGCCAGGGACGCGAGATTGGCGACTGGTGGGGCCCAAAGCCGCTGCCCGACGCCTCGGTGGCGTGGAACGGGCGCAACGAGAAGACCATCTCCGTGGGCATTTACAGCATGCCCTGGGACAACCCGAACCCCGAAAAGCCCATCGCCAACATTGACGTCATCGGCAACCTCGCCGACACCCAGCTCGTGCTGCTGGCGGTGACAATCGGCAGCGAGGACGCTTCCCACGCCCGCACCACGGCCGCCTGGGACTGCGGCGCCTGGGCCAACGGAAACGTGGCCTCGACGCTGGCCAACGGCAAGCCGCTCGCGTGGAAGGGCACTCCGGCGGCCATCGCCGGACGGTCCGGTTTGCGTCTTGCGGGCGGACAGTGTCTCACAGGGCGTATGGACAGCGGACCAATCGTCGAGGGCAAGCCATTTGCCGTCGAGATCGAAGTGGCGCCGGACGGCAACTGCGGCGGCTACTACGGCGGGTTGGTGCAGGCCTGTGCCTACGGTCAATCGGGCATGCGCCTGGTGCTGACCAACGACCTCAAACCCGCGGCGGAGATCTTTCTCGGTCAGGGGCCTGGGAAGACCACGGGCATATGCGGCAAGGATCCCCTGCCCACCGGGCGTTTCAGTGTCGTGCGTCTGGAACTCGACGGCACGCAGGCACGCCTGCTGGTCAACGGGCTAATTCAGAAGACGATCTACTGCTCTCAGCCGGCGCCGTGGAAAGGCGGCGAGATGTGCGTCGGCGCTGCTGGCGGCAAGGACTATTTCCTCAATGGCGTGGTCGGGAACATCCGCATCCAGGACCTGGGCGAACGCAAATAAGGCCTCCTTCAAACTACCGCCGTCGCCTTTCCCCGCTCGCCGCCGTATAAAACCCCCGCCCGCATCGCGCGTATGCAGTGGAACCAGGGTTGGCAGCGTCTCCGCCGAAGCTGTCGCCTATACCGCCCATCGGCCGATGCGGTCGGGACACCCCCTGGGCGGGGCAACAGAATGTCGAGGGCGGGATGACCAAGGCCGACGGCCGGCCGTTGCCCATGCGCGAACGAAGAATTCTCAACCATAACGGCTGCTACATCGTATAATGGCGCTTGCGAAGCAGTGAACGGCTCAATGAAGATGCGGACCAACTGCGAGGCGGCCGGAAACGCGGGTGGCCCTCTCTGAAAAGGCGGTTCAGGAGGATTATGTCCGCTCGCGTCGCCATATCTGTGCTGCTGCTGGCGCGGTTCGCAACTGACGTCGCCGCCGCTGAACCCGAGCGCATCGAGCTTGGACCGATAGAGACTGTGCTCGCCGACAAAGCACTTGGGTTGCGGTATTTTCCCGATGGGCGACTGGCGGTCGTACGAACGGTGCCGGATTGCCGTGTGCTGATTGCTGCAGGCGTGTGTTCGTTCCTTCTTGAAGGCCCGGTGATGGGGAAGTTCACCAAGGCCACGAAAGTGCTGGACAAGGGCAAGCCGGGCGAGTTCGACAATGGTTATGCCGGGATCAACGCGGTGGTGCGGCTGAACACCGGCGAGTTGCTGGCGTTCTACCACGCCGAAGACCAGGAGGACATGGCTTCCGTCGGCAACGGCATTCCGGGCTTCTACTGCAGAGTCGCATTGGCGATCTCGGCCGACGATAGCTCGACGTTCAAGAAGGTTGGCCCCATCTTGTCCAGCCGTTTGCCCAAAGACCGGAAAGGTACGCCAGACCAAGGAGGCGGAGAGCCATGGGTACTTGTCGAACCAACCGGCGAATACCTGTACGCCTACTACACGTCACATGAGCGCGCTGAGAACCGCGGCGTGCAAATCTGCATGGCGCGTTGTCCAAGAGCCGATGCGCTGAAGGTCGAGTCATGGAGGAAGTTTCATGCTGGTGCATTCGAGGAACCAGGGCTGGGCGGAAGAGACACGCCGGTCGTCACGAGCGGCCGGCCCGATGCGGATGCGCTGTTTCCCCAGGTTGTGTTCCTTCCCGCGGTACGCCGTTTCGTCATGCTGTTCTGTGTGAACGCATGGCGTGAAGGCGACAAGCCAAAGCGCAGCGGAATATATGTGGCGTTGTCCGATGACGGCATCCGTTGGCCAGCCGAGCGGATACAGCAAATCTGGAGAGTCCCGGTAGTCGCTGCAATTGGGCGCGAAGTGGCGTGGCATCCCACGTTCATCCGGGACGAGAATAGTGCAACGCGCGGCTTCCTGTACTGCGGCTACAGCGGGAACTGGGGCGACCAGCCGCCGCACACGCCACACTACCTGGTCAGACGATCGCTAATCATCGGCGAGACCCGTGGCCAGTGACGCAGTCCGGCGCAAAGGTCTGCAAGCGAGTCATCGCCGTTTCTGCGCCGCCCACTTGGCATTGATCTGTTCTTCGTTTTCGTCCGGCGCGAATTCCAACCGGTTCAGGTGCTCGCCCCCGTCAATGACCACCTTGCCCCCTGCGACCGATGGCGCCGCGTTGATCAGGGAATGCTCCACAATCTGAGAACCTTTTCCACCAGGGGGAATCTTGGAGGTGGTCTTGGTGATCGTCTTCGCCCAGACCAGCGAGCCGTCCTCGGCCCGTAGGGCCACGGCGCGCACGCCGCCGTCCAACTCCACGTGCGTCCCGGCGCTCGCGACGACTTGGCCATCCCCCAGGTCCGCGACGCCGAAGACCGGCCAAGCGGAGGTCAACATCCCGTTGGCGATGATCAGGCGATGGGCGGGCATGAGTCTACCGCGTTCCATGGTTATGTCAGCAGGAAAGTGGCGGGCAGCGGTCATTGGGAGTGTTTCATTTTGGTTCCCAGAATGCCGATTCATTCAAGCGTGAGGGGGCGTTTGGAGGCGAGATGCCATGCCACAACCATCCCCCGCAGCCTTGGCGCGCGCTGAGGCGTTATGGCAGGAGTTGAAACCCCAAGTT
>JAPLOD010000046.1 GCA_026692735.1 Planctomycetota bacterium | reverse complement strand
TGGGAAACCACCATGGACCCCGCCCGCCGCACGCTGCTGCGCGTCCGCCTCGAAGACGCCTACGCCGCCGACGACATGTTCAAGATTCTGATGGGCGATGGCGTCGCCGCCCGCAAGGAGTTTATCGAACAGCACGCGCTGGAGATCACGGACCTGGACGTGTAGCGCAAGCTTCTGAACTGCGCCGTGACCGCCGGCGTCCTCCGTGTGGCACCGTGTCGGAAGCAGCGAAGAACAGTAATCTGCGGATCTTTGGTCTGGCGGGCCGGCTGAAGCAGCAGTTCGACTTGATCAAGGCGGGGAAGAACCCGGAGATGAACATGAAAACCCCGCCGATCCATCGCGCGCGCTGGCAACTAGACGCGCCGTAGCTGCGGGCTTTGAGGAGAACACGGCATGCTATGGCCATTGGGACAAGGGCGAGAAACCGCACATCCTCTGCATGCGGCTCAAGCTCGAGGAACTCGACAAGCTGAAGCCCGCCGGTCGGTGAAGGGGATGAACTAACCACGAAGGACACGAAGAGCACAAAGCGGTTGACGTTCCCGAATGCAGTAGTATGCCCGCAGGACAACAGAGCGACGACGAAAGGGGGCGCATGGTTGCCATGAGGACCGCATTGGGTCTCATGTTTGTGCTGGCGGGGTTTCTGCCGGCGGCGCGCGCCGCGGATGAAACATACCACGTGCAGAAAGGCGACGTGGTGCTCTTCCTCGGCGATTCGATTACCGCCGAGACGAAGTACTGGTACAAGCTTTACTACGACGACATCGCGAAGAAGTACCCGGAGCTGATCGTCGGCGAGAAGCCCAAGTACAACGGCGCCGGCTTCGGCACGGCGGGGCTGAAGTTTGTCAACGGGGGCCTCAGCGGCGACATCGCGGCGGGGGGACTCAAGCGTCTGCCGGGCCTGCTGGCGCAGCACAAGGCGACCGTCTGCGTCGTCTGCTTCGGCATGAACGACCGCTACAAGGACCGCAAAGGGTACATCGCCACCATGAAGGCGATTGTGCAGAAACTGAAGGAAGCCAAGGTGGCGGTGACGCTGCTCACGTCGCCGTGCGTGTGTCCGATCAAGCACGCCGAGCTCCAACCCTTCGTGGCGACGCTCGGCGAGATGGCCAAGGAAGTGCAGGCGCTGGCGGCCGAGGAGGGCGTGGGCTATGCGGACTGCTACACGCCGACCAAGCAGTACATGGACGAGAAGAAGAAGGACTTCACCTGGGGCGACGGCATCCATCCTAACGAAGACGGCCACCGCATGATGGCCGACGCCCTGCAGGCAGCGTGGGGCTTCGGCCAACCGCTGGCGAAGGAAGGCGCGCCACGGACGCCGGCGAAAACGAAGTGACGAGCATCTCACCGCAGAGACGCAGAGGTCGCAGAGAACTGAGGAAGATAGATCCCGAACGATGAGGAGAATGCGCGATGCGACAGCAGGCGCATGTGCCACAATCTTTTGGATTGCGGGACGGGATCACGCGGGCCGCGTTCGCGCTTGCGGTTCTGAGTTCGTGCGCGGCGTTGCAGGCAGGGGAGGCCGACAAGCGGGCGATCCTGGCGCGGCTGCCGGAGCGGCCGCTGGCGCCCGCATGCGCCATCCAGCCGGTGGGGGCTGAAGGCAACTACGCGGGATTCGATCTGATCGTCGCGGGGAAGACGCTGGCGCCGGTCCGGTTCTCATCGGGCGGCCTCATCGTTGCGGCCAACGTGGAGAAGCAGGACGGCGGCGCGCTGCGGTTCAGCGGTCTGAAAGCGGCGGAGGGCTGCGGGCTTGAACTGGCCGGCGACGATTTCGTTGTTGTCGCGCCAGGGCGGGGCGCGCCGTATCCGGAGATCTCCTTTCGCATCACCGTGAAGAGGTTCGACGCTGGGAAATGGAACACGGCCGCCGGCGGGCCGTGCCCGTTCCATTTCCTGACGTTCTCACTGGAAGGCGCGGAGGCGATCCATCACAGGGGCTGGCTGGTGGCGACGCCGGCGCTCGACCCGTACGCGCTGCAGATCGGGCGGCAGGGCATCGTGGCGAGCAAGTGGTCGCGCGACTGGACGTGGGCGCCGCCGTTCGGCGCGTGCCCGATTCCCGTGGCGGGGCTGTGGGCGCCGCAGTCCAGGCGCTACGTGGCGTTCGATTTCACGGAAGCGCGGCTGAAGGACCACACGGAGAAGTTCGTTGCTTCCGCGTACTGCTGGAAGCAGGGCAAGGACAGGAGTTTCATCACGCTCGTCTATCCGTTCGCGCAGAACTACGTGGGTCTGCGGCAGCCGACGGGCGGGGAGACGGTCGCCTCGCACTTCCGCGTGACCTACGACCTCGACCTGCCGCACTGGGAGGACCCGAACCAGCGCTATCACGAGCGGCTCTGGCGGGAGCACTACGACCTGCTCCCCGGCGCGCCTGCGCAGAACGATCTCAGCTTCCTGCCCGGGTACGCGCGGCTGAACGACTTCAGGCACCCGGCGCCGCCGGTTTTCACGTACAAGGTGCCAAAGAAGGACGAGTGGGAGAGCAACTTCTTTGAGGAAGGTACGATCATCCCGCAGTGCCCGGAACTCTGGCCGCTGGACTTCTACTATTGGAAGAAGGACGAGGCGGGCATCAACGCCGTCAGGCAGCAGATGCCGTATCTGCTGCGCATGGCGAAGCGGTTCCAGGCGAACGGCGAGGAATGCTGCTACTGGCCGAAGCCGCTGGAGGGAAAGTCCAGGCCCGGGCTGGGCGACGTGACCACGCTGCGCAACATCCATGGCTGGTCCGTCGCCGATGCGCTGCTATGCATGTACGCCAATGAGAAGGACGCCAGCCTGCTGCCGCTGGTTGAAGGAACGCTCAACTGGACGAAGTACAACATCTGCACGCGCAACGACATCTCCGACGTGCCCGACGCGATGTTCACGATGGGCTGGCGCGGCGTGGATTTCTGTCTGCGCTACTACTACACGTTTCGAGACGATCCGCAGCGCGCGGAGCGCGCGCAGCTTGCCTACAGGCTGGCGCTGGGCCTCGCGTATCGCTACACGACGATGTGGATTCCCGACACGGCCGAGGACGACAACATCGAAGGCACGTTCCTCATCGAGCCGAACTCCGGCCAGCCGTGGACCGGCGCGGCGTGCGCCAACGAATGCTGCATGTACATGAACGCGTTCGCCAAGCTCTACGCCGCCACCGGCGACCCGATCATCCTCGCGTACCTGCGTGGCATGCTCGAACGCTGGTCGCTGCTGTACCAGGACGTGGAGGCCGACGACCTATGGGATTACAGCGCGCCGTTCGCGGAATGTTTCGGCATCTTTGACGGCTGCCAGATCGGCGGCCGCAACAAGCGGTCCACCTATGGCGGCAACGTCGAGCCGTTCGATCTGATCCAGCCCGTGGGCGACACGCGGGTGCGCGTGGTCGCCGGCGAACGGGGGGCGGCGGCGTTCAACAAGCGCGGCATGCACACCGACATCGCCGACTTCCGCAGCAGCAAGAACCTGGCGAAGGGGCTCTCGTTCAGGGTCGTCTCGTCGCTCAAAGGCGACTTCGACCTGATTCTCAGCACGCCGCAGTTCATGCTTGCGGGGAAGCGTCTGCTCCTGAAGCGCGGCGACGGGGTCACCGAGCTGGCGCTCGGCAAAGACTGCGTCGTCCCCGAACAGTCGCCGTGGGACGCGTTGCTTCACGGCGTGCGCAACGGCGATGTCATCGCCCTTGGTGAGTTCGACGCGGCGCTGCCGGTCATTGACTGCCGGCCGGTGAAGAGCTGGGCGCTGGAGCCGCGCGACTTTGGCGCGGAAGGCTTCGTCGTGGTGCCTATGGCACGAGCCTGCAATTGGGCGCCGAAACTCGACTGGGAAGACTCCAGCTCCTATGCGCCGTACTTCCCCGATTACCACTACGCGTTCGGCGTTCCGTACTTCCTGGTGCCCGCGTATCTGAACGACGGCAAGAGTGCCGTTGCGGAGGGAAGCGTCACGGTGAATGCCACGGCCAAGGCGCT
>JAPLOD010000045.1 GCA_026692735.1 Planctomycetota bacterium | reverse complement strand
GCTGGAGCAGAAGGCTGGCGGCACTTCATCGTTCGCGGCAGCGGACGGAACGCCAACACCCGCCAATCCGCAATCCGCAATCGCCAATCCGCAATCGTCAATCCCCAATCCGCAATCGGCCGAGCCGCTCGTGATGGACTTCGGGTTGGCCAAGGACCTCGCGAAGGACTCCAGCCTCAGCCAGTCCGGCCAGGTCATGGGCACGCCCGCGTACATGCCGCCCGAGCAGGCCGAGGGTCGCATCAAGGACATCGGCCCGCGCTCGGACGTGTACAGCCTGGGCGCGATTCTCTACGAGATGCTGACCGGCCGCGCGCCGTTCACAGGCGAGAACGCGATGCAGGTGCTGCGCGCCACCTGCCATGACGATCCCGTTCCGCCGCGGCGGATAACGTCCGATGTACCCCGTGACCTGGAGACGATCTGCCTGAAATGCCTGGAGAAAGAGCCACAGAAACGCTACGCCAGCGCGGAGGAACTGGCCGCTGATCTACGGCGTTATCTGGACGGGGAGCCGATCAGGGCGAGGCCGGCAACGCGGTTTGACCGCGCCGTGAAGTGGTGCAAGCGCGAGCCGGCGAAAGCCCTGCTGCTGGCAGTGTGCTGGCTCGCGGTCGTAGCGCTTATTCGCGTGGGCACGTGGTACAACGCGCAGGTACGCGATGAACGCGACAAGGCGACAGCCGCCGCTGCAAAGGAAAAGGCTGAGGCCGAGCGGGCGCGCGCAGCGGAGGCTGAGAAAGAGAAAGAGCGGCAATCCGCTCTGGAGAGCCGGCGCGATGCGGAAAAGCGCCTTGCGGAGAGCCTTTTATCGCAGGCCGATGCGTTGTGTTTCGCCGGGCGCTTCCTGGAAGGCAGGGGCCGCTATGACGAGGCGCGCCTGATGCTTGAACGGCTCGGAGAACCGGCCCTGCCAGCAGAAGCAGGATTGTTTGAGACATTCGAGCACGCGCGTATGCCACTGAGCACGTTCAGCGGCCATTCGGGATGGGTCTCCGGCGTGGCGCTCCTCCCGGATGGGAAGTCTGCTCTATCGGCAAGTCGGGACGGCACGTTCAAGCTGTGGGACCTGCCCTCGGGACGGGAGGTGCGGACGTTCCCGGGCCATGCGGCGGGCATTATGGGCGTCGCATTCTCCCCCGACGGAAAGCTAGCGCTGTCCGGGAGCGCGGGCAGGACCGTGAAGCTCTTGGACGTCACCACTGGGCAGGAGCTGCGCATACTTAGCGGCCATGGAAATGCGGTCCAGCATGTGGCGTTGTCCGCTGATGGAAAGTTCGCGTTGTCGGCAGGCTGGGACAACACCTTGCAACTGTGGGACTCGGCGACGGGACAAGAGTTGCGCACGTTCGGTGGCAGGCAGAACTGGAGCGGCTTGGCGTTTTCTCCGGACGGGAAGTCTGTGCTCACCGGAGGTGGGGCGCTGAAGCTGTGGGACGTGGCCACGGGGCGGGATCTCGCCGTGTTCACCGGACAAAGCGGCCAGGTGAACAGCGTAGCATTCTCGCCCAACGGGAAGTTCGCGCTGTCAGGGAACCTCGATACGACCATGAGGTTGTGGGACGTGGCCACGGGCCGAGAGCTACGAACGTTCGGCGGCCATACCAAGCCGGTTTCCGGTGTGGCGTTTTCACCGGATGGGAAGCGTGCGCTGTCGGGAAGCGCTGACAAGACTGTGAAGCTGTGGGATGTGGAGACGGGGCGCGAACTGCTCGTGCTCAGCGGCCATGGGAGTCTTGTAACGAACGTAACGTTCTCCCCGGACGGCAAGCTCGCGCTGTCGGGAAGCTGGGACAAGACCCTGAAGCTGTGGCCGGTGGGAATTGGGGACGAGATGCGCGTGCTCAGCGGCCATAGGATTACCGTCACGAGTGCAGCGTTTTCGCCGGACGGGAGGTGGGCGCTCTCGGGAAGCCTTGACACGACGTTGAAGCTGTGGGATTTGGCCACGGGGAAGGAACTGCGCACGCTCAGCGGACATACGGAAGCAGTTGAGACTGTGGCGCTCTCGCCGGACGGGAAGCTCGCGCTGTCGGGAAGCGGAGACAAGACGCTGAAGCTCTGGGACGTGAAGACGGGGCGCGAGGTGCGAACGTTCAGTGGCCATACCAAGCCGGTTGGCTGCGTGGCGTTTTCTCCGGACGGAAGGTCCGCGCTCTCGTTAAGCCGTGACGCGACGGTGAAACTGTGGGATGTCGCCACGGGACAAGAGGTGCGGACATTCAGCGATGCCGGGAGCGTTCTGAGCATTGTGTTTGCCCCGGACGGGAAATCAGCACTGTCAGCATGCTGGGACAAAGGCTTGAGACTCTGGGACGTGGCCACGGGCAACGAACTGCGCAGGTTCGGCGGCCCTGCGGACCAAAGCGTGCGCGTGGTGTTCTCTCCGGACGGGAAGTTTGTGCTGTCTGGAGGCGTGACCTTGAAGCTGTGGGACGTGGCTACGGGCACGGAAGTTCGCACGTTCACGGGACACACGGATGCGGTCGTGAGCGTGGCCTTCTCCCAGGACGGGAAGTTCGCGTTGTCTGGAAGCCAGGACAAGACCGCGAAGCTGTGGGATGTGGCCACAGGGCGGGAACTGCGCACGTTCAGCGGGCACGACGGTATTGTCTACAGCGTCGCTTTTTCGCCCGACGGGGATCAGGTGCTCTCGGGAAGCGTGGACAAGACGCTTCATCTCCGCGACTTCACCCGCCCCGCCCGCTACCGCGAGTTCGACGCCCTCCTGCCCAAGGCCCGCGAAGCCATCCAGAAGAACGAGAACGACGCCGAGGCCCTCAAGACCTTCGGCGAATGGTACGCCTTCCGGGGCGTCAACGATTGGGCCGTGGATTTCCTGGAAAAGGCACGCAAGAGCGGCGCAGAGGTTCCGCCGCTCACCCTCGCCCGCTGCTACTGGCTCCTTTCCGAAGACGAGCGCGAACCGAAGGACACACGCCCCACTCACCGCGCCGCCGCAGCCGCCGAGTTCCAGCAAGAGCTCGCCCGCGTGAAGGCCCAGCCCGTGCCCCAAGACGCCAAAGCCAAGGTCTCCCGCGAACAGCATGAGCTATACCTCAACCTCTGCCTGCAGGCCGTCTCGAAGCTGCCTGCGGAGGCCACGGGGAACACGCCGCCGAGATGACTCTGCGCCTTGCGGTAACCGGAACTCGTTGTACGGGCCTCAACAGCTCGACTGAAACAGTGAGAGCATTCCCGCAGGAGAGCCGCTCATGCAGTGCGTCATCGCAATCTATCTTGCCGTTGCGCTGTTCAGCGTCGTCTGGTCGGGAACTGCGCTGGCTGCGCCGGCGGAACTTAAGACCGACGCCTTCTGTCTGCGGTTCGCCGCCGACGGCAGACCCGCCGCATTCGACCTGCTGCCCGCAAACGATGCAGTGCTCGACACGCGCAATCCCGGCCCCGGCTTCTTTTTGGCGAAGGAGCACCAGCGCACGCCGCTCACGAACGTTTCGATCAAGGCTGACGGCCGCCTGGTGGTGTCTTCGGCCGATGGCGCGCAGGCGGTGACCTTCGCCGTACACGCAAGCACCAAGCACGTCGCTCTGCGCATCGAAAGCCTTACGGGTATAGCGGCGGAACCCGGCATCTCGCTGCATTTCGAGATGAACGCGAACACGCGCGTCCGCGTCACGGAACTCGATCACATGACCCGTGTGCAGAACGAGCCCCGCGGCGTCAGAGTGCACTGGGATCACCTCTGGCACCGCACCGCGGGCGAACCGCTCGGCGGCTTCGCGATCCTTGCCAAGAAGGACGATGCCGACGAAGACGAGACACTGCTGCGCATCTGGGTCGAGGAGAAGTTGCCGCACCCGAAAGTGGATGGTGAGTGGACGTTTGAGCGCGCCAGACAATGGGTCGCCGACTGGCAACGCCTGTTCGCCGACCGCAGCCAGATGATTATCGAGGGCGAGAGCATCGAGGAACTTCGCGCCGCCATCCCCTTCGCCGAGAAGGCACAGATCAAGGAAATCTATCTCTTCACCCAGACGTGGCGCACGGACAACTTCTGGCCCGGCAACCACGGCAATGTGCACATCAACCGCAAGATCTTTCCCAACGGCGAGGACGACCTGCGCGCCTTCTCCGAGTTCGTGAAGTCAAAGGGAATGCGACTCAATCTGCACTATGTCAGCGGGGGCATTGGCCCGGGCGATCCGACGTATGTTGGGTCCAAACCCGACCCGCGGCTCGCAAGTTGGGGCCGCGGTCAGACGGCAAGAGCGGTGAGCGCCAAAGACAAAGACATCCCGTTCACGCCTGCGACCGGCGTGACGTGGCCGCCATCGTTTGCCGACCAATGCTTCGAGACGAACTTTGTGCGCATCGGGGACGAAATCGTCCGCGTCGGTGCGTTCGAACAGACGAACACCGCGACCTGGCTGCTGAAGAACTGTGCGCGCGGCCAGTTCAAGACCAAGGCTGCCGACCAAGCCCAGGACACAGAAGTCGTGGCCCTTGTGTCCGCGTATGGACAGAACTTCGTTCCCGACAACGATTCGGCTCTGCTCGACGAAGTGGCCGCAGGCTTCGCCAACCTCATCAACCGGTGCGGCATCGGACACACTGAATACGACGGCGCCGAGATCCACTGCTACAACGGGCGCTGGGGCTACCAGAAGTTCGCCACCAAAGTCTACGAGAAACTCGACCATCCCGTCACCGCGCACGACAGTAGCGGCACGGCTCCCCGGTGCCATTTCGAATACCGCCTCAACGGCACCCGCGCCATCTTCCGCGGCACATGCCCGTTCACTCATGGCAACTGGAGCGCGCCGGTGGAGTTGGCGTCGCCGTCCCGTGTCGCGAGCACGGTTTTGGACGCCAACTTCGTGTTGAGTCAGGGGCATCTGGGCGGCGCGATGGGACTGTGCAAGCCCGAGCCGATGTTTGCAGTCTCTGACAAGACGCTCAAAGCGCATGGCCTCACCGGCAGACTGCTCGAGACACTCCTGAACTGGAAAGCCGTCAGCCGTCTTCTCAGCGACGAGCAGCGCGCGAAGATTGATGCGTCGTTCGGCCGGCCAACCAGCCGCTTGCCGGAGCGGAATCACCACGTGGTGTCGAGCGTCGTTCAGACTGTGCGCAAGACGGCAGATGGCTACCAGATCGTCCCTGTGTGCGTGATGACGCGCAAGAGCGGCGACATCAAGTGGCAGCAGGGGCAGGAGCACGGAGCGCTTTCGCCGCGGCAGTACGTGAAACCGGGCGAAGAACTGTCCTTGGAGAATCCGTTCGCGGCGCAACCAGCGAAGTTCATCATCCGCGTGCTCTGGGCGTTTGATCCACAGGGCAAGAGCGTGTCGCCGGGGACGAAGGTCGCCGCAACGGAGACGAGTGTGAAGATCGCTGATCAGTTCACCGCCGGCAACACGGGCGCGACAACGGGGGGAACGTCGGCGGAACCCAATGTTCTGCTGCAGCCGGCGGCAAAGGACCTGCGCGATCCGGGCGCGCTGACGGTTGCTCAGGAAGGCCAGGCCCTTCGTCTCACGAAAGAGAATACAGGAGACCGCGAGTCATGGGAGCTTGAGAAACTGCCATCGTGGGGACGCCGCCTGGACATGCGCACTCACCGCGGGATCGGCATGACGATCACCGGCGACGGCAGCGGCGCGATTCTGGTGGTGCAGATTCCCGGCCGGGATTACACCGTGCCGATCGCCTTCACGGGCAAGCGGTACGTCGAGATCCCCAACGGCGAAGTGGCGTGGACGTCCGGCCATTGGGGTTGGCGCATGGCGACCAAGAACGCCAACTATAGCGGCGTGTCGTGGATGAAGATCGGTGTGGGCTGCGTCCCACCCAAGACGAAAGCGTCCGTCCTCGTCGAGGAACTGAGTGCGCTCGCTGAAATCCCCGTCACGCTTGTGAATCCCGTCGTCCACACGGGACCGGGCACGCTGACCGTGAAGGGATCCGTCGCCAGCGGCCAGTACCTGCAGTACGAAGGCGGCGATACCGCGGCCGTCTGCGACGAGAACTGGAATAGACTGAAAGACCTGCCCGTCGAGAAGACCAACTACACCATGCCTGCCGGCTGGGCACCCGTCTCGATCGCCACGACACAAGCCGCCCCGTTACCGTGGCTGGAGGTGCAGTTCATGACGGAAGGCGAACCCATGACCGTGCCGGCGCGATGAGGAGCGGACCGCAACGGATTCCCATGCAGGAGAGACGACATGAAATGCGGCGTTGCGTGTGTTCTGGCTGGATTGGGCCTGGCTGTCCTGGCGATTGCCGAGGAGACGAAGCCTGAAATGCTTCTGCCGCCTGACGTCTGGCGCACGTACGACCCCGACGCGGGTGAGTTCAACGAGGAGGTGCTGAAGCGTTGGAGTGAGAAGGGCGCCGACTACAAGGAGGTCTACTTCTCCGCGTACATCAATGGACAAACCGTGCGCGTGTACGGCATGTACGCCGCGCCAACGGGCGCGAAGTCCGTCCCTGCGGTGATGCACCTGCACGGCGGCGGACAGACGGTCAACAAGCAGTGGCTCGAAGCATGGACCGAGCGCGGTTACGCATGTTTGAGCTGCAATTGCCATGGCGTGTGGGAGAACCGCGAGCGCTACACCATCTACCCGGATGCGCTCAAGCAGGGCAACCACAAGTTCGCCGGCGGCAAGGAAATGGCCACCACGCCCTCGGTCCGCGAATCCTCCTGGTACATCTGGTCCGCGGTTGCGCGCCGCGCTCTCTCATACGTACGTCAGCAGCCGCAGGTGGACCGCGAACGCATCGGCGCGTTCGGCGTCTCGATGGGCGGCACGACGATATGGTCGTTCGCGCTGGACTCGCGTCTCAAGGCCGTGTGCGCCATCTACGGCTGTGGCTGGAACCGCTACTACCGGCATACCCCAAAGTACGATCCGCCCAAGAAAATCGCCGGGATGACGGCGGACGACCGCGCATGGATGGCCGGCATGGCGCCCGAGGCGTATCCGCCGTACATCAAGTGCCCCGTGCTGTTCCTGAGCGCCACCAACGACAATCACGGCAACATGGACCGTGCCTACGATACGCTCGCCCGAATGCCCGAGAGTGTTGAGGTTCGCCAGGCGTTCACGCCGCGGTTCTGTCACCACATTGGGGCGGACTTCGACCAGGACCTGGTCCTCTGGATGGATACATGGTTGAAAGGCGGACCGTCGTGGCCGAAGAGTCCCGTCGCGAAGGTAGCGCTCGGCGCGGACGGCGTGCCTGTCATCACGGTTACGGCAGACAAGCCCGCTGACGTTGAGCATGTTGCCATCTACTACGCCGTGGAAAACGCGCGCGTGGTGAGCCGCAACTGGCGCAACGCCGCCGCAACGCAGGCCGGCGCCGGCTGGCAGGCTTCGCTGCCGGTTCTGCACGCTGACAGGTATCTCTTTGCCTTCGCCAACGTACGCTACAAGTCCGGCGTACATCTCTCCAGCAATCAGGAAGCGCTTGTGCCCTCCGTCCTCGGCAACGCCAAAGCCACCGATACAGCTTCGACTGTCCTCTATGACGGCACCGACGGCACAGGGATGTGGGCCACGTTGTCGCCGAGCACCGACCCTGATCCTGGCCATGTGCCCGTGCCGCTTCGCCCCGCACGCGGTCCGGGCGAGAAACCGGGCTTCGCCGTCAACCAGCATGCGTCGCCCCTGACGTACCAACCGGCCGATCCCAAGTACCGCGCACCGGCCGGCGCTGCCCTGAGCTTCGACATCGCCACGACGACGGGAGAGGAGTTCACGGTAACGCTGAGCGAAAACTACTTCATGCCGGGTCAGACGACGTGCCTGGCCAAGGTGACACTGAAAGGCCAGCCTGGCTGGCAGACGGTCACCCTGGCGCCTGCCGACTTCAAGGACAAGGCGGGGGCTGCGCCGACCGGCTTTGAGCACTGCGATATGCTGCAACTCACCGGTCCGTGGAAGGACAGGAGCATCGTCTTCACCAACTTCCGCTGGTTGGCAAGATAGCACAAACCTACGCGACGAAGCGGAAAGTCGCCCCAACCTGCCTCTCTGTCCATGAACATCGCGTTGGAGGAGATGAACGCCGCGTCTTCTCCCCTGCCTGGGGACATCCCGCTATGGTACAGGATGCCTTGTGGGCGACGCAAGACAGACGGAATTATCCGTGGGGACAGCCGGGCGCCTGCTCATCACTCTTTTCCTCGTGGCACGCGGCATATTGCCGAGGCCGCTGCTGTGCCTGTCGGCGTTCTTCGAGGCGGCCAGGCAGGACTACTACGGCAGCCTGCGAGGAGTCAGCGGGGGCGGGGAGCGGTGACGGCCCGCAATGGTACTCCCGGCGGTATCGGTTCGCCGTGCCTGAGTCTGAGGACATAACGGGCTGGTGTGTCAAGCCGCCACTCCCGGCGCTTCGTCAGAAGTGGCCTGGCTCATTTCAGTTCTCATGTTCACAGCACTCAGCCCTTCAGTCCCCCCATTCGGATTCCTTGCATGAAGTGCTTCTGCCCGATAACGAAGATCACGAGAATTGGCACCAGGACAATGACCGAGGCCGCCATCAACAACGTCAAGTCTGAGCCTACGTATCGCCCCTGAAACGCCTGCAACAACACCGGCAACGTTTTCATCTCCTCGCTGTGCGTCGCGATCAGCGGCCACATGAAGCTTTTCCAGCAGCCCATGAACGTGAAGATCGTGAGCGTCGTCAGCGCTGGTCCGGAAAGCGGGAGGATGATGCGCCAGTAGATTCCCCAGAGGCTGCACCCGTCTATCTTCGCGGCCTCTTCGTAATCCCTGGGGATCGTCAGGAAATACTGGCGCAGCATGAACGTGCCGTAAGCGCTGAACAGCCCCGGCGCGATGAGCGCAAAGTATGAGTCCAGCCCCACCAGCCGCCCGGCGTAGAACTCATGCAGCACATAGAAGTTGGCCGAGAAGATCTCGCTTGCCGGGCTGAAGACCGCGTTGAGGATCACGGGGATCTTGGCGATCAGGATGAAGACCGGAATCATCGTCACGGCCCCGGGCACCATCATGGTTGCCAGATAGCAGAAGAACAGCGTGTCGCGCCCTTTGAACCTCAGCCGTGAAAAGGCATACGCGGCCAGCGAACTGGTGAAGACTTGGCCGGCGGTCACCAGCAGGGCCGCGATGAGACTGTTCACGTACGCCCGGCCAAACGGCGCCGCTTCCCAGGCTGCCGCGAAGTTCGACCACTTTACCGGCGACGGAATCCATTGCGGCGGATGCCTGTACGCCGCCTGCGGTTCCTTCAGGCCCATCGTCAGCATCCAGTAGAACGGAAAGGCCATGGTCACGCCCAGGACGGCCAGCACCACGTACGTGCCGAGGATTCTCAACCGGCGCATGCGCCGCGCTCGTTCCTGCTCTGTGCCGGGACCGGCCCGGTCACTCATAATGCACCAGCCTCTGGCTGAAGAACCAGTTGATGAGCGTAACGATCAGTATGACCAGGAAGAGGAACCAGGCGATCGCCGCGGCATAGCCCATATGGAGCCACTCGTAGGCGTTGTTGTAGATGTAGTAGCTCACCGTCGTGGTGGATCCCGCGGGACCGCCGTGCGTCATGATGTATGCCGAATCAAAACCGCCCTGGAAGCCACCGATGATGCCCATGATCAGGATGAAGAACGTGGTCGGAGAGACCATGGGCCAGGTGATCTTCCAGAACCGGTGCCAGGCCCCGGCGCCGTCCATTTCCGCCGCCTCGTAGAGCTGCGGGTCAATCCCTTGCAGTGCCGCCAGATAAAGGACCAGATCAATCCCGCCCATGCTCCCCCAGATGCCCATGATGACCAGCGCCGGCTTCGACCACGTTGTGCTCTCCAGCCAGCGCGGTCCCTCGACGCCACACTGCGCCAGCAGCCAGTTCATCAGCCCGAATTCGGGGTTGTAGATCCAGGCCCACAGCACGTAAATCGCGATGCCGCTCGTAATGGATGGCAGGAAGTACACCGTCTTGAGGAACGTCATCCCCGGCAGTTTCTGATTCATGACCACGGCCAGGAGTAGCGACCCGAACATGCTGATGGGTATGCCGATCATCATGAAGACTGTGTTCCAGCAGTACTGCCAGAAGTGTTCGTCGCGGACCAGATCCGCATAGTTCCCCAGTCCCACGAACTTGGGCGGCCAGCTCAAGAGGTCCCATTGGTAGAAGCTCAGAAGCAGCGACGCCACGACCGGCAGCAAGGTGAACGCCATGAAACCGGCGAAGTTCGGAAGAATGAACCCGTACCCCGCAAGTGCCTCGCGACTCCGCGCCTTCATCGTCGTGGCTCCCCGCTGTTCCGCTGCTCGCCGCGAAGTTTCTCAAAATGCTCGTTGAACAGCCGGGCGAAATTGTGGCAGGCTTGGTCCGCCGTCCTGTAGCCTTGGGCGAGCAGGTTCAATTCCTCTTGGGCGTGATCGAACGTCCGCATGTGTTCAGTCGCGAAGGGCGGCGGGTGGCAGTAATCCACCGCTTCGATGCACACGCCGTCATGCTCCGGTGGTTGGCCTGGATGTACGACCGCTTTTTCGGCTGCCGGGCGATACCCCGACAAACCCCGTCCTCCGCGCATAAGGACGGTGCTGCCTCCCTCGCCGGTGAGAAACTTGAGGAACTCCCAGGCCTCTCGCGGATGCTTCGTCCGCGCCGATATCACGGCCACGCCGCCCACGAACGTCGTTGCCCGCCGTTTTCCCTTTGGCAGCGGCGCCACGTCCCAGCGGAAATTGGTGATCCGCTGGAATGTCGTCTGGATGTACCGGGTCTCGGCCGTCATTGCAATCCGCCCCGCCACGAACCACTGGCTTCCGCCCTGCCCGCCCACTCCTTCCAACTGCGCTCCCCATCCAGGTGCTACGTGGTGTACAGCGGTCAGGTCATTATAGAACTGGATGGCCTCAATGGCCTCCGGCTGATCCATCAGGCACCGGTCGTACTTCGCGTTGAAGACCTCCCCGCCGTTCTGCCAGACGTACATGGGCCAGCGATTGCGCCACCACGAAGTCACGAAGCCGTATTGATCAATCCGGCCACGGCCCTCGCGGTCGCGGGTCAGTCGTTTTGCCGCGGCCAGGAAATCCTCCCACCCCCAGTTTCCGTCCGGGTATGGTACGTTCGCCTCGTCAAACAGGTCCTTGTTGTAGTAGAGCACAACGGGCGAAAAGTCCTCAGGAAGACCGTAGAGTTTGCCGCCGTAGCGGCACATCGCGGCCATGTTCTGAAAGTAGTCCGCCAGCCGGAACTCCGCATCCGTGGCAATGAACTCGTCCAGCGGCGCCAGCAGATTCCTCGTGATGTAAAAGCTCAACTCGTCAATCTCCAGCGGCATGATATCAGGAGCCATGTCCGCGGCGATCATGGCCAGACGCTTGCGCGCGTCACCGCTGATGAACCGCACCCGGATGTGCGGGTGTGTGTTCTCAAAGCTCGCGATGATCTCCTTGTTCAGGCGGTTGAGCTCGATGTTGTCCCAATCGAACATCGTAATCTCGACCCGGTTCCCGGAGAGTCCGGTGCCGCAGCCATTGGACCACAATGCCAGACCGGTCAGCAGCAGCACCATGCTTGCGCACGCGGCCATTCGTCTCATAATTCGCCCGCCTGTTGCGTGTCGAAACGTCATCCATATCCTCATGCCGGGCAGCCGACCAGCGGCTCAGGAGGTCGTTGACGACCTCCGGGGGGTGCTCGTTCTCCGTGTACGCCATCGCGTACAGGTGGCCGGCAGATCCATGCCGGGCTGCTTAGCGAGCACGCGCCAGCAGGCCGCCATGTAACCGCTCATCTCCGTCCAGCAGATGACGATGCGCATGGCTCAGCTTCGCCCCGTCACTGGAGAGACATGCGGCGAGGCTGTCTCGTTCATGCGCGCTCTCCGGCGTTTCAGATCCCTGGCGACGTCGTCAATGATCCGGTTGAGCGTGAGTGTGGGTTGCCATCCAATGGCGGCTCGTATCTTGCGCAGGCAGGGAACCCGGCGCTGCATGTCCTCGAAGCCTTCACCGTGGACGTTCTGATATGGCACGAGGCGAATCCGTGACTTGGAACGCGTCCTGCTTATGACTCGCTCTGCCAACGCCCTGATGGTCACCTCTTCCCTGCTTCCGACGTTGAACACTTCGCCGTAGAAGCGCCGGGAGTCCATCAATTGCGTGAGGGCCGCGACGACGTCGGCCACATGGCAGAAGCAGCGGGCCTGAGTGCCATCGCCGTAGACCTGCAGGTCTTCGCCCGCGAGAGCCCACTTGACGAAACGCGGCAGGACCATGCCATAGTGCGACCGCTGGCGCGGCCCCACCGTGTTGAACAGGCGCACGATGATCACCGCCAGGCGGGTCTCCTTCCAGTGCGCCAGCGCCAGGAACTCATCCAGGGCCTTGGCGCACGCGTACGCCCAACGGTGCTTCGTGGTTGGCCCGTCCAGCCGGTCTCCGTCCTCGCGAAACGGGATGTCCTCCGACTTGCCGTAGACTTCGGACGTGGAAGTGATCAGCACCCGATTGCGGTAGCAGCGCGCCAGCCGCAAGACGGTCTCGGTGCCCTGGTAGATGTTGTCTATCGTGTAGACGGGCTTGTCCATGATCAGCTTCACGCCCACGGCGCTGGCGAGGTGGTACACCGTCTCACAGCGCCTCAAGAGCTGGCGCAGCAACCGTTCGTTGCGGATGCTTTCGACGTACAGGCGGAAGCCGGTGTTGCCATCGAGGGCCGCCACGTTGCTGTACAGGCCGGTGGAAAGGTCGTCAATGACGATGACGCGGCGTCCCGCACGCAGAAGGGACTCTGCCAGATGACTGCCAATGAAACCCGCGCCGCCGGTGACAAGAACGTGTCCGTGAGCGTGTGCCATTACCCCTCCTACACCAGCGTTGTCCAGCGGCCCGGACGACCGTGTCTGGCCGCCTCGTAACTTGTCCGCAACGTCATCGAACCATTCCCGGCTTCCCAGGCGCCATTATACGACGGGGTTGCCTTGGGGGACAATAGACCAATGATGCCATTTCTCCCCAGCAGCCCATTGACGCAGTCCTCGTTGAGGGCTGCCCCGTTGTCCTTTTTGATAAGCAGCGATGCGCCATGTTCGGCGCTGAGCGATTCGAGCACCCACCGGACATGCACCGCGCTCCCATCCGGCACGGGACACCAGGCCAACTGAACCTGTCCGGCGAAAGCCCGGACCGAGAGTTTCCTCCGCGTCCGCCTTCGCGCCCTGCCCCTGCAGGACTTCTGGATGCAACCGGCCGGGAAGTCCCTTGCGCGTGGCGCGAGGCGATGTATCTATATTGTAGATACAAGCGGAGGAAGAGACCGATGGTTACCCGAGTGCAGCAATGGGGCAACAGTCTGGCGGTTCGGATTCCCCGCGCCATGGCGCTCGATGTTGCGCTCCAAGCCGGCAAGCCGGTGGACGTATCGGTCCGCTCAGGCAGCATTGTCATCAAGCCTGCCCATCCCCGGCGGTACAGGCTCGACGACCTGTTGAAGGGCGTAACCCGCGCCAATCGCCACGGCGAAGTCTCCACAGGACACGCCGTCGGCAAGGAGCTCTGAAGATGCCGGCTCCTGATTGTCCCAGGCGCGGCGACTTGGTCTGGCTGGATTTCGACCCACAGGCCGGGCACGAACAGGCCGGCCGCCGGCCAGCGCTCATTCTCTCACCCGAAGCCTACAACCGCAGGGTGGGCCTCGTGCTCCTGTGCCCCGTCACCACCCAGGTCAAGGGCTACCCGTTCGAAGTCGCGCTTCCCGCGCAATCGAATATCCGCGGGGTGGTGCTGGCGGACCAAGTCAAGAGCCTCGACTGGAAAGCCAGGAAGGCAGCCGTCTGCGGGCAGGTCCCCGGTGAGACTGTGCAGGAGGTGCTTGGCAAGCTGCAAACCTTGCTGGAGGCATGAGGCCGGAAAGGAGAGCAAGCCTGTTTTCCAGGAACAGCTTGCGCCGCGCCGGCACATGGGTACAGAGTCGGGAATGCAAAACTCAAAATGCAGAATGAGAAAATGCGGGAAGCGCCGCCTGCTCTTCCGCCGGCGTGACGCCCGGTTGCCGCTCCAAGGTGCGGACCAGCAGCAGCTTGGCCAGCAAGTCCCCTACGGCCGCCGCATGGGCCTCGATGTCATCAAACTTGAGGTCTTGAACGGACGGATCATTGCGCTCGATCATCTCCGCCAGCGTCGGCTTCTACTCCTGCAGCAGCGCCTCGACTTCAGCCAGGGCGGTGGCGGAGGGTCGCGTCTTCGTCCCCATCTCAGCTCCTTTCGCTCCCCCTGCAAAAGGAATCGGCATTCTCCTAACTGAGATGAAACAGTCCCGGCGGCAGCACCAGCTCTTCTTCGTCCGTCCCGCGTAGCGCGGGAACGATGGCAGTTACACCTCCCAGCCCTGGCGGTTCTTGCGGGACTTCAGTTCGTTGGCCTCCTTCGAGTTGGTGAACTCGGCCTTGGCGGCGTCCCACTGCAGTTTCCTGTTCACGCGCAGCGCGATCGTGCCCAGCACAATCGTCTCGGCGAAGGGATACGCATTCTCGAAGCTGGCATCGGAAGGCTGGCCTCCGCGGCAGGCGCGTATGAACTGCTCCAATTCGCCAATGGGACGAGGGAGGGTCTGAGGGGGCTGCTTGAACTCGGCCATCCGCGCCTTCGGGATAAGGCGGGGCTTGTCGCCGGTGAAACCTGCGAGCAGCTTGCCGCTGTCGCCGACAAACAAGAGGCCTTCGTCCGGCAAGGGCTCGCCGTCGTCTTCGAGTTCCTTGAGCAACGGCGGACGCATGCCGCCATCGTACCAGTGCAGCGCCACTGGAGGCATGGCGCCGCGGGCAGGGAACTCCCAGCGTATGACGGAGGCTTGCGGATACGCCAGGTCCTGCGGTTGCTTGCGCCAGCGGTAGCCCTCGATCTTCCAGTATTGGCTGCGGCTGGCTTCGACGCTTGTGGGCGAGCCAAGCTTCAGGGCTTCAAAAATCTGATGGAAGCTGTAGTGCCCCATGTCGCCGAGTGCGCCCGTGCCGAAGTCATACCAGCCGCGGAAGACTGTGTGAGTGTAGGCGGGATGGTACGGGCGGTCCGCAGCCGGGCCCAGCCAGAGATCCCAGTCAAAACCGTCGGGGATGGGCGGGGTGCCGGTAGGGCGTTCGGTCATGCCCTGCGGCCAGAAGGGGCGCGTGGACCAGTTGTGTACTTCGCGCACGCTGCCGATCGCTCCGGCGGCGAGCCACTCGCAGATCGTTGGAGTGCTCGTCTGTCCGGCGGCGCAGAACAACTGGGTCGCGGCGCCTGTCTCGCGTGCGACGTTGCGGGCGGTGCGGAGTTCATCGAGGACGTTGGCGATGGGCTTGTGCGTGATGACGTGTTTGCCTTGCCGCATGGCAGCGCTGGCAATCACGGCGTGCAGGTGGTCGGGCGTCATGATGTAGACGGCGTCCAGGTCTTTCTCTTTCGCCAGCAACTCGCGGACATCGGCATACGCCCGGCAATCGGCATTCCGGCCTGAAGGTTTCTTCGCGGCGTAGTAGCGCTTCACGATCTGCTGCCCCGGCTCCCGCCCGCAGAACGCGCCGCGCGCGCCGTTGGCCCATTGCGGATCGTTCAGGAACTTGCGAATCCTGTTGTTGAGTTCATCGTTGCCGTAGTCAGGGTAGTCGTCGCTGCCGCGGTTGGGATCGCAGACGGCGGTGATGTTGATCTCCGGCTTCTCGAGAGCCTGCGTCATTTGCCGGAAGCCCTGCGTGCCGCAGCCCACGTACGCCAGGTTGATTTTGTCGCTCGGCGGAACGTGTCTCGGCCCGCCCAGGACGTGGCGCGGCACGATTGCCGCCACGGCTACTGCGGCCGCGGCACCCAGGAAGCGCCGCCGCTGCAGGTGTTCTGATCCGGTGCGCGGTTCGGCTGGCGAGCGGGTTGTGCAGGTTGACGATCCAGGCTGAGTATTCATGGGGCCCCCTTCCACGGATTACACCGCGAGGACTTCGCGAGCCGTCTACGAAAGCACGAAGTACGCCGTTGTCAGAACGGATGGGGGCTTTCAAGTCCGCGATCACGCGGCGATTGGGACGAACATTGGCGCGTGGCCGGCCAGCCTTGCCGTCACGGCGACACCGCGCCACGGCCCGTGCGCCCCCACGCGCCGCAGCATCCGGATCAACAAGCGCCTGCTGCTGCGCCTGAGCTTTCCGGCTGATGACTCAGGGCTGGTCGGCGTCGAGTTCCTCGGGCGCCGCAGCAGGGCCGCGCGGCGCATCCTGATCGAGTTCGATGACGGCACTCGCGAGATCCTGCGGCCGCCGGCAGCGGTCCGTTCCGGGGCGCCTGCAGTTCCTGCGCCGTGGGCGCGATGGACTTCCCACAAGGGGGAAAGACCGCTACCGTTGGCAAGGGAACAACACATCCAAAGTAATGGCGGGTTGCCAACCCGCGCCGGACCGTGGGGCGAGTTGGCAACTCGCCCTACTTGAACTCGCCGGCGTCGTAACGCCGCCAGCACTCGGCGGGGGCGTCACCGCAGCGGTAGATGCTCCACCCGATTCGCGATGTCTTCGGGCTCATAGGCTTTCGCGATCAACTCCAGGTCCTCGATGCACTTCCCGATCGTTACCGCCCGCTGCTCGGCAAAGACCACGCCGGCAAACGCGATCCCGCCCGTTGGCGCTGGGCCGCCATGCGCAAGCAGTCGGTATCTTGGGTGCATACCACGCGCCCCAACGCAGCGGTGCGGTCGAGCAGTCTGTCATCGTCCCAGGCCGCGGCGCCGTCCTGTTGCGCGGTCACTACGTCCACTCCGCGTAACCGCAGGGCGGTAATGATGGGGCGCCGCACGTGGTGGTCCATGTAGAGCCGCAGGCTCACGGCAGGTAGCCCAGCGCGCGCAGACGCTTTCGCCCAGGCGATTCGCCGGCCGCCGCCCGCAGCGCCTCGATCTCCTGATGGTCGCGCTCAAGCTGCGAATCGAATTCCGTCTTATGGTCGTAATAGTAGGCGAGCGCCGCGTAAATCTGCGCGGCGGACAAGTGCGGGTACTGGATCTGCATCTCCTCGGGGCTGAGACCGTGCGCCAGCTTGTCAGCGACGATCTCGATGACCTTCACGTTGGCGCCGGCCACCCACGCCGTGCCTTTCTCGTCAACCTCGATATGGGCGATGGTCGCGACAGTCACAGTTCAACCCTCTAATGCACAGCCTACACCACCGCGTGCGGTGCATCAAGTCTCTCGTGGTCGCCAAGCTTCATCGCCCGCCGGCAGAGCGTCGGCCCCCCCTCACCCCCGGCCCCTCCCCCGCCGGGAGCGAGGGGGGGGTCGTCGGCAGGCTCCTGGATCGTGGGTGCGGTGACGGAGTCTTCCCTGGACGGTGAACACGGTGCGGTACTCCCGGCAGCGCAGGCGCTTGCCGACGGGCATGTCCCAGTCATCCTGGTTGTCGCGTTGCGCAGGCGTGCTCGGCAAGCACGCGTTGTTTCAGCGCTGCCGGCATCTTCTCGGTGGCGTAGCGCAGACCTTCGCGGCTCATGTACTGGTGGTGGCTTCGCACGAACTTGATGGCCCGAGCGCGATCGGCAAGGAACAGCTCGCGTAGCACCCACCCCACCCCAAGCTGCGCGAACCGCTCCGGGTTCCGAACGACGCGCCCACAGACGGCGATGATCGCATCGTTGTACCGACAGTGCCGCGCCTCGTTCACGAACGCGACGGCAGAGGCCCGCTGCCGCCACAGATGATCCACGAGGCTCCATTCGACGATCCGGCGCAGATCGGCCTCGCGGGTCAGCAGGAAGCGCAACACGCGGCCGGCGATGCCGTCGCACGTGGCCCAGTCGAAAACATTGCGGTCGAACACAGGTTCGAGCCGCCACAGGAAGTCGTCGGGCAACGCGCGCACATTCCGGTTCAGCACGATGATCGCAATCTGCTTCTCTTCGGAATACTCGGATGCGAGCAGGCCGAAAGCGGCGCCGACGACTGTCAGGATCGGCTCGTCCTGCAACAATGGGAGAACGTCGCGTGCCACCTGCTTCACCGCCGGCGACTTTAGCCCGTGAAACTTGATCACGTGTTTGAAGTACCGTTCGTAACTCTCCTTAGTGGAGGGTCGCGCAAGCTGTCGAAGCTTTTGCCTGACAGCGTTGACGAACATTGGCATTCTACTGCGGTCTCGGGAGGTGATAACCGGGATTCCCTGGAGGAGTCGCTCCAAGCCGCGAAAGGCGACTCGATTTCGTGGCATAATGGGCATCGCTATTCTCCATGCAAAGCCTTTGCCCCGCCGCAGAGCACCGTCCAGGTGCCTTGTCCGCCATTGAATGCCGTCAGTTGGGTTTAACTCCATGCTCCCAACAAACGGGAATGGACCTACGGCTTCCAGCGGAACATATTGTTCTTCCCATTGTAGCCGCTGTTTTCCGAGAAGATGACGAACTCGCCGTTCTTGCGCTTGAAGGCGCGCACGCCCAGGTTCGCGTCCTCCCAGGCGTTGCAGCCTGAGACTTCCGGCCCTGCGTTCAAGATGAGGATCAGTTTCCCCGTGGCCGCGTCGTACACGTGAATCGGCCCCCAGAGCTCAGCCAGAAACACCTTTTCATCGGCGACGTCCAGTCCCATCCAATGAAACGCGCAACCCCACGGCCGTCCAACCTCGTACATGAAGTTGGGATCGGTGTCGGGGTTCGGTAGCGTGATCAACCAGCGCGCGGTCCTGTTGCCTTTGCTCCAATCGTCATAGCGGGCCATATAGCAGATGGGATCCTCCTTGTCGCCCTTGCGGTCCTTGGCTGGCCCCAGCAGACACATCACGTCACGTTCAGAGTCGTAGTTCACCTTCACGATCTGCCCCCAGGGATTAACGGGCGTGCCGATACCTGGATAGGGAGCATCCTCGTAGTCGCCGGCGCTGGCGCCATAGATCGGCGCGCCCTGCGCGTTCAGTCCCCTGAGCTTGACGCGACGCATCACAGGAGGATTCGCGATCAGCGCCAGCCAAACGTCGCCTTTCTGATCAATGCAGAAACTCTGAAGACCGCCGGGGCATTTCCACGCCGTCACTTCATCGGGCGATTCCTTGCCGTCGCCGTTGCTGTCCACCCAGATGCTCTTGTCGCGGATTTGCCCGCATTGCACCGCGATCTCGCCCTCAAAGCGGAAGATGCCGACGTACTCGACCACGCCCTGGCCGCTGGTGTACATCGCCAAAGCCCGGTTCGGGCCAATTCTGCGCACGATGGCCTGCGAGTTTCCCGCGCGCGGCGCAGGACCGAACCGCGATGGATTCCAGTTGTACCCGGCGTAACTCCATTCGCTTCCAGGAGCGGTCTTCGTGTAATCCATCGTCAGGTGGACGTACGGACTGTACACTTCGGCGCCGTCACTGTCAGGATCAACGTCCGCCGTGTTGCAGAAGAACAAGCTGTTGATCATCCAGACCAGTTTGCCTTCAGGTGAGAGCTTCCGCAGGTCGGTGCCTTGCAGCGAGGACGCAACGTAGATGTTGCCCCCCGCGTCAACCCCCACGCCGCTCAGGCCATAGAAACGAGCGTGGCCGCCGGCCGCCGCGTCGAAGATGCGCCCCGGCGTTGCGCCGGCGTAGAGCCCGCCCATCACGCCGATGATACTCGAACACGTTGGCTTGCCCGCGAGATCGCTGTAGATGCGGATATTCTGATCAGGGCCGTTCTCGGCGACGAGCAAGCGATCGTTGACCGAATCGTACGCGAGTGCGGTTGGGTTAACGACGTCGGTGATCTCCCGTCCGGTGAATGTGCCGTCAGTGCGATAGCACTTCACCGCGCCGGGGTACTTCGCCGTCAGCGTTGTGCCGACCGGGAAGTCGTTGGCTTCTTGTATGATCCAGAGTTCGTCGCGCTTGTCGGCGGTCATCGGACCGGGCCGCGTGAACACAAAAGCCAGGCTGGGCAGTTCGCTTGCCTCCGGCTTGAACTGTGCGCTCTCAAGGCCGCCGCAGTTGACCGCAAAGGCTGGCGCGCCATCGGCTTTGAGTATCTCAAACCCGCAGATGACGATGTGCCCGTTGCCGCCCTGCCCGCGTTCGAAGACGACGGTGAGCTTCCCCGTCTTGTCTGCCTTCGCATTCTCAATGTCCTTCACCGCCGGCTTGAACTTGCCGCCGGCCGCCGCGACCACGTCGTAACCGCGGACTCCCTGCGTTCCTGAGACGCCGATATTGATCAATCGCTTGCCGGGCTTGTCCTCCGTGTATTCGGCAAAGTGGCAGCGCACGGTGTAGCTCGCGCCGGCCTCCAGGCCGGGGATCACGTACGGCAGGTAGTCGCATTCGCGTTGCGACTGATAAACGATGGGTGGCGCGGCGTTCGCCACGCCTTTCGTCTCGATGTCCTGCGCGGTGATGTTCACAGAACTGTTGCCGGCCGTGTAGTAGACCTGCAGATCGGTGCGCGCGACCATGATCTTGTTGTCGCGCGCGTTGCCGACATAGAGCTTCCCGCCGACGACCGCCAGCCCGCTGGTGACGTTGATGTTCTTCGGCTTGTGCCAGAGATCGGTGGCGAAATGGAGCGGCCGCGTGGATGAGCCGTGCCCGAGCATGTCGGTCATGTACAGATGGTGCCCGGCCGCCAGGAACATGCGCTTGCCGTCGCTCGTGATCGTGCCTTCGCCGCAACTATCGTTGCCGAAGCACTCGTTCTCCTTGCGGAAGCTCGTGACGACCTTGCCGTCCTTGTAGATCTTCGACGATTCGGCGCCCTCGTCCCAATAGGAATTCGTGTAGCACGTTCCGTCCGGCGCCACCCACAGAGCGGTGATGCCGTTCGAAACGTGCCCATCGGCGACGTTGCCGCTGAAGCTGTTGCCAATCCAGCTTGAGCTGTATCCCAGGTTTGGCTTACCGATCACGATGCTGTCGAAGGTGGCGCTCGCCGTCTTCGCCGGGTCGCCGCTGGAAACGAAAAGGCCGACCTCGAGGGGGCCTTCAGGTGTGAACTGCCAACCGCTGGTGTTGCCGAGCATGGACCAGATCTTGCCGTCCGGCGACTTGTAGACTGCGAAGTTCTTGCCGATGCGGACCAGTCGTAGCCAGAGAGGTACCTGCATTCGCGTCGTAATGCCGCTGCTTGAGCTGCTCTTGCTGGCATGATCGCGGGCGGCAAAGGACAGGTTGTGTTTTCCGTCGGTCGCGGCCTGATTGCAGAACACGACCTGCGCCGTGGTCGCGTCAGTGGGACTGTTCCCATCGCGCAGCATGATGCCCGCGCGAGCGTTCCGCTCTCCTTGTATGGAAACGATCCGCGCCATGACGTCAATGTCGCCGCCAGGATGAGCCGTGTAGGTGTAATGCAGTTGGTCGGGGCCGTTGGTCTTGTCGCCATTGCCGGCGCCGATGACGGTCAGTTCGCCGTTGGCGCTTGTGCGGCTGCCCGCGGTCGCTGGGGCGCCGATGTCGGCATCGAGCCACGTCGCCGCCGCAACCTGCTCCGCGCTCCGGCACGTCGCGCAGCACACGACAAGCAGCGGCGCGAAGAGTGCGACAAAGGCCTTCCGGCAGGCAACCCGCTCAGCCACCTCCTGTACCGGAGCCCCGCGGCTCGCCGGCCACGGCAGTTGCCTGCGAATGGACTGCGCTGGCATATGTGCCCCTCCCGCCGGAAGCTTCACGTGAGGCACTTCCGGCGTCAAGAGTATCGCTGAACACCGACCAGTGCGAAGACAGCCTTCGCAAGCGGCCCGACCCTTGCGGCTATGGCAGGTGCGAGTCGCTTTCGTCGTAATCGTTATCACGGCAGCCGTTCCCCTCGAACTGGACGATTGAGCGACACTGGGCCGCCCCGTGAGGAGCGGCCCGGCGATCATCGTCTGTTGTTGCCGTGCCCAGTCAGTTCGTCTTCTGCACGTGGTACTCCGCGCCTCCGCGTCGATCCTGCGGTTTCTTGACGCAAGAAAACCGCAGACGGTTCGTTAACACCTGCAGAAGGCCAATCCGAACAGCCGAAAGCCCCATTGGGAGGCGTGGCGATCATGTCCTCAGGGAAACTAGTGTCTCGTACATTGCTTTGGCTCGTGACGCTCGCGCTGGCGGGGGGCGCGGTCGGGCTCTGGCGGTTGCGCTCCACAACAACCAACAAGACTGCAGGGCGCAACGTCACGGCGAACATGAACTCTGACTCAGAGTTTCGCGTGGCCGCTGTGGACGGCGTGGTGCTTGTTGCGCGTGGCATAGGTTGGCGCGAAGTGGCGGCGGGCGACATGGTGCCGGCCAGGAAGCCGCTGCGCGTGGGGCCGCTGGGACGCGTGGACCTGCTGGTGCGCGATATTCGTCTGGAACTTGGAGCGGGCGGATGCTTCACGCCGCTGAGTGCAAGTTCGGGGGAACTTGCGGCGGGCGATCTGCAGATCGCGAGCGCACACGAAGCGGCCGCGGCGCCGTTCCTCACCACAACAAGCGTGGGTGAAGTGGAAGTCGCAGGCGTTGCGCAGCTCCACGCGGGTGCGGAAGCGGTACGCGTGCGGCTGAGCAAGGGCCGCGGCAACATCCGCGCGCTGGATGGCACGACAAAGGCCATGCACGCGGGCGAGGCCGTGGCGCTCACACGCAGCGGCGTGGCGGCGGCCAGCGCGAGCGAAACGCCTGAGCGCGCACTGCGGCATGCCGCCAGCCAACCGGTGACCGGGGCCGCCCGCGCGGAGGGACGCGGCGCGCCGGGGATCGGGCGGCTGCTGCTGAAGGATTCGCTGGGGCGCGACATGCGAACGCTGGAGGTCCAGGAACTGCGGGTGACGACGACAATCCTGGGCACGCCGGGCGGCGTGGCGCTCACGGAGATAGAACAGACGTTCTTCAATCCGGCGGAACAGCAGGCGGAGGGGACGTTCTATTTCCCGGTGCCGGCGGGCGCGAGTCTGGCACGACTGGCGATGTGGGTCGGCGAGACGCTTGTGGAGGGCGAACTGGTCGAGCGCGTCAGGGCGCGGCACGTGTATGAGGAGATCGTGCGGCGCATGCAGGATCCGGCGCTTATGGAATGGCAGGAAGGCAACATCTTCAAGACGCGGATCTTCCCGATCCCGGCAAAAGGCGCGAAGCGCATCCTCATCGCGTACACGCAGACGCTGCCGGCGCAGGACGGCGAGCGCTGCTATGTGTACCCGCTCGGCAGTCAGACCGACCAGAGTCTCACGATTGGGCGCTTCAGCTTCGAGGCGACGATCGGTGGGGTCAACGGCGGCTCGCGCATGCCGGTGTTCTGTCAGAATTACCCGGAGGCGCAGGTCGCGACAGGTGAGGGCCAGGCGACCGTGAAGCTCTCTCGCGAGCGCTTTAGGCCAAGGGGAGATGTCGTGCTGCGCTTCTACAGCCGGGACAACGCGGCGCTGTCGCTGGCGGCGGATCGGCGCGCGGGCGAGGATGGATTCTTCCTGCTCGCGTATCGCGCGCCGTCCGGATCGGACGCGCCGGCGCTGCAGGCGCGGCTGAAGCGGGACCTGGTATTCATGCTGGACACGTCGCTGTCGCGGCGGGCCGATGATTACCGCGCGCAGTTGCGTGCGTTGCGCGTGATGCTCGAGGAACTGCGGCCGGACGATCGCTTCGCACTGCTCAGTTTTGATGTCGCTGTGCGTGCGCCGGATGGCTTTGTGACGGCGACCGCCCAGAACATCAACGCGGCGATGTCGAGCGTCGAGAAGCTGATTCCGCTGGGGGCGACGGATCTGGCGGCGGCATGCGGCGCGATGGGCGTGTTCCTGCAGAAACACAAGCCGCGAAGCGCGCCGGATGTGGTGATGCTCAGCGACGGCATCGCGACGTTCGGAAAGACGGAGAGCGCCGACGTGCTGGCGGCGGCGCAGCAGGTGCTCAAAGAGCAGCATGCTCGTTTCCACGCGCTGGCCATGGGCACGGTGCAGGACCGGCTGGTGCTGTCGGAGCTTGCGCGCACAAGCGGGGGACTGTTTCGCTCGTTGGCGCCGGGAAGCGCGATCGAGAGCGAAGCGTTTCGGTTGGCGCTGGCACTCGAATGCGAACTGCAGGCGGTGCCCGAGCTGACATTCAGCGGCGTGGAGGTCACAGAGCTGTATCCGTCCAAGCCGGGCTCCCTGCTGCCCGGTCAGGAGCTGATCGTGTTGGGGCGCTACAAGAAGGCCGGGGCGTTGGAGGTTTCGGTGAAGCAGGGCGAGAGTGCGCCGGTTACGGGCACCTTCACGCTGCCTGATGCCGAGAACACAAACGTGTTCATTCCGCGGCTGTGGGCGCGCGAGAAGATGGAGACGCTCTTGGCGTTGCCACAGGACGCGCAAACGGCGCAGCAGGTCGCGCAGCTTTCGCAGGAGTTCACGATCATCAGTCCGTACACGTCCTTCCTGGTCTTGGAGAACGAGCAGCAGTACGCGCAATATGGGATTGACCGCCGCCTGCGGCGGCGTTACTGGGAAGAACAAGGGGGGATGCGTAGCGTGCCACCGCCCCCGCCCGCGACCACTCCCCTGGCAACGCCGCAACCGGGCGCACAGCCCGAGCCGCAGCCTGCCCCTGCTCCACGAGCATCCGAAGAGGCGAAGGCTGCACCGCCCAAGCCAGAGCCGCCGAGGCCATTCGTAGAAACGCTGGATCTGACGCTGCTTTCGCAACGCTTCGGGGATGGCCGCGAGGTCGCGACGGCTCTGTCGTCCCTGTCTCTTGAAGTCTACTACCGCTATCTGCAACTCCGTCCGGAGGGAGGGAGCGCCGCTCCGTCGAGCGCGGCGGCGGTCAGTGTGCCGGTTCGTGAAGCCGTACCGGCGCTGGAGAACGCGCCGCAGGGGCCAATCCAGACGCGCGATTTCCAGGCGCAGCCGGAGGCGGTGGCGCCGCTGCAGCAAACGGATGTCACACCATCGGACCTGGTCACGATCAGAACCGGGTCGGGCGACGACGATGCCCTTTCAAAGCCGGCGGAGGAGTTCCTCGAGCGCATAGAGACCAGTCCCGGGACAGGCGGTGGATGGGGCGGCGGCGAAAGCGTGGGCTTCGACGCTGGCGAGGGCCGCGGTTCCTTCGGCTACCGAAGCTTCGGCGGCGGCCGGCGCCTGATGGTGGTGCGGCACGGCGGGTCGCGCGCGACGGAATCGGGCGTGGACTACAGTCTGCGCTGGCTGTCCTATGCTCAGCACCAGAACGGCCGCTGGGGCGGCGCGGGCGTTGAGGAGACCAGTTTGTCGCTGCTGGCGCTGCTCGGCGCAGGCCACACGGAGAAAGTGGGCGAGTACAAGGAGACCGTGCGCCGCGCGGTGGCCTGGCTGAGATCGGTGCAGGATGCAAACGGGCGCATTGGCTCCAACACGTACGAGCATGCGCTGGGCACGCTGGCGTTGAGCGAAGCGGCAGGCATGGCCAATATGCCGGAGACCCGGGCGGCCGCGCAGAAGGCGACGGAGTTCCTGGGCAGCCTGCAGGCGGGCGGCGGCACGGCACGAGCCGCTGGCGGTGCCGGAGCCGGATGGGCCTACGCTTTCAACAAAGCCGCGGGCGACACGGGACATCCGCTGGTGACGGCGTTTGCGGTGCTGGCGCTGAAGTCGGCAAAAGTGGCGGGCCTGCATGTCGAGCCGGCGGTGTTCGATGGGGCGATTCGCTACCTTGATCTGGTGCAGGCGGACGATGGTGCGGTCGGCGCAGCGGGCAAGCCGAAGGGCTCGGAGATTCATCTGCTGCACACGGCTGGGCTGGGAGTCGCGCGCCAATGTCTCGGCTATCCAAAGGAGGACGCACGGGTTGCCGGCGCGGCCGATCACCTGCTGCGGATGGTCGTCGGCAAACCGATGGAACGCGACGGCCTGTTCGTGCGGTATTTCGGCACGCTGCTGGTGTTCCAGTTCGGCGGCGAGCCCTGGAGGAAATGGAACGAGTGGCACAAAGCCGAACGGATTGAGCATCAGGTGCGGACCGGCGACCTGGCGGGCTCCTGGGCTCCCGAGGGCATCTGGATTTTCGAGCGCGAGCCTTCCGAACGGAAACCCGATGCCGCGCAGGGCCTGGCTGCGGCCCTGGTGAAAGTGAGATCGGCGCCGCGGGCGGCCGGGGAGTACGTGGGGCTGGCGCAGGCGCTTTCCGAAGTCGCAGACATGAACGTACTGCAGCGCACGGCCGCCGCAGCAGGTCAGATAAGCCCGGCGGCGGAAGTGTTCGTGCGAACACGAATCGGAATGCTGCTGCTGGAGAGGAAACAGTGGGACGAAGGGGCGGCGCAGTTCAAGACGGCCTATGAGCTCTCGGAGCGGGCCGAGAACGTGCTGGCATTGTATGTCGGCGCGCTGCGGCAGGGGCCAAGGCCGGGCGCGGCGCTGGACACGTTGCTTAGCGAGGCGGCGCAGGGCCGGCTGAGCGACTGGCGCAACCGGATGATCGCGACGCTCATCTTCGATCCGGCTCTCAGGATCGAACAGCCGCGGCAGCTTCTCGAGCAGCGCCTGCCGGGCAGTCAAGCTCCATACGTGGAGTTGAAAGCAGTCGTTGGCCAAGCCGCGAAGGCCAAGGGACGGGGGGAAGACGCGGCGGAGCTCCTCGGCGCCGCGTACCGCGAGAGCGGGCGTCAGGAAAAGTACCTGGCTGCATACATCGAGGCGGCGCGCGGGGCCGGGCGCGCGAAAGAGGCGTTGGACCTGCTGCTGAATGAAGCCGGCAGCGACGCGCGATGGTCCAAGTATCGCCGCGATCAGGCTGCCGAGCT